>WLXB01000002.1 GCA_012103295.1 Alphaproteobacteria bacterium | reverse complement strand
GTTCAGAAAATGGCATCGCTTGGTTGGCGCCATAGACGGAGCTTGTTGAGGCGTAAACCAAATGCTCGACATGGCATTGTCGGCACCCCTCTAGAACATTAAGCATTCCAACCAAGTTCGCGTTTGCATAATCATGGGGATGATCGACACCATGGCGGACACCGGCCTGGGCGGCGACATGGACCACGCGGCTTGGCTTGATTTCATCGAAAAGGGTTTCGAGTCCGGCGCGGTCTGCGATGTCGAGACGCTCACCACGGAACTGCTCAGACTCTTTCAGAATCGACCACCGGGATTCTTTTAACGCGACATCGTAATAGGCATGGAAATTGTCGATGCCGACAATAGTTTCGCCGTCGGCCAATAAGCGCCGCGCCGTGTGAAAGCCGATAAAGCCGGCCGCTCCTGTCACCAGAACAGTCATGGTATCGGTTGTGGCGGACGGCATCCTGCTTTGCAAGGGCATACCGGATTGGATCCGGTCGGGCTTTCCTGGCCGGCATGGACTCTGTCTGGCCGGTCGTGCCAAACACATATCAAGAATGACCGATGTGGAGGTTAATCATGGAGCGGATTGGAGTAATAGGGGCTGGCGCCTGGGGCACAGCACTGGCCGCCATGGCGCGACGAGCCGGACGGGACGTCACCCTATGGGCCCGTGAGGACGAGGTCGTTGAAAGCATTAACACCCGTCACGTCAACGATGTTTTTTTGCCCGACGTTGAGCTCGATCCCGGCATCCGCGCCACCAACAGTTACGCTGAGACCATCGATGCCGATCTCGTTTTGCTGGTCGCGCCGGCGCAACACTTACGCAGTGTTTGCGCGGAACTCACCGCCGACTGGAAAGAGGGCGTTCCCGCGGTCATTTGCTCCAAGGGCATAGAGCGCGGGTCCAAAGCGCTGATGACCCAAGTGATTGCAGAGGCTCTGCCTGCCGCGCCACCGATGGTGCTGTCGGGACCAACCTTCGCTAAAGAAGTCGCCACGGGTCTTCCCACAGCTGTGACCCTCGCCTGTGAGGATGCCGCGTTGGGTGAGCGGGCTGCCGCTGCAATTGGCACGGCGACATTCCGGCCTTACCTGTCGACCGATCTCGTTGGTGCGGCGATTGGCGGGGCGGTCAAAAATGTTTTGGCCATCGCCTGTGGTCTGGTCGAAGGCAAACAGCTTGGCGACAACGCCCGGGCCGCGCTGATCACCCGTGGTCTGGTCGAAGTTGTGCGGTTGGCGATGTCTCTCGGAGGGCAATCCCAAACACTAATGGGTCTCTGTGGTTTGGGTGACCTTTTATTGACTGCCACCTCAATGCAGTCGCGCAATTACTCGCTTGGCGCAGCGCTTGGTCAGGGTCGCACCCTGGAAGACGTGTTGGGCGAACGCCGGGCGGTGACAGAGGGTGTCTATACGGCAGAAGCGGTGGTCGCGCTGGCGGAATCAAAGGGTGTTGATATGCCCATCTGTCGCGCCATGGATCAGATTCTTAACAAGGGTGTGGCCATCGACGTGGCGATTGCTGAGCTCTTGGACCGGCCCATCAAAGAAGAGTTGGATTTCGGTTAACCGAAGCTAGGAAACTGGCCTGACACCCGTGGTTTGCGCTATGACCGTGCGGTAACCGCTCGGTCCTGCCGAGCTTGGCATTGGGGAACTCGACGTGGCGTCAACGCCGACCATCTATCCTGTCATTCTGTCCGGCGGCTCTGGGTCGCGGCTGTGGCCGCTGTCTCGGGAACAATTTCCCAAACAGCTACAGGCTCTAACCGGCACACATACCCTTATTCAAGACACCGCGCTTCGCCTCGGCCCTGAGACGACGCCGAAAGTGGCCGCGCCCATAGTTGTCTGCAATGACGCTCATCGCTTTATCGTTGCCGAACAGCTGCGCGCCGTTGGCATTGAGCCGAAGGCCATCATTATTGAACCGGAAGGACGCAACACGGCACCGGCGATCGCCGTCGCGGCACAAGTCGTTGCCGATGATCCGAACGCGCTTCTTTTAGTGATGCCGTCCGATCACCTGATCCGTCAGCCGGAGGCATTCCGCGTCGCAGTTGCAACAGCTGTGCCTTTGGCTAAGGACGGAAAGCTTGTCACCTTTGGTATTACCCCGTCGGCAGCGTCCACTGCCTATGGGTACGTTAAGCAGGGCGACTCCCTTCACGGCGGTGCCTTCGAGGTTGCAGCCTTTGTTGAGAAGCCGGATGCCAAAACAGCGCAGTCTTTTTTGGACTCTGGTGATTACTCTTGGAACGGCGGCATTTTTCTATTTCCGGCAAAAATCTTTCTTGATGAACTCAATCGGTTTGAACCGGATATCGCGCCGAAATGCCAAGAGGCGCTCGACAAAGGGTCCAACGATCTCTTTTTCTTCCGCCTCGATGCGGAAACCTTCGCAACTGTGCCCAGCCAATCGATCGATTACGGCGTGATGGAGCGGACCGACAAAGCCGCTGTTGTGCAAGTTGATATGGGGTGGTCTGACGTCGGGTCGTGGTCGGCCCTGCATGATGAAAGCGAGCAGGACGAAGACGGCAACACACTCATTGGTGACGTTGTTTCTCTCGACAATAAGAACACCTATGTGCGCTCGGAACGCCAAACCACCGCCGTGGTTGGATTAGAAGGCGCAATCGTTGTCGTCACCGATGACGCGGTTTTGGTCACCGACCGGGCTCATGATCAGAAAGTCAAAGATGTTGTTACTCACCTAAGGGAATCCGGGAACGACGTTGCCACCGCTCACGCCAAAACCTACCGGCCCTGGGGGTGGTTCCAGACTGTTGATGAGGGCGATCGATTTAAGGTTAAGCGCATCGGCGTTAAGCCGGGCGCGAAACTGTCGTTGCAAAAGCATTGGCATCGCTCGGAGCATTGGGTGGTGGTCAAAGGGGCGGCCCAGGTCATCAATGGTGATCAAGAGATTTTGCTGGGCGAGAATGAATCGACTTTTATTCCAGCTGGCACGACCCACCGCCTTGAGAACCCTGGAAAAGTCGACCTTGAGATGATCGAGGTGCAGTCCGGCGAGTATGTCGGTGAAGATGATATCGTTCGTCTTGACGATGACTATGGCCGGGAAAACTAGCGGAGCGTGTTGAGTGGTGTTGAAAAGTGTTTTGGTTATGTGTGGCCTCTTGTTCGCGACATCTGCAAGCGGTGAGGACAATGACGTGAGTGATTTCGAACCGGCAGTGTCGAACCTTCAGCCCTTTGCGAAGGGCGATGTGTTTTTGGGTGCAACGTTTCTCAACAACCCGGATGATGATCACGCCGGTCGTGGCCGCATTCTTCAGTTTGACCAGGACTTAAATTTCAAGGGCACGCTTTGGATCGATGACACAACGCATTTGGTAGGCGGTCTAAATTTCGCCCCCGACGGCACATTGTGGGCGTTCGATTCCTTTGCGTGGAAAGTGGTGCGGGTGACGCCCGAGGCAACGCTATTGCCGACGAAGTCTTTTGCAGACCGGCCTTTTGGCTCAGTGCAGTTTTTGCCCAACGGAAATTTTGCGCTGGTTGAATATCTCAAAGGAAGTGCGCAACCGGAAAATCTCACCACGCGATATCCTTATCTTCCCGATGATCCTGAAAACGTCGGTCAGGGAAAAATTTATGTCTACGATAAAACGGAAGCATTGGTGCAAACGCTTGAGCCCGACGTCCATGGCGGCGTCAGCGGCAGCATGGGGGCTACCCATACGGCCCTCGGGTCTGATGGTAAGACTCTTATCTACACGTCTGAAACGGGACCGCGGTTGATGCAGTTCGATCTTGAGTCAGGCGCGCAGGGCGAAGATCTGATGACCTTGCCGCCCGGTGATGGTCGCGGACCACCGCCGATGGTGTTCGATGTTAAGAGTATGGACGACAAGCTCGTCATGCCGCTCGGCACTAAACTGTCAGTTCTTACGGAATCCGGTGAAGTCATTCAGGATGTACCACTGCCCGGATTTGGTTGGGCTCTGGCCGCGGCTGGAACGGATCAAACTTACGCCTATGCTGCGAACTGGTTTACCGGTGATGTTGTAAAAGTTTCACTCGAAACCGGAGAAGTTCTGGCCCAAGTCACCATTGCGCCGACCAGTCTTTCTGGGCTCATCCAGTTTCACGGTTAACAACACCCGTCACGAATAGGACCCCGTCATGCTCGTCGCCATCATGTGTCTCGACAAACCCAATCATCTCGATCTGCGCATGGCCACGCGGCCGGCCCATCTCGAATGGCTTAAGGCCAACATGCCTGACGGAGCTTACGTCGGTCCGTTGTTTGACGACGATGGTGAGACATTTAAGGGCAGCCTTTATATTCTCGACTTTGCGGATATCGCAGCCGCGCGGACGTGGATAGCGGATGAGCCTTACTACAAAGCTGACTTGTTCGAGTCCGTGACGATGCGTCTCAGCAAAAACATTTTACCTCTCGGCTAAACAACCACCGATGCTTCCGGATCCAAATGAACTGGCCGGCCGCGTGCTGTGTCAGGTCGGTGACTTGGCTGCGACGAAAGCCAAAGATGTCATTATTAAAAATGGTGACGAGCAGCACTCAATCATGGTCGTGGAATGGAAAGGCGAGATTCGTGCCTTCGTTAATTCCTGCCCCCATGCGCGGGTGCCGCTGAACATGCTCGGTGACACCTTTTTTGATCTCACGGGGAGTTATTTGCTGTGCACCATGCACGGCGCTCATTTCCGGCCGACCGACGGCTATTGCACCCGCGGACCCTGTCGCGGGAAAAGTTTGCAACCGTTTCCCATCAAAGTGGATGGCGATGATGTGATTATCGTTCAAGACGCGGACTAGATCGGGCGATCTGACGAGTGACTCTGATCAATTTGCACGGCTATGATCCCTGATAAGACTGAGCAACGTGAGATCAATCGGAGACACCTATGGCTGACGCGACCGTGATCCCTGTCCCTGAAGACTGGACGAAAACATCCTTGGTCTCTGATGACCAATACCAAGAGATGTATGCTCAATCGATCAGTGACCCAGAAGAATTCTGGCGCGAACACGGCAAGATTATTGATTGGATAACGCCCTATCGGACCGTGAAGTCGGTGAACTACGGCAAAGACGACGTATCCATAAAATGGTTCGAAGATGGAACGTTGAACGCTTGCTACAACTGTCTCGATCGCCATCTGGATGAGCTGGGTACTGAAACAGCTATCATCTGGGAAGGGGATGACCCGACCGAGCATAAACACGTCACGTATCGTCAGCTGTACGAACAGGTGTGCAAGCTTGGTAATGCGTTGCGTATGCTTGGCGTGAAGAAAGGTGATCGCATCTGCATCTACATGCCGATGATCATTGAAGCGTCGGTCGCAATGCTCGCCTGTGCCCGTATCGGTGCGGTGCATTCGGTGGTGTTTGGTGGCTTCGCGCCTCAATCACTGGCGGATCGCATCAACGACTGTGGGGCGTCGGTCGTGATAACCGCAGATGAAGGTGTGCGTGGCGGAAAGACCGTGCCGCTCAAAGCCAATGTCGATAAAGCGCTGGAATCCTGCGACACCGTTGAACATGTGGTGGTGGTTGAACGCACCGACGTCGGTGTGCCGATGCAATCGGCGCGCGACCACTGGTATCACGTCATCACCGAAGAACAGGGCAGTTGGTGCGAGCCCGAAGAGATGAACGCGGAAGATCCGTTGTTTATTCTTTATACGTCCGGGTCCACCGGCAAACCCAAGGGCGTGCTGCACACCACGGGCGGTTACATGGTTTACGCCGCCATGACCCACAAGTATGTGTTCGATTACGACGGTCGTCAGGTCTATTGGTGCACGGCCGACGTTGGTTGGATTACCGGCCACACCTACATTGTCTATGGCCCACTCGCCAACGGTGCGATCACGCTGATGTTTGAGGGTGTTCCCAACTATCCCAACGCCGGGCGGTTTTGGGATGTGATCGATAAGCACGGCGTCAACACCTTCTACACCGCACCGACAGCGTTACGCGCGTTAATGCGTGAGGGTGATGCGCCGGTGAAACAAGCGTCGCGTACAACGTTGCGTTTATTGGGATCAGTTGGTGAACCGATCAACCCGGAAGCGTGGCTTTGGTACCACCGTATTGTTGGCGATGGCCGTTGCCCCATTGTCGACACTTGGTGGCAGACCGAAACCGGCGGCATCATGATTGCGCCCTTGCCGGGAGCGACGGCCTTAAAGCCGGGGTCGGCGACACGCCCGTTCTTTGGTGTTCAACCCTGTTTGGTTGATGGCGAAGGCAACGAACTCGACGGTGCCGCATCCGGCTATCTTTGCCTTAAAGACTCCTGGCCCGGACAGATGCGCACGGTCTATGGCGACCACAAACGCTTCATCGACACCTATTTTATTCAGTATCCGGGAAAGTACTTCACTGGCGATGGCTGCCGTCGCGACGAAGATGGTTACTATTGGATCACTGGTCGGGTGGACGATGTCTTGAATGTTTCGGGTCATCGCATGGGGACCGCAGAAATCGAAAGTTCATTGGTCGCGCACAAGGCAGTCGCCGAAGCCGCGGTGGTTGGGTTTCCCCACGACATCAAAGGACAGGGTATCTACGCATACGTCACCTTGATGGAAGGTGTCGACTCAACGCCGGACCTACATGATGAGTTAGTTCAATGGGTCCGTAACGACATTGGTGCGATCGCCAAGCCCGATCATTTACAGTGGGCGCCTGGTTTACCAAAAACTCGGTCTGGTAAAATTATGCGACGCATCTTACGAAAGATCGCTGAGAACGAAGTGGATGCGTTGGGTGACACGTCCACTCTCGCTGATCCGAGCGTTGTTGATGATCTGGTTGCTAACCGGGCGGGGGCGTGACGTCACCGACGCCTGTCATTCGGCCGGAAACGGAAAATGATCTGGCGAAGATCCATGCACTCAACGCGGCCGCATTTGAAACCGCTGCGGAAGCGGACCTAGTCGACCTGCTTCGCGAAGCCGGGGCGTTGACCCTTGTTGCAGAATCGGATGGAGAACCGGTCGGGCATGTGGCCGTCAGTCCGGTCACGATTAATGGGTCAGACAGAGCCCGATGGTTTGGACTCGGCCCCATCGCCGTCCACCCGACCCATCAACGTCAGGGTGTCGGCACAACACTCATGCTCAAGGTATTGAGGGAAACAGCCGCTATTGATGGGCAGGGTATGGTCTTGCTGGGCAATCCAGCATTTTACAGTCGTTTTGGTTTTCAACGGTCAACGGAGCTTGGGTTGTCCTGGGAGAACGGCGGCGGCCCATATTTTCAGGCGGTCAATCTTGGCACTGCGGAAATCCCATCAGGAACAGTGAAGTATCACGCTGCCTTTGACGCGGTTTAGGGATTGTTAGGCGCTGGTCGCAGCCAATTGAGATTCAATGGCTTCAACTTCGGCATCAACGATGGCGACGTATCGTTCCATGTTGAGTTCCGTAAAGACCTCAGCGGCCTGGCGAAAGGCGTCGGCGGCTTTGGATAAAATGGCTCGGCTGCCTTGAGCGTCGCCCTTCTCTTTTAAAGCGGCGCCAAGATTGGCCAGTGTGGTCGCCCAGACCAACGGTGCTTTGGTGCGGGTCCAGACGCTGGCAATCGAAAGAAAGATATTGATCGCTTTGTCGAATAGGTCGGGTGCCTGGCTCAGTTTACCCATGGTCAGCAGTAGTCCACCGAGCGAGTTTTGAATGTCGGCCCAGCGCACGGGGTGTTCGGTCAGGGTCCACACCCGGGTTGCATCGGTCATGGCATCGGATGCCTGTTGCAGCAGGCTGATGTCTTCATCGGCGAGCGCGAGGCCGTGCAGGGCCAAGCCTAAGCGAACATTCAATGCCGCCCAGTAGTCCGAGAACTCACTGCGGTCGATCATACTTACCGCGGTTCGGTAATAGTCGACGGTCTTGGTCGGCAGTTTTGTGCCGGGCTTGAGGTCACCGATAATCGCCATGGCATCGGCGATGCGCGCGCCGATAATCGCCTCTTCATGAGGTGGGAAAGCGTCTTGTCCCATAATCAATGTCGCCTGACTCAGAGAGACCGCCTTCTCAAGCGCTTTGACATCGCCGCTGGCGGCACCCTGAAGCAATAAGATGGCACCGTATGCACTGAGCGCGGTCGCACCCTCGGCCACGGTGCCCGACCGGTCGCCATCCGCAAGATCACGCACAGCTGTCAGCAACGGATCAAGCAAGGCGCGCCGTGCTTGATATTGGGCACCGGTTTCTAAATCAGCGATAGCCAGGGCGCAGGCGAACACGACGTCGCTATAGGTGTCGGGGAATAGGGCGGGGACTTCGAGGCGGTCCATCGCTGTCCATGTCGATGCGCCGGGTTGTACCGCGACCGACTTGCTCATAAACCGCAATCGCCAGCCGCCGTTCTTTGTCGTATCGCCCCAAATCAGGAGATCAGCGTTGTGGCGTTTGATCCACTCGCCCCCAAGATCCGCTGCCATGGAGAGGGAGGACGGTAAGAACGTATCGGCTTTGCCCGATGTAAGAGCCCGGTCCAGAACCTGAATTTTCAAACCCAGGCGGCCGGACAACCGGGTCGCAATGTGTTGGGCTGATCGTCCCGTTGAGTCACCGGCCATGGGACAAATGAGAAGGGTCAGTGGCTCGACCGCGTAGAACACATCCTCGGGATCATAGAGATCGAGTACCGAATCATTATCTTTCGGTTGGCTTTTCAAACGATCAATGAAGGCGGTTAAGATCATGGATTAAGTATACCGCGTAAGCCGTTGTAGAGTTATCATCGGTTAATCGACCTGTGGATAAATCTAATCTCGCATATGAGTCATAAGCTTAGAGCAGCTGGCTTAATGAAGCGTTTAAGCTGAGTGCTCGGTATCTCATCGATAAACTAGAAATCTGAACACCGTCCTTTTTGCTCCCAGTCGCCAAACCGGGTCGGCTCGGGGCCCTTTGGTCCCCCAATTTCGCCATCCAGCGCATCTTTGGTTTTGTCGCCTTTGACCGGCGTTTCTGATTTCGCAGTTTCTTTGGCCTCAGATTTTGGAGAAGAGACGGTGTTTTCGGGCATCTAAGACGCCTTTGGGCCGAACAGAAACCACAGGATCAAGCCAAGAAGCGGCAGCACTAAAATTAAAACAATCCACAACACTTTGGTGCCGGTCGACGCCGAGCTTTGGATTGTTTTGACGACCGCATACACATCCGCGATCAGAATAAGCAGGCCGAACAGGCCACCGACTTCAATACCCATTGTTGACTCTCCGTTTTGATCAGACGTTCATGACTTTAGTCTACGCGCGTCACAAGAATTGTCACTCCGCAGCTTGAGCGGTTGCTCCCAGCGGTAGCAGGCGTTGCCCGAGCATACGCCCAAACGTCAGCGCTGGTGTGACTAGCATGCCGCCACAAAAGGAGCTGCCCATCATTGCGCCTTGGCCGAGGGCTTCTCCCGCCCCATAAAGTCCGGCGATCGGCGTGCCGTCTTCTCGGATCACCTGTAGGTCGGTGTTGACCTTAAGCCCAACGGTGCTTGAGACCGAAAACGCTTGCGACCGGATGGCATAGAAGGGCCCATCGGTAATTGGTCGCGGCATGTTCTGACGGCCCAGAGCATCCTGGCCCGACGCTTGTCCTGTATTGAAGGTGTTGATCGTTTCCGTCAAAGCGTCAGCCGGCAAACCCGCTTTCTCAGCCAAGGCCGCAATGGTGTCTGCGACGTAGAACATCGGTTCGCCCTTTTCGGCCGCCGCCTTAATATCGTCGGGGCCGAAATCAGCAAACAGCTGTGGAGCTTCTTTCAATGTTGTCGAATCAAACACGATCCAATGGCGCAGCTCAGGCTGTTCTTGAATGGTGTGCTCTCGGACGTCGACGCTTGGCTCGTCTTCGCGAATGAAGCGCTCGCCATGGGCGTTGACATAGATCTCCCAGGGCATGCGCCGCTCGGGCCAATGGATTTGGCGGCACCGTACCTTTGCGGGCACGTCGTAGGACTGCATGACCACACCGAAGCTGGTCAAATAATTCTCATGGCCCCAGGCCGTACCGCCCGCGGTCAAGCCCAGGTTCAAGCCATCACCAGTGCAATAGGGATAGGAATGATCGCCGTAGGCAGGATGACCAGAGAGCTCTTTGTACATGGCGCCGTTAGCAACATAGCCGCCGGCGGCTATGACAACGGAGGTGGCGGAATAGGACTCGCTCGCGCCACTGTCTGATTGCGCGGCTACGCCAGTCACTGAACCATTGTCGTCTTGCGTAAGCGCCGTGACCCGAGTGTTGAGTTTGAGCGTGACTTTGCCGCTCGCTATGGCCTCTTCAAAAGGCGGCTTTAACACCGCCAAAATCGATTTTCCGAGGTCCGCTCCCCAGACATAGCGAAGAACACTATAGGGCTCATGAGCTTGCCCTTTGACGGGATGGTCGGGCAGCGGCTTGAAGTTGATGGCCTCAAGCCAGTCCAAAGTCTCGGCGGCGTTGTCTACCGCCAAACCCGCAATGTCGCGATCGGCTGTGTTTTTGGAGATACGCATAATGTCTTCGATGTGCATCTCCGGTGTGTCTTCGATCCCTTTTTCTTTTTGCAGGCGGGTGCCTGCTGCGCTCATCTGACCGGAACTGAGATGAAGAGTGCCGCCGACCTCTGGGGCTGCGTCTAACACTAAGACCTTGGCATTGCGTTCCGCGGCAAAGATCGCGGCTGGCATACCCGCCGTTCCTGCGCCGATGATAATGACGTCCCAGTCTTGGCTCATTTTTGTCTCCCGATCCCTGTTTGTCGGCAATCATAGCGACGGAAAATCATCCGTCACCGATCCTCACACCAGTATTCCCTGTCCGAACGATGGCGGGCAGGTCGCCTTTGTGCTTGACCTAATCGCCCTGTCGCCCGACCGTCAAGGCATGACAGATAGCCCCACACTTGTTCGTCGCCAATATGTCGACGGCCGATTTGGCCAAATCCATCTTCGGATCGCGAAACCGGAGTCCAACTCCGGGCAAATCCCGTTGCTGTGCTTTCACATGAGCCCTAATTCAAGTCTCATCTATCAAACGTTTCTTGGTCAAATCGGGACTGATCGTTTGGCAATCGCCCCGGACACACCGGGCTTTGGAGAATCAGATCCTCCGACGTCCATACCGTCGATCTCGGATTATGCCGCAGCCATGACCGACGTGATGGATGCCCTCGACCTGAAACAGGTTGATGTCATGGGCTATCACACCGGTTCAGAAACTTGTGTTGAATTGGCACTGCAGCAGCCCGACCGTGTGCGAAAATTGATTCTGACCTCAGCTCCGATTTTCTCTGAAGAAGAGCTGATAGGGTTCCGTGATCACTACGGCAAGCCTGAGTTGAGTGAAGACGGCAGCCATGTAGCGGAGAAGTGGAAGTCCTATCTGCATTGGGCCGGGCCGGGCTGGACCATGGACCATGTTGCCGTTCAATTTGCTGACGCATTGCGCCGCCCTGATATTTCCTGGTGGGGTCATAGCGCCGCTTTTGATTTTCCCATGAAGGACAAATTGAGTCAGGTCACTCAACCGGTTCTGGTGTTGAACCCCAACGATGACCTGGTTGAACAATCCCGTCGGGCCGATGGCATCATGCAAAACGGTCGCATCCACGAGTTGCCCGACTGGGGTCATGGCTATCTCGATATCCATACAGACGAAGCCTGCGCGCTTGTTCGTGGATTTTTGGATTCGGAAACAGCCTCATGAATGGGGTGCCCGTCCGAAAGGGCTACGTCGATGGCCGCTTCGGCCAGATCCATTACCGCATCGCTCAACCGGAAACCGAAACCAAAACACGCCCGTTGGTGTGTTTTCACATGAGCCCCTATTCCAGTATTATCTACGAGCGTTTTCTCAGTGAAATGGGCCGTGATCGTGTCGCTATTGCGATGGATACACCAGGGTTCGGCGAGTCCGATCCGCCATCCAAGCCCCCAGCCATTCCTGACTATGCTGGCGCCGCAGCGGATTTGTTGTCCGTGCTAGACCTCACGTCCGTCGATCTCATGGGCTACCACACCGGATCCAAGGTGGCGGTCGAAACGGCAATTCAAAACCAAGATCGCATCCATCGCGTGGTTATGGTCTCGGCCCCCATGTATACGGATGAGGAACTGGCCGAGGCGAAACGCATCTACGGCCCTGAGCCGCTTAAAGAAGATGGATCGCATGTTCAGAAATGGTGGCAGTCCGCAGTGCATTGGAGCATGGACGGGCGCTCCCTCGATGACATCGGTCGTGTGTTCTGGGCCCGGCTTCTGAATCCATCGATCTCGTGGTGGGGGCACAATGCTGCCTTCGCCTACGACAGCCCGGCGAATATACCCAAGGTAACGCAGCCTATTTTAGTTTTGCGGCCGGAGGATGACGTGTGGGAGCGCACAGCACGTGCCCAAGGGTCGCTAACCCACCCAGATAGCCGTATCCATGATCTGCCTGGTTGGAGCCACGGTTTTCTCGATCTCAAAACAAAAGAAGCCGCCGCCATCGTGCGGGACTTCCTTGATCAAGACTAAAGGCCTACAACCCCCTTCAACGAACTGAACACACGGAGACCACAATGAGACTACTCGCCCTCGCGATAACGATTTTATTTGCCTCGTATACGGCGCAGGCCGAACAGGCTTCTGTTGGTGAAGAGGCTCTGGCCAATCTTCAAGGCAAAACCATTTTACTTGCGGGTGCGACCGGCAAGAACGGGCGATATGTTCTCAAACGTCTCGGTGACCTCGGTTTAACCGTGCGCGCCATGAGCCGCGATATTGAGGACGCCGCCGAAGAATTCGGCAGCCAGTATGACTGGGTGGAAGCGGATGTCACCAAACCCGAAACCCTAACCGCAGCTGTTGAGGGTGTTGATATCGTTATTTCAGCGGTTGCCACGGCTTGGCCGATGGGCAGCAATCGGTCTGAGAAGGTCGATTACGAAGGTACCATCAATCTGTCCAAGGCAGCGAAAGCGGCTGGCGCGACACGTTTCGTGATCATTACCTCGTCATCGTCCGGTGTGAAGGATCACTTTCTCAATACCATCGGTGGTGATGTTCTGATCTGGAAGGGCAAGGCTGAAAAGGTCCTGGTCGACTCTGGCCTGGAGTACGTCGTTGTCGGACCGGCTGGTATCGATGATAGCCCGGGTGGCGAAAAGGCGATTGGCCTCATTCCGCGCAGTGAATACGAGGGCGGCATGTTCATCGGTCGCGAAGATATGGCGACAGTCATCATTGCTGCGGCCGGCCGTGCAGATGCTAATGGCCGCGTCTTTACGACAACCAATATAGAAGGCCCGTCGTCTGATGCTTGGCTGAGCCGTTTCGCAATCATGCCCACGGACTTGAACCTACCTGATGATTGACCAGGCCTCATGAGTCAGCGTCACTCAGACTCATCCGATAAAGCCGATACCCTTGCGTCCCGCGCCGCTGCGCTGACATTGCTCAGCGGTGCCGTGCGTGAAGGCAAAGCCGTCGATAAGCGCTTCCAGAAAATTGCCGGCAAGCTTGAGCCACGGGACCGGGCTTTTGTAAGGCACCTTGTTGCCACAACACTGCGGCGGCTTGGCCAAATTGATGCTGTTCTAAAAACCTTCACCACCCGCACACCACCGGCACCGGTGGAAGACATACTGCGTCTGGGTACGGCGCAAATCCTCTTTCTTGAAACGGCCCCCCACGCCGCTGTCGACACGTCGGTTGGGATGGTCAAGCGAGTTCGTCAGCCGCGCTTGACTGGTTTGGTGAATGCCGTCCTGCGCAAGGTTTCAGCGACGGGTAACGATATCATTGCCGATCAAAATTGGCCGCGTCTGAATACACCCGGCTGGTTGTGGGATGGTTGGACCAAGGCCTACAGCGAAACAACCGCGCTCCGAATGGGCGAAGCGCATTTGGCCGAAGCACCGCTCGACCTGACGGTGAAAGAGTCAGCGGCGGCGGAAAAATTGGCGACGGACCTAGGCGCTGAATTGCTCCCTACTGGGTCTCTACGTCATACCGCATCGGGCATGATCCAGGATCTACCCGGCTTCGCCGAAGGCGCATGGTGGGTTCAAGATCCGGCGGCCGCATTGCCGGCAAGGATTTTACTCCAGGCCGTTGGTTCGCCGACGGACATGCGTATCGCGGATCTCTGTTCCGCGCCTGGCGGTAAAACACTGCAACTCGCCGCCGCTGGGTGTCAGGTTACGTCTATCGATTCTTCAGAAAAACGGCTTATACGGGTGCAGGAGAATCTTGATCGTATGTCTTTGAAGGCAGAGGTCATTCATGCCGATGTAATGCGGTGGACGCCACCCCAACCCTTTAACGCGGTATTGCTTGACGCTCCCTGTTCGGCGACCGGTACACTGCGTCGTCACCCTGACCTTGGGTATCTCAAGAAACGGCGTGACGTTGTCGCCTATCCAGAAACGCAAAAGGCTTTGCTTAAGCGGGCCGCTGAATTTCTCGCACCGGGTGGCGTGATGGTTTACGCGGTGTGTTCCCTAGAGCCAGAAGAAGGCCAGGGCGTTGTCGACGCTGTGTTCAAAGAAGCGGGTTTGTCTCGTGTGCCGATTGACCCTGCACCGCTCGGAATTGACCCCAATTGGATCGATGAGGCGGGCGCCCTTCGCACATTGCCGTACTATTGGCATCAACGTGGTGGCCTCGATGGGTTTTATGCGGCTGCCTTGAAGAAGACCTAAAGCTCTTCAACGTAGCGGCGCAGCAACTCTGCGCGTGCCTGGTCGGTTAGCCCCAAAGTCTTACGCATATAGTCATCAACTGAACCGGCAACGCGTTCCATTTCATCAAAGGCCGCATCTATTTTTTCCATCTGAACGGAAAACAGGCGATGGACCTCATCCTGGGTGCAGACTGGGTCGGTGCCGTGGTCCGATATATGCGCGGCCCAGTATTTGTCGACATAAAACTGGGTTTGAGCAATCGCGCCGTGGCCTTCCGCTGACAGCAGATAATCCGCACGCGCATCGTCCTGGGAAACGCCCAGAGCGACCAGTAATAAAGCGCTCGCAATCCCCGTACGGTCCTTGCCCGCTGAACAATGGAGTAAAGTGGCGCGCTGATTGTTCTTAAGTACGGCCTGAAACATTCCGGCAAACTGCGCGGACTGTTCACGCACAAACTCCCGATACCCGCAGTATTGGTCGGCTAAAGCTTGGTCGATATCCGCGTCACCACGCAGCAATCGCGCGACCGTCTTATCAACCCCCGGGGTGCCAATGGGCCACACAGGAAGCGATATGAGTTCAGGGGTATGGTCTTCCGCATATCGGTTTGGGTGTTCCTGCTGTTCTTCGTCGGTGCGAAAATCACACACCACACCAATATCTAAAGCCGCGATGTCTTTTTGTGCCGAGGAGTCCGCATAAGCTAAGTGACCGGACCGGAACAATTGATCCATCCGTACTCGGCCTCCGTCACTAGTTTTGTACCCGCCCAGGTCGCGGAAATTTATGGTTCCGGGAAAACGTAAATGCCGGTCGACGGTAGGCATGCTCTAGCGGTCCAACTTTTCCCAGTCGGCACGAGTCAGGCCGTATATGTGAAGGGTCATGTCTTTTAGAATCAGCTCTTCGCGATAGGTTTCCCCCAATCGTTCGGCAACAGCTTTGGATCTAATGTTCACTGGGCTGATGATCGAAATTATGTCGTCCCACCCCAGAGTTTTAAAGGCGTAGTCGCGCGCGGCTATTGCGCCTTCTGTGGCATAGCCTTTGCCCCAATGCGAACGTTCAAGGGCGTATCCGAGTTCTTGTCCGGGCCACGTATCGGGATAGTACAAACCCATGCGTCCAACAAATAGGCTGGTCTCTTTTTCTTCCACCACCCACTGGCCGTACCCACGGAGGTGCCAGTGGCCGACGATTGCTGTCATAGAACGCCAGGCTTCCAGCCGGTCCATCGGTTTGCCGCCGAGGCTGATAAATTTGCTGACTTCGGTGTCGGCGACCATTGCCGCATAGGCGTCGATGTCATCGGCTTTGAACGGACGAAGAATCAGTCGCTCGGTTTCGAGAGTTGGAATGTCCATGCCGCTCGATCCTTAAACGCGCTTTAGATGTTGTACTGGTCGGCTTTGTACAATGCTTGATGCGCCGGGTTTGAGAACCAGTCTATGGTTTTCTCAAGCCCGCGTTTTAATCCGTCACGTCCAGCGTGTTTGGGTGCCCATCCAAAAAGCGCATTAGCTTTGTCATTTGATGCCCACAAGCGTTCCACTTCTGATGCATCGGGCCGCACGCGTTGGTCGTCGGTTATGATCTCCACGTCAGCATCCATAATGTTTTTAATGAGAGTGACCGTATCACCCATTGAGATTTCAAAATCAGATCCAAGGTTGACGATCTCACCTGCGACGTTGTCGGTCGCGGCCATGGCGATGAAACCGGCCACTGTGTCGTCGATGTAACTGAGGTCCCGCGTCGGATGCAGGCTGCCGAGTTTGATCTGTTTCTTACCGGCCAGAATTTGCGTTATGACTGTCGGGATGATGGCGCGGGCTGACTGACGTGGACCATAGGTGTTGAATGGTCGGATGACGCTAACGGGTGTGCCGAACGCACGGTGATAAGACAAAGCAATCTGATCTGCGCCAATCTTTGATGCTGAGTACGGTGACTGTCCTTGTAGCGGATGGTCTTCGGTAATCGGGACAACCTGTGCCGTGCCATACACTTCCGATGTTGATGTCGTTATCACGCGGGATGCGCCAAGGTCGTGCGCCGCCTGCACGACATTCAAGGTCCCGGAAACATTGGTTTCCAAATAGGTGGCGGGAGAGTGGTAGCTGTATGGAATTGAGATCAGCGCGGCGAGATGAAGCACGGTGTCGCAACCCGCCATCGCGGTTTGCACGCCATGCAAGTCGCGCACATCACCAGCGAACACATCGAGGTCTGCGCGCATATCAGCCGGGCTGTGGTCAAGCCATCCCCAGGAATTGAAGCTGTTGTATTGCACGAAGGCGCGGACATTATGTCCGGCGGCGACTAGGGCCTCAGTAAGGTGAGAGCCGATAAATCCATCAGCGCCCGTCACCAGAACTTTCCCCAAATTGGGTTTCTGCTCAGACATTCCCATGCTCCTTAACGGCGCGGACAAAAATATAGTCGCCCTTGGTCGAACGGTTTAACAAAAATAAGCCGTAAAGAATGTGGCAGATGGTTTTTCGAATGAGGCCAAAGCGTCCCATGGTGCCCTTGTTGTCCATGATATCGAGCAGGTCGCGATAGAGCGGCGAATAGAACGGCCAACCCCAGGCCACGACGCGTTCAATTTTCAAACCTGCGTCCCGCATCTTACTTTCAAGTTCGTTTGGGGCGTAATTGCGAACATGACCAACCTGGCGTTCAAAGTTCCGCATACGGCCTTGCAACGTGGAAATGATTAACCGACCGCCGGGCGCGGTCATAGACGCCATGTTGCGGATGGCCGCTGCGTCGTCGGCGATGTGCTCAACAACATCCGCCGATACCACCAGGTCAAATGTTTCCGGCAATGCGGCTGTCGCAACGTCACAGTTCCTGAAAGAGGCCGATGGCACCACCTTAGCCGCTAAGGCTATGGCGTGGTCTGAGACCTCTACGCCGGTCCCTGCAGCATCCGGGTGTTGTTTCATAAGGCTGCTCAACAACGAGCCTTCCCCACAGCCAACATCAAGGATGGACGTCGGTGATAAGTCAGAGCTGAGAGACGCAAATAATCGGCGACTGTGTCGAGCCATTGGTCCATAGAGCCGGGTGTCATCCCACCCGGCCGCCCATAGGTCGTCATAAGCGTCAGCGCTGATGGGGGCCGCTGTCATGTTTTGCCACGCTCGTCTTCGTCGGGCTCTTCAATATTGGCGGCATCACACAACAAAGAGAGGTAGGACTCGGCTGCAAAGGTCCAGCTGTATCGTTGTTCCGCGCGCTTGCGGGATGCTTGCCCTAATTCAAATGCTCGGTCGCGATCTTCGATGACAATGCGCAGGGCATGCGCCAGGGCATCAGCGTCTTCCGGGGAAACCAAGAAACCGGTTTCGCCATCGATGACGACTTCATCCACTCCAGCCACTTTGCTGCCGATGACCGGCAACCCTGCGGCCATCGCCTCTAGCATGGCGTTAGGCATGCCCTCGTCCCGCGACGGCAGAACAAACACGTCGGCTTGTTCGTATACGGCGGGCAGGTGATCGCGTTCGAGCCAACCCCTAAACACAATACGATCCGCGAGCCTGAGTCGATGAGCCGCCAGGGCCAACTCATCTTTGAGCGACCCTTCACCAGCAATGGTGAGAGTCCAGTCGGTGTGATCTTTCATTGTCGCCAGGGCGCGAAACAGAACGTCTATGCCTTTCTGATTCACGAGCCGTCCGACAAACAGAAGCCGCAACGGACCTTCAAGGGTTGGGACTGTCGGTGGCGCAACCGCATCGAGGTCAGCCCCTGCCGGAATCATATCGATATCGATGGCCGGCGCATGATGTCGTGCCAGGCTCGCCAATCCGTTGGAATTCGCGACCACCGCGTGGGCTGCACGCCACACGCCTGTGATTGTTGGTCCGCTGATGCGGTGATAGAACGCCATCTCCTCGCCCATGAATCCAGGCACGTCTCCACCCTGCAATGACACGATATAAGGGAGGCCGAGGCGCTGTTTAAGCCACCAGCCAATGGGTCCGGTCGGCAGTCCAAAAAAGACGAGCGCGGCATTCGCCTTGACCTGGCGCGCCAAGCCTGGCGCGGTCAGGAGAGCGTGGATCATAAACACCAGCATTTCTGCGATTGAGCATCGGTCCTGCCGTCGCCTGGCCGCCCAAATTCGATAGACCTGGACGCCGCGATCATTTTCCCGCCGCGGCAGGCTTCCCTGGGCAGCGGTCAAAACAGTGACTTTTGCACCGCGTTTCACCAACGCCCGGCCGATCTGTTGGGTCGCATTGCCGCCACCACCGCCAACCGGAGGGTATTCGTAGTTTATAAAGAGGAAGTGCGGAGGTCGTGGCGCAGTCATGGCTTTCTAGGGGTTGGGGTGAGCGCGCAAGGCGTTGTCGCGGCAGAGGTAGCAGACTATACCCGACTTTCTCAAGCGCGAAGGCTCAAAGGCGAAGGTAACCAAAGAGATGTGGTCAAACAGGTCTGTTATTTTTGCTTTGAAGTTTGGGATCAGCGCGGCCCTTCTTATTTTTGTTCTTCGGCGGTTGGATTTGGGCGCGGTTGGCGACGCGCTTTCGCGGCTGACACCGGAAACCATCCTGGTCGCAGCTGCTCTATACCTCCTGGCTCACGGCTTGAACGGCGTCAAACTCCAGGTGCTGATGTCCGACCGACCTTTGCTGGATTTGGTGCGTTACACCTTCGTTGCGCTTTATTACGGCACCGTCCTGCCAGGCCAGCTGCTCGGCGATGCCATGAAAGCCTATCGTTTGGTTCGTCCAGGTGATGACGGCGCGGCCGTGGTTGCCGCTGTGGTGGTGGACAAAATTACCGGTCTTGCCGCTCTTGTGCTGATCACCGGTTTGGCTCTGTTGATCGATCCGCGCGGGTTCCCCAATGCTTTTCCGGCCCTGTCGTTTGCGTTGTTGTCTGGCTTGATCCTCGCTCTCTTGTTGCCGCTGGTGGTGCCGAAGTTTCCCAGTGTTCTCGACAACGCGCTCGGGCGCTTCCTTCGTGCGTGGCACGCGTCGGCCAGAGATTGGGGGCCGCTGGTTGCATCTCTGATTACGGGGATCGCATTTCAGGTTTTGGCCGTCATTGTTGTGGCTTACATCGGCACTGGTATGGGCATCAGCTTGTCCTTCCCCGCGTGGGTGGCGGTGGTTGGATTGGTATCACTGATTCTCTTGCTTCCCGTCACCATTGCCGGGGTTGGCTTGCGTGAAGGAGGCCTGGTTATTTTGCTAGGGTTTGTTGGCGTTGCACCGGCCGATGCGGTGGCGCTTTCTTTCGCACTGCTTGGGTACACCCTTTTTGGAGCCGTGGTCGGCGCCATCGCAGACTTAAAAAGCCGAGGCGGGTAACAGTCGCCCCGTCGCAATTTCTATGCAGATAGAAAAGCAGCCATGGCGGATGTCGGTGCGCGCAATTGATCGGTGATGTGAAGTTCTGCTGTGTTCAGGGCGTTCGCGGTCTTATGGGCGTGGCTTTCTAACTGGTCACCTGCCGTGCCGAAAACCAATACCGGTTGAGACACGGACTGAAGCAGTGACCCCAGATCAGCGCTCAGCGTCGACCGCATGTAATCCCCATAGGTGAGACGGCCCTTGAGCCAAGCCACCAGCCGCGCTTGCAACGCAGCAGGCTCAATGTCTGGTTCAATATCCCGAACATTGTCACGGGTTCGGTTGTACCAAGGCCAAAACAGGGCGGCGTCACGCAGCATGTGCCACGCGGTTAAAAAGTGGGTGCCATCCCAGGTCGCTTCAATTGCCGGTGCGATGTTCGAGATCAAGCCATCTTTATGTTCGTCGTCAGGAAATTCCGGCCGGTCGAGAATCAATTTGCCGACTTGGTTGCTGGTTTTGCCTGCCACCGCGGCTGCTAGGGTGGCGCCGCCGGATTCACCATAAAGATCGAAGGTGTCGACACCGCACGCGACCAGTACTGCACAGACATCATCGGCGAACGCGTCGATGCTTGCATTGGCTTGGGACAAAGGATCGGAATCGCCGGTGCCGGCGATGTCGAGCGAGAAGACCGGACGGCTGGCCGCAAAGGCTGCGGCACGATCGGCAATTGAGGCGGATGTCCCCATGCCACCATGCAGCAGCACCAGTGGCTGGCCTTGGTTCGGCCCGCCTCGCTGGACCAATCGTTGTCCGTCACCAACCTTAATCATCGAGCGGTAAAGTCCGGGCCGATGTTCGGGTTCCTCGGGGGGTTGAAAAACGCCACTGTGTTCGACCGATGACAAAACCGTGCGGATGGCATCGAGCTGCGTGTCCGCGGTCGTGTCAACAAAACGAATGTTGTCGGGCAGGTCGGGCAGACTACGTTCTATAGCCGTATGGGCATCGGCATCAGCGGTGACAAAAAAAGTGTCTATGGTGACCTGTTTCAAAGCATCTCGACTGTCGTGACCAAAGGCCGCGCGGTAGCCGAGCCAATAATCCGCCGCTGCCATTTTGCCCAGGACAACATCGTGAAGGTAGCCCGCGTTTTTAACATCGGCGTGCAAGCGATTCGCTTTGTGGGGCTGGTACCAGGGCCAGAACAGAAGTTGATCCCGAGTGTGTTGCCACGCCCAGGCTAAGTGTCCACCGTCTGCTGTCGGCTCAAAACGCGGGGCGTAATGATTGATACGGTCGTGGGCGACTTCGGGTGTGCTGAGGGAGAGGCCGTCGAGCACCAGCGCGGCAACCCGCTGAGGCGCCCGGCGCGCGACTTCAACTGCAATATTGGCGCCGGTGTGAGATCCGTAGAGGGGTGCGCGATCGATCCCCAGCGCCTCTAACGTCTCGATCACTGCATCCGCATAGTCAGCCATATTGGGCGCGGGTAGCGGGAGAGGGTCCGAGTCTCCGTAGCCCGGCGTATCCAGAGCCACCAATGTGTAGCGATCCGCCAAAGACAGCAGTTCGGGCAAGACAAAGGACGAGGATTGCGGGCTGACATGAAACAGCACGAAAGGTGGGCCGGAGCCTGCACACCGATAATGCACCTCTCGTTCGCCGACTCGGACAAAATGGCGCGTGATTTTCATCAAGTTTGCTCCCCGACCCCTGCACGAGACAGGGTGTTTTCCCAAGATCTACTGGTACGAACAGGCCCTGAGGGAGTCAATGTGGCGGTTCCGACTCGTGTTCGATCAAGGGCTAACAAACCATCACCGCCGATATCGACGGCCTAAATTTGGCTGCAATGTTATCGCTAAGTGGAAGAATAAAAATAAAATCCGAGCGTTCTGAGCCAAATTGCCTTACACAGCCCTCTTCATCGCGCATTTACACACGCCAAGGAGAAATTTTCGTGAGCGTTCATAAATTCAAAGTCGGGCAGCATGTTAAATTTGACGCCCCATCACTACGGCTCACGACACGGGTGGCTGACCCTGATGCCCCCAAGGATAACTACGAAATCATGCAACTTTTGCCGCCGGCCGGCTCAGATCTGCAATATCGCATTCGAGGCGGCGCCATTGGCCAGCACCGGGTGGTGACGGAGTCTGAAATAGATTTGGTCGCCCAATAGACCTGTTTTTGGCCGGGCTGTCAGGGTGACGGCCCCTTCCGCACTGTAATAATCAGCGGCGTCCAGCCCTGAAGGGCGATCACGACGGCGGCAGCGAGGCGATTAAGCCTGAACGTCGTGGCGAGCTTTACCAATCGACCTACTTTTCCGAGCGCCATCCATCGTCCGACGGAGCCGTCGGTCATGCGCTCGCGAAAGACGTCCTGCCCGAGCCCGACAATTTCAATCGGCGTTGAATGGGCAATGTCGACTAATTGTCGTCGCGCCCAAACCGGGTTGACCTCAGTTCGAATGGTCGCCGCGAAGGTTGGGTCCTTGCCGTAGATGGTTTTCATCCACCAGCAAAAAAAACGGTTGGAGAAAATTGGCGGATGAAACGCGGCGTAATGCCCATCAAAGTAGGATAGGTAATTTGGGCAGACGATCTGAACGACCCCGCCCGGTTTGACCACGCGTAACGCTTCATGGAGAACGCGCGCCGGGTCAGCGGTGTGTTCCAGCACATTCGACGAATACACAATATCGAACTGGTTGTTTTCAAACGGTAGGTCTTCTCCCGTGGCGCCGACAATGCGGTCTGGGTCTAGACCGTTTGCGGCAATCAGATCCCGCGCGATGGCGGCCGAGTCTCCAAACCCTTCCCCTTCCGGCTCAACGGCGGTTCCATCGATCCCAAAATGTTTGGTCCATACAATATGGGTGACGCCGCACCCGGCGCCGATTTCGAGAACGCGCTTGCCGTTCAGTGGTGTGACCCGCTGTAAGATGGCCGCTGCTTCCATGGCCCGTGCCGGGTCTAATGTGTCGGCGGCGAACTGATTGGGGTCGAGACCCTGCACCGGTTCAAAGTAAGCCCCCTGGCTGTCTCGGACGCGGGCGAAGGCGTTATCGGTAATGCGACAGTCTGGTGTGGAAAGCGAGTCAGCCGATATCATGGTGAGGCCTTCAGACCATGGGACAGCGCCATCCAGCACCACAAGGCCGCCCGGTCATCCCGGCGCCCGGACTGATGATCCAGCCACCGGTCTTTAAGCCAAGCCGAGCCCGTATGAGGAACATTACTTTTGGGTGGGTCCATGCTGCGCAGCCAGCGCGACAGAGGGATGCCGAAGCCTTTCTTTTTACGGTTTAGAATGTCCGAGGGTAGCCGGTCTTTGAGGGCGCGTTTGAGCAACCACTTCGTAGTGCGGCCTTTAAGTTTCACGTGCCATGGCAGACGTTGGGCAAATTCGGCCACACCGTTGGCGAGAAAAGGACTCCGGACTTCAAGGCCGACGGCCATGCTCGCGCGATCCGTTTTGGTTAAGATTCCGTCCGGTAAATAGAACCGGGTGTAGAAGTCGAGAGTTTTGTCGACGAGATGTGGGCTTGCACAGGCGTCCCAGGCCTCGATGGCTTCGCTGTAAAGCTCTTCTGCGGTGATCGTTGTGTTGAACAGGTCACTAATGTCGTCGGGGCCAAGGGCGCCAAGCCACCGCGGGTTCCATTGGCTTGGCGGATGCTTAAGGCCGCGCAGCCCGCGGTTCAGAATAAAATCAAAACTCATGTTGGCGTCGGATCTTGGCAGCCATCCCGCCATATATCGGATCGCGTCGTGCATGGGTTTCGGTACGACTTGGTTGTAGAGCGCGGCCCGTTTTAGAACCCGGAACGGATCGTAACCGGCAAACAATTCGTCGCCTCCATCCCCGGACAGAGCGACCGTCACATGCTTGCGGGCAAAGCGACACAACAGGTTGGTTGGCAGAATAGACGGATCACCTTGCGGCTCGTCCAGATGGGACAGCAATCCAGGAAGCCCACTTTGAGCGGCATCAAGATCGCAAATTTCAACGTGGTGGGTGCTGCCCACCCGCAACGCCATTTCTTCAGCCCAGGGCGATTCATCGAAGCTGGTTTCCCGAAAGCCGATGGAAAACGTACTTAAAGAAGCGGGTGTTCGCACATCAGCTGCGCAGGACAGCACGGTACTGGAATCAACACCACCGGACAAAAAAAGCCCGAGGGGCACATCTGCCTCCAGGCGTGAGGAAACCGCATCACCAACTAACGCATTCAGCTCCGCCGCCCAATCGTCTTCCGAGCCTGCCGGCTGCTCTGTACCGCCAAGGGAGAAACGCCAGTAGGTTCTAGTCTGCGTTGCCAGTGTTTTAGCGTCGATGGTTAGGCATTGTCCGGGGAGAAGTTTCGAGATGCCGTCGTAGGGTGTGTGCGGTGCAGGAAAGAACCCATGGGCGAAAAACTTCTGCAGCGCGATCTTTGACGGTGTGGCGTTTTTTAAGGACGGATGATGCAGAAGCGCCGTCAGCTCAGAGCCGAAGACAAAGGCCTCGGAACGAGCCGCATAGTACAGCGGCTTTTCGCCAAAACGATCTCGCGCCAACGTGACTGTGCTTTTGTTGCGGTCGTATATGGCTAGGGCAAACATGCCGTCGAGCCGCATGAAAAGATCGCGTCCCCAGGCTTTCCAGCCATGCACGAGGACTTCCGTGTCCGCATGGTCCGACGTGAAGTGGTGCCCGAGTTGTTCTAACTCGGCGCGTAGTGCCCGGTGGTTATAAATCAAACCGTTGAACACGACAGCGACGGTGCCCTGGGCATCCCACATCGGTTGTGTTCCACCGTCTGGGTCAAGAACGATCAGCCGGCGATGGCCCAAAAAGACAGGCGCATGATGATCACGATAGTAGCCTTCGCCATCGGGACCACGATGAGTCAGCGCCGCGGTCATGGCTCGCAGACTGTCTTCGTCGCCGACGCCGACGAATCCCGTTAGGCCGCACATATTCGATAACGGACACTGTGACGGGCAGGTGTCATGGCTGATCGTCTATGTTGATGCTGCTGCGTACAGTGTACTGGCGTTTGCCCTGAGATTCGTAATACACACGAACCAGCACCTCGGCCAACAGGCCCATAAGGATGCACATCACGCCTGTAATGAAACCCAATGTGAACAACAGCGGCAATGGCGTTTCGACAAATGACGTGTTTTCAAAATATTTCAAATACAAAGCCCAGATGCCGGCGATGAATGAAATGCCGAAGAACCCGAAGCCGACGGTACCGAATATGTAGATGGGTTTGGCTTCGTATTGGGTGAGAAACTTCACCACCAATAAATCGAGCAGTACTTTGAAGACGCGGCTTATACCGTATTTGGATTCACCCCGCTCACGGGCACGGTGGCTTACGGCGACCTCTGCCACTTTCGCGCCTTGCCAATGGGCGTAGATGGGCACGAAGCGGTGCATCTCACCGTAGAGCCGGAAATCTTCCAGCACGTCGCGACGGTAGGCCTTAAGGGTGCAGCCGTAATCCTTGAGTCGCACTCCCGAGACCCAGGAAATAACCGCATTGGCGATTCGCGAGGGGAAAATTCGCGACCAAAATGCGTCTTTGCGATTTTTGCGCCAGCCTGAGACAACACCAAATCCCTCACCGAGTTTGGAAAGCAACGTACCGATATCAGCTGGGTCGTTCTGTAGATCACCGTCCATGGGTACGATGACTGCGCCTTTGGCATGGTCGATGCCGGCCATCATTGCCGGGGTTTGGCCGACATTGCGTTTAAAGCTCAGCACTTTGAAGTTGGCATTCTCTTTCGCCGCGGTTGTAAGCTGGCTCAACGTGTCATCCGTCGACCCGTCATCAACGAAGATCACTTCATAGGAACGGCTCAGGCCGTCCAACGCGGGCGTGAGCGCGGCACACAAGGGTGCTACATTTTCACCTTCGTTGAACAGGGGAATGATGACGGACACTAAATCTCTGTCGTCGGGATTGTGAGTCTGCACCACGGAAGCGGCCGCCTTGTTGCTTAAATACTGTGCCGGCAAGTATGGAAGGTTCTGTACCCCTTGTCCAAGGGCCGTGTTACAAATTGGCCAATCACTCAGCTTTGCGTCTGCCTAAGGTCCGTCCATGAAATCTTGCGCCCAGTGTTTGCTTCCTGAAACTGCTGAAGCCACGACCTTCGACGATACGGGTACCTGTTCGGTTTGCCGGCAGATTGAGTTCAAGGAAGAAAAGATTGATTGGGCTGATCGCGCCAGTCAGCTGGATGATCTTGTCGTCCAGTACAAAGACAAAGGCCTATACGACTGCATTGTTCCGTTTTCCGGCGGTAAGGATTCTACCTATCAGCTCTGGTACATCGTCACCCAGTTGAAAATGAAGCCTCTGGTGGTCCGGTTTGATCACGGCTTCTATCGCCCCACCCTGGAAGAGAACAACAAACGCACCTTCAAGATGCTCGGTGTCGACGTGGTGCAGTTCACACCCAGTTGGCATGTGGTACGCGAGTTGATGTTGGAAAGCCTGAAGCGGCGCGGCGATTTCTGCTGGCACTGCCATACGGGCATTTATGCTCACACCATGCAAATGGCGATTCGTTATGAAATACCCTTGTTGTTCGGGGGTGAAAGTTTGGCCGAGTACCAAAGCTTTTACAGCTACGAAGAAATGGAAGAAGTCGACGAGAAGCGCTTCAACCGGGCGATGAATCTCGGCATGACTGCGGACGACATGTTCGAGTTTCTCGGTGGCCGTGTGACCAAACGCGATCTCTATCCATTTTCCTACCCTCCACGCAAAGCGTTGCAAAAACTCGGCTGCCGTTCTGTGTGTCTCGGCAGTTATATTAAATGGGACACCAAAAAGCAGGTCGAGATCATCAAGAAAGAACTTGATTGGCAAGGGGACCGCGTCGAAGGAATCCCGCCGCAGTTCGATTACGAGAAGATCGAATGCCACATGCAAGGCATTCGCGATTACCTAAAGTATATCAAGCGCGGTATGGGGCGGACCAACCACCTCGCCAATATCGAAATTCGCAATGGCCGTATGACCCGTGAAGAGGGTGAGAAGTTGGAGCGGGAATACGATGGCAAGCGTCCACCGTCGCTCGACATTTTCTTGGAGTATCTTCATATGACAGAAGAGGAATTCCTAGAGGCCGCCACATCTCATCAGGTCGACCCCCACCGCTTTCAACCTAATCAGGTTGAAGACGGCGAGCGTATGCCGGACATGGACTCCTGGGATCGCACCACCGTTCCATGGCCGGATCGCCCAAGTATGAAGATTGGTGGGTAAGGCCCGCCCTACAAATCGCACTTCGCGGTCATGTTGGTCAGCACGCCGCCGATCTCGTTGTCGACGATATGCTGCGCGAAACCGGTGAAGCCGCTTTGTAATTCCAAGTTGAGGTGGAATTGATCGCTCTCAGGCGTCCCACCGAAAAATTCAACAAGGTCACTAACGAGCACTGTCGACGAGGTGTTGGGTGCAACCGCGCTGTTGAAAGTGAAGTTGCCAAGAGAAGATCCGTCCCGCGCGTCGGTGACCACGAATGTTGGCATCGCTTCCGTCGCGCCCGAATTATAAACCATCACGTAACTCGGATACCCGGTGATGATTGAGGTGTGCACATTCCCAATATCGCGCACCGTGTTCGCGAGACCGTTACCACAACCCGAGAGATTGGTCAGCGAGCCGCCAGCTGGGTTCCACAGAATGTGCTGGATGTAGCCGCTGAAGGTGGCGTTTACGTGTAGGGTGTAACTTTGGGTGTCGCCGCCTGCGGGCACAATCTGGGGTGATGCCCCGTCTTCGATGTTTTCCATGCTTACTTGAATAGACGCGCCGGCCGGAATGCTACGGCTATAGGTGCCAGCGGTCTCGCCAGTGAGGTCGTCGACTACGTCAACGGTTGCGGTTCCTGCGCTAGCATTCGGATTATAAAACCGGATGTTGCTTTGAGCCTTGGTTCGGTTAGAGGCAAAGGCGCCGGCGATGACTCGACCAGAGAGGGCGCCACTTCCGCCCATGGACGCAAGCGCAGCTTCGACATCGATCAGTGGCGTGCTCCAAGTCCACGCCGCCAATGTGGTGGGAACACCAGTGCTTTCCAGCGCAGTCTCTATTTCGTCGGCGGTCGCGGTCGGGTTAGCGGACTTGAGCAGGGCAATCGCACCGGCCGCATGGGGTGTTGCCATGGAGGTGCCCGAGAACGATGCGTAGCTGTTGTTCGGAACAGCGGAGACAATAAAGACGCCCGGTGCCAGTACATCGACCATTGGGGCATGGTTCACGGTACTGTCGGGAACGGTGATGATTGACGAGCTCACCGTCAGGGCTGTTGAGATACAGCCCGGATTCTCAACGGAGCCGACAGCTTCAGCATTGCCTGAAGCGATAGCAGTCAAAACACCCAAGCCGCGCAGTGTGTCGATGGCTGTCTTGTGGACATTGTTGTCGCAGGCCGAGTCCGTCAGTTCTGAGCCGAGACTCATA
The DNA here is from genome assembly GCA_012103295.1 of Alphaproteobacteria bacterium. Lineage (GTDB taxonomy): Bacteria > Pseudomonadota > Alphaproteobacteria > Rhodospirillales > Rhodospirillaceae > WLXB01. Next base: position 76,917 of record WLXB01000002.1, on the reverse strand, counting down.
TTGGCCGCTGCTATAGAAATCGTATCGGTCAAGGTGATGACGTGGTTGAGGGCGGCCACGGTTGCTGAGTCATAGGACAGCTCACAGGAGTCTTCCCCATCGCAGGCATCCGGATCGTTCACCCGAGTAAAGACCTGGATGGGAATCAGGGTTGCGCCATAGGCGACACCGCGCCGTGTGGTTGACCCCGTTTGATCATTGCCAGCTGCAATACCTGCAACATGTGACCCGTGTTCGCAGACAGTCGTGCCTGCGGGACAAAGACTGGCTGAGCCAATGCCAATCTGACTGTCGTTGCCGTTGGCGCAAAGGGACTCGTCCACCGCGTCAAAGGTGTCGGAAAAACAAGCCTCGGCGACGATTTTACCTGCGAACATATCGTGGTTCGCGTCGATGCCATCATCAAGAATGGCGATGGCTTGGCCGGTTCCGATAACTCCCTGAGCCCAAACTTGCTCGGCATTGATGTACCCCACGGAGGTGTCTAGGGATGGCGTAGCCGCACCGCTTGGAGAACTTGCAAAAGATGCCTGGTTTCGTATTGCTCGTTCAGCGGCGACCTGTTCCGCTGTTGCACCAATGGTCGCCGCTTGTAGGGCTGTGAGCTCCTGATCGGACACAATAACTTTGCGCACTATATCTCGGTTTGGCCTGCGTGCTCGGTTGAGTGTAACCGCGGTGACGCTGGGGTCACGTAGCAAGACTTCTAGCCCCGCTTCGTCGACGGTGGTGACAAAGAACGGCAAGTTCTCATAGGTGCGCTGCATCGTGATGCCGTGGGCAGCCATGGAGCTTTCAAGGCCGGCGCGTTGGGACGCGATGCCTTCTCGGACCCGCTCCAAACGGTCTCGGGGGGTCATGGTATTGGTGGATTGAACTGCGGCGCCTTCCCGGTTGAGCCCGGGTTCGGCGGTAGGTTCGGCAACATCCATTCTGACCAGAACTGTGGCCCGGCCTTTTTCGGCGATGCGGGTTCGGATGTCTGAGATGGGGTCTTGAGCGAGGGCTGGCGCTACAAAACTGAGCAAAAAAAGCCCAATTGCGGCCGCCGCGGGTCGTCCTATCATGTCACGTCCTTTTCGGATGATCGTTACGCCATCCTACCCTGGGCAAGTTTATACCCTATCCAACGTTTATGAGTCCCTAACAGATGCCAAATAGTCGCCGTCATATGTGGCGTGATTGAGGCATTTCTTGTGACGCCTTTTACCCATGCCTTGACAAAATTGGGTCTCCCGCTGAAAACCGCTGGATGACTTCCGTCGCTATCATTGATTATGGGCGTGGTAACGTTCGTTCGGTGTTCAATGCGCTGGACTACATAGGCGTCACCGCAACCATTACCGATGATCCGGCGGTGATTGATGACGCCTCTCATATATTGTTGCCGGGCGTCGGTGCCTTTGGCGATGCGGTCGGCGCTCTCAACGCGCGCGATTTACCTGAGGTGCTCCATCGCCAAGCGTTCGACAAAGGCAAACCCTTCCTCGGGGTCTGCGTCGGCATGCAAGTGTTGGCGCGCAAAAGCTTCGAACATGGTGAACATGATGGCCTAAATTGGCTCGACGCAGAGGTGCAGCGCCTCGACCCTGGTCCCGACTGTTTGAAGATCCCTCACATGGGATGGAACAGCGTGACACTCTCGCGGGCGCACCCAGTGTTCGATGGCATCAAGGCCGACAATCTCGAGTTCTATTTCGTTCACAGTTTTGCGGTCACCACGGCAGATACGAGTAAGGTATTGGCGACCGGCGATTACGGCGAGCCGTTTGTTGCGGCCCTGGCGTGGGACAACATTGTGACCCTGCAATTTCATCCAGAGAAGAGTCAGGATTCCGGCCTTGAAGTGCTGACGAATTTCACGCGGTGGACTCCGTAACGGTATGCTGAAAAAACGTATTATCCCGAAATTTCTGTTGCGCGACGGTCGCTTGGTCAAATATCGCCAGTTTTTTGACGACGAACGTCAAGCGGGTAACCCCGTGTCCACCGCCAAGGTGTACAACGACTACGGCGCCGACGAATTCATTGTTCTCGATATCGTCCCCAGTGAAGGGTCAAAAGCCAAAGTCCTCGATATCGTCAGAACGATGAGTGAAGAAATTTTTATGCCCTTCACGGTCGGTGGTGGGGTGACATCTTTGGACGACGTCAACGCCCTGCTTCGGGCAGGTGCTGACAAGGTCTCGGTCAATTCTCACGCCGTTCGTGATCCCAATTTCGTCAGCGCCGCCGCTAGGCGGTTTGGGGATCAGTGCATAGCCGTGTCCATTGATTACAAGGATGTCTCGCCGGGTGTGCCGCGGGTGTTCATCACCGGCGGGCGGGAGAAAACCAATCACAACCCGGTCGACTGGGCGCTGCGGATGCAGGATTCCAATTGTGGAGAAATTCTTCTCACCTCAATTGATCGGGACGGCATGATGTCCGGCTATGACGCGGATATGATCGCGCGGCTCAATGAACAGCTCGAGGTGCCGTTGGTCGTCTCGGGCGGCTGCGGTGGTTTGGAGCATTGTATGGAGGCCTTTGCCGCCGGTGCCTCTGCTGTGGCAATTTCGTCTCTGTTTCTGTTTACGGATCACAGCCCTATCAAGCTGCGCTCGCATCTTGTCTCCAACGGCATTAACGTGAGGGCCAGCAAGACCAGCCGCAACTAGGAACCTCTTTGCCCATGGGTCGATCCCCCGCCTCAGATAAACCAACCGTGTTTCAAGCCTCGTTGTCCCGCGATGACCTCACGGAATACATCGCCAAGCAAATGGATGCTTTGTTCCCTGATGGCTTCCCGGTCAGACCGCAGTTGAAGCGCTATGTCACCGCCGCTTTAGAACGTATGGAGCATTGTGTTCTGCGGGCTGGTCTCAAGGGGTTTCACACTAAAGATGGGCCGCGTTACCACCACCTCCACACCGATCAGCACGCTATGTTTCTCTACTATCTGTCGAACTCGGTTTTCAAACTGGGTGGTCCGGTGCCGCTGGCCGAGAAGACCTACGCGTTAAACAAGGCGCTTCATGGGGTGGATGTTTTTTATGAAGTTGAGTTACCCGCAGTGTTTGCCTTGGTTCATCCCGTCGGCACGGTGCTCGGCCGGGCAACCTATGGCGATTACTTTTGTGCCTATCAAAATGTGTCTGTTGGCGCGGATTTGGATGATAACCATCCAACCTTCGGCGAAGGCGTGGTCCTATACGGCGGCAGTCGCGTCATCGGAAAAACAAAAATTGGCGACAACTGTCTGATCTCTGCGGGCACTACTATTCTCGGCGGCGCCGTTGCGTCCAATCATGTCGCTTTTGGTCAGCACCCAAGCATTGGTACAAAACCGACGCGCCACAACGTAATCAAAGATATTTTTGAGCCGGCGGTTTAATCGCCGCAAAGGAGTCTCCATGCGTCTGTCATTCGTTGTCGCGATTCTGTTTTCCGCTTCCGCCGCACAAGCCACCTGCACAGTCGACGATGTGTCGTCAGCTGGCATCACCGGCTTTCAAGAGGCGGTGATCAGTGTTGGTGATCTCGATGCGGCCAATGAAACCTGGCAGACCGTCGGCGGGTACGAAGTGATCTGCGATGGTCCGGTCGAGCCCGGCCTGGCCGCCTTTTGGGGTCTGCCTGCTGATACACCCATGCACAATGTTGTGCTGCGCAAAGGAAGCGGCAGCCGTGGCTTCGTGCGCCTGGTGAAAATCTACGGTTTGCCCCAGGTGCAGATTCGATCCTCGGGCATGCCCTGGGATACCGGCGGTTTTTTTGATCTCTATGTCTATGTCAGTGATGTCGACACGGTGTTCGAGCAACTGCGCGCGCGGGGGTGGCAGGGCTATACGGATCCGGTGAACTACACTCTTCAGGTTTTTGATATCACGGAAGCCATCGCCCGCGGCCCCAACGGCGAAGCCCTGGTGCTGATGCAGCGCAACGCGCCGCCCTATGACAAAGTGGCTGCGGCATCAGAAAGCGGCATGAGCTGGCCGTTCAATACCGCGCTGCTGGTCTCTGATTACGATGCCAACGAAAACTTCTTCGCCAACGTTTTGGGCTGGACCGTTCATCTCAATGGTGAGTCTCTCACGCCACCGCCGGGCCTCAACCCCACGGCGATCCCGCTTAATCTGGCCAGCACGTTGCCCCGGCGGTTTGCGGCCTATGCCAACAGTGAGGATGATCGCAATGGCTCGCTGCAGATTTTAAAGACAGAAGGTATGACCGGTGTTGATTTTAGCGACCGCACCGAGCCGCCAAACCTTGGTGTTTTGACCATGCGCGTTCCGGTCGATGATGTTGATGCATTGGCCAAGCAAGTCGAGGCCAAAGGGTACCCCATCCATGTTCCAGTGACGTCGCTAACTCTTCCACCCTACGGTCCTGTTAAAATCATGGCTTTGAAAGCACCGAATGGCGCGCGCATCGAGTTCTTTGAACAACAGTAACCGGTTAATTTAGTCATGATTCGCGTGTTTAGTTTGGTGCTGAGTTTGTTCGCGGCTTTTGTGTCGCAGGCGTCGGCACAGATCGGCGAAGCGCGGCCCAGCTCAAACATCGACATCACCGTTGTTGCCAATGCCCCACCCGGCGGGCCTGGCGACAAACTGTGGAAAATGTTCGACGATACGGTGACGGAGAAGTCTGCCGGCCGCTTATCCCTCAGCCTTTTGGTTCATGGCCAAATCGGTGGCGATGAACTGGTGATGCAGGCCTTGCGCCGCGGCAGAGGCAACGTTGGCATTGTCGGCGAAAGCGGCTTCGCCCAGGTCGTGCCCGAAGTTGCCGTTCTCAATATGCCTTACCTGTTTTCAGGCCCCGAGGAGTTGGATTTTGTTGTTGATGGCTATGTCACACCGGCCATCAAAGAACTGGCAGTGCAAAAGAATCTGGAGTTTCTTCAATGGGTCGAAATTGGCTGGATGAATATCTACGCCAAGCAGGCGCCAAAAACTCCCGATGATACGAAGGGCTATCGCTTAAGGTCTCTCCCGTATGAAACGTCTCAGGTATTTCTGAAGGCCATCGATGCTGACGTAATCAATCTGTCTTTTCCCGACGTCATTCCTGGCTTGCAGACTGGCCTGATCGACGGCGGCGAGTCTTCGACACTGATGTACGCCCGCGCCGGATTGTATCAGGAAGCGCCGCACTTCAGCCTGACCCGCCACGCCTATTCCTTTGCTGCGTTACTTATGAATAAGGAATGGCTCGATAGTCTCACGCCTGCTGATCGCGCCATTATGGTGTCCAGCTTTCCGGATCAAGCGTTTGTCCGCAAAGACACGCGCGACTCATTGATTGTTGAGTTGGCCAATGCCGAACAAGAAGGTGTGATCGTGCATCGCCTCGACTCTATGGCTGTGGAGCCCTGGGCAGCTTTGGCCCGTGAAACCCACGATGACTTACTGGATCAGCTCGGTGGTGAGGCTCGCCGGGTTTACGAGTTGGTCCAAGAGGGCAAAGAGGTTTTCGCCGAAGAGCAATTGAACAAACAAGGCGGCTTATCGGGCGGTTGATGGAGCCTCTCTTGACAGGTCACGCCGTCCTGGCCGACACCAATTACTCAAACTTCAAATTAAAACCGGACCTATTTATGCGTTCTCTTACTTTCGCCCTCGCAGGTTTCTTGTTCACTGCCCTGCCTGCGTATGCCGAGAACACCATACGTTGGTCGGCAACAGGGGATGCCATAACCCTCGACCCTCATGCCCAGAACGAAGGCATGACCCTGGCCACAGCACAGCAAATTTATGAGCCGCTGGTTAACCGTGACAAAACCATGGCGCTGACGCCGGGTCTTGCGTTGTCATGGGGCCTGAGCGAAGACCCGACGATGTGGGAATTCAAACTGCGCCAGGGCGTGACCTTTCACGGTGGCCAGTCCTTCACCGCTGACGATGTGGTGTTCTCCTTTACGCGAGCGCTCAAACCTACCTCAGACATGAAAGACATCATTGGCACAGTTCTTGACGTCATCGCTGTCGATGATTTTACAGTGCGCGTTGTCACCGACGGTCCCAATCCAATCTTGCCCCAACAGATCAATGACATTTTTATTATGTCCCGCGGGTGGGCTGAGGAGAATGCCGTCACGGAGCCACAGGACGTTGCTGCGGGCCAAGAGACCTACGCCGTGCGTCATACCAATGGAACGGGCCCCTTCATTCTAGAATTACGGGAGCCCGACGTCCGCACGGTCTTGGTTAAGAACGAAACGTGGTGGGGCCTTGAAGAAGAAAACCCACACAACGTTGATCGGATTATTTTTACACCGGTGTCTAATGCCGCGACGCGGGTCGCAGCGCTTTTATCCGGCGAACTAGATTTTGTTCTGGATACCCCGGTGCAGGACCTCGCCCGCGTGCGTCGTACGCCCGGCCTCACTGTGCAGTCTACGGCGGAAGTGCGCGCCATCTTCATCGGCATGGATACCGGCCGGGCAGAACTGCGCTCATCCAACGCCAAGGGTACAAACCCGTTCGCTGATATTCGTGTCCGCCACGCCATCAATATGGCAGTTGATCGCGAGGCCATCGTTAAACGCATCATGCGTGGCATGGCAGAGCCAGCCGGAATGTTGTTGTCGCCGGGGATTGGTGGATACACTTCCGAAATCGATGCGCTGCCAACGCTCGATCCCGAAGCGGCCCGCGCTCTACTCGCCGAGGCTGGGTATGCTGATGGGTTTTCGGTCACTCTGGACTGCACCAACGACCGGTATATGAATGACGAGGCCATTTGCCAGGCCGTGGTCGGCATGCTTGCCCGCATCGGCATTACAGTTCGCCTGGATGCCAAGTCAAAAACGCTGCACTTCCCCAAGATTCAGAACAACGAAACTGACTTCTATTTGCTCGGCTGGGGCTCAGGTACCATGGACAGTCATTACCATCTCGACTTCCTGGCGATGCCGGACAGAGTTTGGAACCGCACCGGTCTTGATGACCCTGATCTCTTCGCCATGATCGACGGTATTGCGACAGAGACCGATTTTGCCAAACGCGACGCCATGATTAATGACGCTTGGTTGCGGATCAAAGGGGCGCAGGTTTATGTTCCATTGCATCATCAGGGCTTGGCGTGGGCCATGAAGGAGCGTCTTAGTCTTCCCATCCAGCCTGACAACCAACCTCAATTCCGTTTGGCGCGGGTCGCTGAGTAGCAAGGACACACTGTGCGCATTTCCCCGGAATACCGTGAGCTTAATCTCCAACTCCACCGCAGCAATCCTGATTACGGCAAGGCAGCCCATGCGATCGCACCGATGGTTGTTGAGCTTGCTCAGCAGACCGAGGCGCAGTCCGTGCTTGACTATGGCTGTGGCAAAGGAACATTACGTCCGGCAGTACTGGCGCTTGCGCCTGATCTAGAGGTCTTTGAGTATGACCCTGCCATGCCTGGCAAAGATGGCGATCCATCCCCTGTCCATCTCGTCGTTTGTATTGATGTAATGGAGCATATCGAGCCGGATTGTTTGCACGATGTGTTGACCCATATTCAAACCCTGTGCCTCGGCGGCGCGTTCTTTATTGTCGATACCGTGCTGGCCCAAAAGACGCTGGCCGACGGGCGCAACGCTCATCTCATTGTTGAAGACCTGCCTTGGTGGCACGAGAAAATAGGCGGTTATTTCAATGTTGTGGTGGCGCAGCCCATCATCCCTGAACAGCCCGAACGGGTTTTGATTGTTGGCGCACCCCTTCCTGTGGCGTGACGCCCTGCCGCTTGACTTGAAATCCGGGCATGCCACAAACGCTCTATGACATCCTTTCTTATTCGCCGCGTTGGTCAAGCTGCTCTGGTCATGGTTTTGGTCAGTGCTGCCGCATTCCTGCTGTTCAATTACGTTGGCGACCCGGTCAACAATTTGGTCGGGCAAGAGGCCTCGTTTGAAGACCGCCAAGCGCTCCGTGATCGGCTCGGGCTGAACGATTCCGCGCCTGTGCAATTCGTCCGGTTTGTTGGCAATGCTTTAACCGGGGATTTCGGCATTTCCTATCGCATGCAGCGCCCAGTTTCGGATCTTGTTGCTGAACGCCTGCCTGCGACCGTCGAGCTGGTTCTCGCGTCCGCACTGTTCTCGCTTCTGCTCGGAATTCCTATGGGTGTGTATACGGCGATTCATCGTGACGGTGTGCTCAGTCGTATGGTGTTGTCTGTGTCATTGATTGGTGTATCGCTACCAACCTTTGTCATTGGTATCGGCCTTATTTATTTGTTCTCGGTCACCCTCGGGTGGTTGCCATCCTTCGGTCGCGGCGACACCATGTCGGTCGGTTTCTGGACGACGGGATTATTGACCGCCAGTGGGTTGAAGGCGCTGGTTCTTCCGGCCGTCACACTCGGGTTGTTCCAGATGACCTTCGTTCAGCGTCTTGTCCGCGCCGAAATGATCGAAGTTCTCGGCACCGACTATATCCGCACAGCTCGGGCCATGGGTGTGCCGCGCAATCGGATCCACTATGTCTATGCGCTCAAAAACACACTGTTGCCGGTGATCACGGTCATCGGCTTAAAGCTTGGAGAATTGATCGCCTTTTCCATAGTCACGGAAACCGTATTCCAGTGGCCCGGGCTCGGGTTGCTGTTCATCCAGGCCGTCGCCTTCGCTGATATCCCGATCATGGCCGCCTACCTGGTGATGGTCGCGCTCGTTTTTGTCATCATTAATCTGGCTGTTGATGTTCTTTACGCCGTTGTCGATCCACGCCTGCGCGCTAACCGTGGGGACCCAGCATGAGTGACATCACCGTCGCGCCCCGCGCCGTCTTATGGATAAGTTTTCGCTCGAGCCCCATCGCGATGATAGCTGCAACTGTGGTGGCGGTGTTTTTGCTCGGGGCTCTGTTTGCGCCGCTGCTTGCCGCGCAAGACCCTTTTGACCCGATAAATTTAGAGCTGATTAATTCCTTTTTGCCGCCGGTTTGGATAGAGGGTGGTGACCCCGCTTTCCTCCTCGGCACCGATGATCAGGGCCGGGATATGCTTTCCGCTATCCTCTATGGCAGCCGCATATTCCTCACCGTTGGTCTCGCTGCTGTTGCCTTTGCCGCGACCCTGGGTGTCACTGTCGGATTGATCGCGGGCTATGCCGGTGGATGGGTCGAGACGGTCCTCATGCGCTTGGCTGATGTTCAGCTCACCATTCCGGCGTTGCTGACTGCCTTGATGGTTGATGGGTTTTCGCGGGCGGTGTTGCGCCCAGAAATCCACGACGAGATTGCCCTCTACATGTTAATCTTTGCCATTGGCATCGCCGATTGGCCCCAGTACGCCCGGGTCGTGCGATCGGCAACGTTGGTACAAAAGCAGTCGGGCTATGTCGCTCAGGCGAAGCTGATTGGCGCGTCTGACTCATCTATCGTTTTCGGCCATGTGCTGCCCAACGTAATGACGTCTGTTCTGGTTCTGGCAACGTTGGGCCTGGCGCTCGCGGTGATTGCTGAAGCTACTTTGAGCTTTCTTGGTGTCGGAATGCCACCAACCACACCGTCCCTCGGCACCTTGATTCGTATAGGCAATGATTATCTGTTTTCCGGTGAGTGGTGGATCACCTTGTTTCCGTCTCTGGCCCTCGTACTACTTGCTTTGTCTGTCAACCTCCTCGGAGACTGGTTGCGCGATGCCCTCAATCCGCGCTTAAGATAGACCATGCACATAAACGCTCTTTCAGATATTTGTGGCGCCGAGGTCGTTGGCTTCGATTGCGGCAGTGATTTTGACGACGCAACCTTTGCTGCAATTCGTGAGGCTTTTTCTGATCACTCCGTTCTGGTGTTTCGTGATCAGCATTTGACGCCAGAGCAGCACGTGGCGTTCTCAAAGCGATGGGGCAACATTAACGGCCATATCCTGACCCAGTATTTAGTGGCAGGTTACCCAGAACTCTTAGCCGTCTCCAACAAGAAGGATGACGCGGGCCAACCCCTCGGTATTGAAGACGCCGGGCGATATTGGCACACCGATGTTAGCTACGAAGCGGTGCCGCCTATGGGGTCTTTGCTCTATGGTCTGGAGGTACCCGCAGAAGGTGGTGACACGTTGTTCGCCAGCCAGTACCGCGCTTATGAAAATATACCGGCAGACCTCAAAGATCGTGTTGCTTCATTGAAAGCGCGCCATCGATTTAATTATGTTCAGATCCAAGCTTCTGAAGACAGCACCCGCAAACCGCTGACCGAAGAACAAAAGAAACAACTGGTCGGCGCTGTACACCCCGTCGTCCGCACGCATCCGGAAACCAATCGCAAGGCGCTTTACGTCAATCCGGGGTTTACGGAGTCCCTCATTGATGTGGTCGAGAACGAAAGCCGGGCGTTGCTCGATACGCTGTTCGGCTATGCCACCGATCCGGCGGTGATCTATCGCCATACATGGCAGGTGCGGGATTTGGTGTTTTGGGACAACCGCTGCCTGATGCATCACGCAACGCCCTACCCGGCGGACAGTATTCGCCACATGCACCGCACCACTGTGGCGGGGTCAGTACCGGTATAGCGGTCAATCAACGACCGGGCGCTCTAAAATTCCCGCGATCTTTTTCCGCCGTGGCAAAACAATGGCTGCTGCCAAAAATGTGACTAGCGCTCCGGTCAGAAGCGGTGGGCCGAAGCCAACTAATTCGGCCATGGTCCCCATCACCATCGCACCCAGAGCTGGGCCACCGCGCCCAATGACCAACCACACACTCATCACCCGTCCGCGCAATCGATCGGCGACCGAGGATTGAATCAGCGTTTGCGTTCCGGTTCCAGTACACGCCTGGGTAAAACCTGAGACAGCGAGGAGCAGCGCACCGGTCCACAGACTTGTCGACATCGCGAATACAGACACTGCCGCGCCGTTGATCAGCACACCAAAGAAAACGATGCCGGTCAGCCCGATGATCCGACCACGCTGGGCGATCCAAATGGAGGCGCATATGGCTCCGACGCCCATTGCTGAGGTCAAGATCGCCAGGCCCTCGGGGCCTGATTTGAAGACCTCCCCGGCAAACCCGGGAAGAAGATCAATGAGGGGACGGGCGAATATGGAGTTCACCGCCGTGAGCGCAATAATGGCAGCCACACCGGAGTGGGTGAACGTGAACTTCCCACCTTCGACCAAATCCCGGAAGTAGGAACCAGTAGGCGGCACGCTGTCTTTGACTCTGGGAATGCGAATCATCGCCAGTGCCACAATCAACGCGGCATAAGATACGGCGTTGACCAAAAATGCCCAGGCAATATCCGTTGTTGCAATCAGCACCCCAGCGATAGCTGGGCCAATGATGCGGGCAACATTGAAGATAATGGAATTGATCGCGATCGCCGTTCCCATCACCTCACGGGGGACCATATTGACGACCAAGGTCACGCGGGCTGCTTGGTTCATGGCGTTGGTGACACCGCCAAAGAACATCAGAAAAACCAAAAGTCCGGGCGACATCGTGTCGGTGAGGGTGAAAAGCCAGAGGGCCATCGCTTGGCCACAAGCAAACGATTGGGCGATCATAGATATGCGCTGGCGGTCAAAGCGGTCGGCGAAGACCCCGCCCAATGGAGTAAGAATAATAATCGGCAAAAATTCTGCGATCGCGATGGCACCAAGCCAGGCTCCAGACTCGGTCAGCACCCACATCAACCAGCCGACCGCTAGTCGCTGCACCCACATACCTACCAACGACAGCGTGTTGCCGGCGGTATAGAGCGCGAAATTGCGGATGGCGAAAGCCTGACGCAGGCCGGAAAAATCAAACAGAGAATGCTTCATGTCCGCTGGGTTCTATAGGCCTAAGACCAAGGCGTCTACGCAGCGTTTACCGTACGCCTCCGGTGCGGACGGTTTGCGCCATCACAAGTTTGTGTTTCGGCTTAGGTACGCCGGTCTTATTGGTGCCGCAATTTCCCTATCCCATAGGCATTACTTGGTGAGGCACAGGTTCAACGGGATGGGAGGTGGAAATGCAGACGTTACAAAGCACGGTGATCGCATGGACCTTAATGCTGTTAACCGGATGCGCTGACCCAGCCGTTTGGAGTGCAGTAGCACCCGGATACAGCACGGGCGTATCTGTGTCCCGTGTTGCCGTCGCGGTCGAGGATATGCAGGACCCTGGTCGTAGTTGGTCAGAACGGAAACTGGCTGACGAACTTTCGGCTATAGGTGTTTACACCGTCGGAGCCGAAAGCAAGGCAGAGGCATTACTAACGATGCGCTTGGTGCGACAACGCTACGTCATTGTAGATGTGCCGCTGGTCTATCATCCAGGTGAAACAAAGGTCATCACATATGAAAAGAAGGGCAAGACGGTCACCAAGATAAAGGAACGCCCCGGATACACCACCGGGGGGTATTCCTACGAAGTGCCAGAAGCAACCGCCGCCTTCACGTTGGACGTTAGTGAATTAGAAGGACGGACCGCAACCGTATGGACGGCAAACACCACAGTGCGCGGCGAAGAAAACGCTGGCTGGGCAGCACTGGCCGTCGACATCGCCCAACGCACGGTGCGGCAGCTTAGGCGGGATAAGGTTCTCTTGCCCGCCGCCAAATTACAGATGACGAGCAAGTAGGCGGCGAAGGTGTTCGATCCGCAAAATTTGATCGCGTTGTTTTTTCTGGAGAATTTGGTGGAGCCGAGCGGGATCGAACCGCTGACCTCGACGTTGCGAACGTCGCGCTCTCCCAACTGAGCTACGGCCCCCCAGGGAAGGGCGCGGATACTGTGCGGAGCGGCGGTCTAAGTCAAGCGCCTGGCCGCGCGTTTAATCTCACTCACGGATCAGGCGAACAAGGCCGTTGTTGGCATCGGTCACGACAAAGATGGCCCCGTCCTGGTCGACGGCGAGGCCCGTTGGCATGCCAATGGGATCCGGCGCCCGAGAGATCAACCCACCGATGGCGAGATTCTGAGCCAGAACAGTCTTGACGCCCGTGTCGCGGTGTATGGCGCTGACTTGATTGGCACCGACTTCGGTCACAACGATCCGGCCATCGGGCAGGAGGGCGATGGTCTCTGGTTGGTCGAGGCCCTCGGCCACGGTTTCTTGTCCGCCGGTCATCAGATTGACCTCGCTGATCCGCCCACCGGTGGTTCCTGATCCGACCTCTGCGACGTAAACCGACTGTCCCTCTGTTGCCCATGCCAGGCCGACTGGTCCGGCCAGACTTGATGCAATGACCGTGCGCTTGTCGGGATCGTCGGGGAATAATCGCACCAACGTATCTGCATCGTGACTTGCGACCAGGACTGAGCCAGTAGGCTCAATGAGTACGCCATAGGGTTGAGAGACATTGGCCCACTTGGTGCGTATAGAATTACTTGATGCCTCTTTGAGGAGAACCCGGTTTCTCCGCACATAGGTCAGCGCGATCAACCCATCGCGGTTGTCTACATCAGCGGATGCGCCCCCTTCCAAGTCGAAGGGCAGAATTTCTGTTGCGCCCGTATCCGGGTCAAAAAAGCGATAACCGAAGATGTCGGTGATCAAAAGTTGCTGCGTTCCATTTCGGTTGACCCACGTCATCCCGCCTGGTGCCGCAAGATCGCTGCGCACCACCGTTCGGCTTGTCCCATCTTGTGGGTCGATGGCAACAATGCCGTTGTCCGCCGACCGGGTGACGTAGATCATTCCGTTTGGTGCGATGGCCAAGTTGTCTAAGGGTGGCTCAATCTCGGCCACCTGGCTGCTCTCTCCCGAATTGGGATCAACCCGAATAATGCGGCCATCGTCCCAGCTCACGCCGTACAAAAACCCGTCCGGATGAAACTTCACGGCGACCACATTGCCGACACCCTCGGCAATGATTGTCAAAGCACCCGTCTCAACGTCTATTTTACCAACGGCTTGGCGTTGCGGCAGGGGTGTGTACAGCGCGCCGTCGTTGCCAAACTCAAAGGCGTTGAGGCCGCCAATATTTTCGACAACAACGCGCGATGTATTCGCCTTCAGATCGTAGGCCCATAAGCGGTCTGGCCCGAACAAGGTTGCTCCATAGAGCGTTCCATCTGGCCCGAAGGTCACGGGGTTCACGAAGGGCAAGTTGTTCGCCACCGTGCTGATTTCACCGGCGGCGTTGCGTATCCGAAGCTCACCTTGGTTTAGAGCCGTCCAGGCCATGGACCCATCCGGGCCGAAGGCGATGTCATCGGCTTCACCCAAGGGTGCGGTAATGATTTCCTCGAGTGCGCCGGTTTCGAGATCAAGTCGCACGATGGATTGCCCCATCACACTGCCGATATAGAGCCCACCGTCCGGCCCAAAGGACAGGCCGTGAACGCCGTGAACGGGAAGACCGGATACAACTGTTTCCGGGTGCCAGAATTCCGGGCTGTCATCGCAGCCAAACAATCCAAGGCTCATGAGCGCGAAGATGAGTGAGAGTCGTTGGTTTGATGGCATAAGCGGTTCAGCCTGCTTGCGCAGCCCTTGTCTGGTTGGTCTGTGCTCAGTACGTTAGCGTTTCACATCGTCTCCCAACACGGCAACCCGGAGGTACATGGGTGGCTCTTCTCGTTCCTATCGTTCAGCTCTTTCAAATTATTCTCGGTATGTATTGGTACGTGGTCATCGCCGCTGTGATCATGAGTTGGCTCACAAACTTTGGCGTAATCAATACCCAAAACCGGATCGTCTATATGATTGGGTCAGCGCTCAATCAGCTGACTGAGCCGGCTTTCAGAAAAATCCGCCGCTATATTCCGATTATGGGTGGTCTCGATCTTTCACCGATCGTTCTGCTGCTCGGTCTTTGGTTGGCGCAAAGCTATGTCAGCATTTTGATCGTGTGGATGGTCACCCAATAGGGATACCTCAGTGATATATGTCGGCTGTGATCGCGATATGTGCGCGGCGATCGCAGGCCAATGGAGTGTTATATGAGTGACGCGACCCTCATCGACGGTAAAGCCACGGCGGCTGGGTTAAGAGTGTGGATCGGTGAACAGATCGCACAGTTAACATCCGATCACGGCATTAAGCCCGGTCTTGCGGTTGTTTTGGTCGGCGAAGACCCAGCCAGTCAGGTCTATGTTCGCAGTAAGCGCAAGACGGCGGTCAAACTTGGCATGGAGTCCTTTGAACACACTTTGCCCGCAGACGTCGATCAGCAAACCGTCTTAGCACTCGTCCAACAGCTCAATGATGACCCGAAGGTTCACGGCATCCTGGTGCAATTGCCGTTGCCCGCCCATCTCGATGATAAGCCGGTGATTTTGGCAATCGATCCGTTGAAAGACGTCGACGGTCTGCACCCCGAGAATGTTGGCCGCTTAATGGCGGGCGAAACGGGTATGGTGTCGTGCACACCGCTTGGCTGTCAGCTTCTTCTTCGCCGCCAAATCGGTGACATGACGGGCAAAGACGCGGTTGTGATCGGCCGTTCATTGCTGTTTGGCAAGCCAATGGCGCAGTTGCTGTTGTCCGAAAACTGCACTGTGACGATGGCCCATTCCAGAACCGCTGACCTTGCTGGTCACTGTCGTCGCGCTGACATTCTGGTGGCTGCCGTCGGACGGCCAGAAATGGTCAAGGCAGATTGGGTGAAGCCCGGTGCAGTCGTTATCGACGTTGGCATTAATCGTTTGCCTGGCGAGGGAGATAAAGATCGTCTGGTCGGGGATGTTGATTTTGACGCGGTCTCGTCGGTCGCCTCGGCAATCACGCCGGTGCCCGGCGGCGTCGGCCCTATGACGATTGCCTGTCTTATGTTCAACGCGTTGCGTGCGGTTCGTCTGCAGAATGGGTTAGATGACGTGGAGTTGCCAACCAGCTTCTAGCTCTGCGGCCTGGGCGTCGACTAACTCGCTCAATCGAATTTCGAAAAGCCAGATGCCTTCTTTTGGTCGAATCATTGATCGAGAGCTGCCACTGCTTTTCTCACGCCAGGCCGAGTTTTTTGCAATACGCGTTAAATATCGATTTGTCACTTCTCTCGCTTACGAAGGTCAGAATGTGAAGCGCTAAATCAATAGAGACGTAGAGATCGTGTAATATTGCGACCAGCTTTAGCAATCGTTCGTTTGAGTGACTTTCTAAGGTCGACAAATCTGGGACGTATACGGCATCTGACCATAGGAGTTGATTGATGCCGTCGTACTCACTTCCCGCTCGTTTGAGGGGCCGGTATGCGCGGCTGGCAATTCCATTGAAGGTGTGGAACTGAAAATCCAGCGACCGCAATCTGGTATCTATATCTGCAAATAGAGGTTGCCCAGAATAAAGCGGCACGAACTCGACTTCCGTGTGCACGGTAAGGGCGGAAGCGGTAAGTCGGGGCGCACCATCGAGCACGAGAAGTTCACCGCCTTGGACATCCATTTTTAACAAGTCGATTGAGTCTAGATTGACCGCGTCGTCAAGCTTATGGGTTTTGACCCGGTATGATTCGTCAGGCTGCATGAACTCGGGTAGACCGATAAAGCGAGAAACAAAATCCAAATTTGTCGGGTACAGGGAGCTTGTCATCACGTTGGTGTTCTGATGAAAGTCCCGCTCCGTGCCGTCGCCGATAATAAACGGCAAAACAGTATGGTCTGGTCCCAGAATAGCGGCCAATTTTTCACAGCCGGCTTCGTTGGCTTCGAAGGCAATCAATCTGATTTTGCCACGTTCCAAAAGTGGGGCATATATTTCTGGCACGCCGTCGAGCGGTAAGGCGCCAACATCGACGACCGTCAGAGGCGCTAAATCAGGAACAATGTCGTAGAAACTGAAGTTGGTGTTAATTTCGCCAGCCACGACTCAACTACTCAAACTTCGAAAAGTCAGGGACCCGCTTTTCAAAGAATGCAGCAATCGCTTCTTTGACTTCGGCGCTGTTCAATTGCTCGCCAAACACTTTAGCTTCCTGGTCGATGCGGGCGCGAATGTCGTCGACATTCATATTAAGCAGTGCTTTGGTTTTCCGAAGGGCAACGGGAGGTTTGGCCGCCAGCTTTTCAGCCGCACTCTGCGCGGTGCTTATTAAATCTTCGGCAGAACAAACCGTATTGATCAGGCCGATTTCTTTTGCTTTGGCCGCATTGAACGGATCACCGAACATAAGCAGCTCGGCGGCTTGAGCGCGTCCAGCGATCGCCGGCAAAACGAGACTCGACCCAAGTTCGGGCACCAACCCAAGATTCACGAAGGGCAGCTGGAACCGTGCCGTATCGACGGCATAGACCAAATCACAATGCAGCAGCATCGTTGTGCCGATACCAATGGCGAGACCATTCACCGCCGCGACGACCGGCTTTTTTGCGCCAGCGATGGCATGCATAAAACGGAACACGGGGCTCGAGGGGTCAACCGGCGGATTATCGAGAAAGTCTTTTAGGTCGTTGCCGGCTGTGAAGCTGTCTTCACTACCGGTGATCAAAACCACTCGCACGTCTTTGTTGTTGTCCGCGTCAGAAATGGCATCGGCCAGCGCCGCATACATGGCGACGGTTAAGGCGTTCTTTTTCTCCGGTCGAGAAATAGTGAGTGTCAAGATACCGCCGGCGTGGCTGCTTTTAATATGCTCACTCATCTCTAACCCTCGTTATTCTACTTGCGGCGGCCCAGGGTTCCCAGGCGGAGCCGCAAGGCGTTCAGTTTAATGAAGCCTTCGGCGTCGTGTTGATCGAACACGTCATCTTCTTCGAACGTCACATGCTCTGTGCTGTAAAGACCGGTTGGCGACTTGCGTCCAACGACGATGGCATTGCCTTTATAGAGCTTGAGTCTGGCCGTGCCATTGACGTATGTCTGGGTGGCGTCGATGGCCGCCTGCAACGCTTCCCTTTCTGGGGCAAACCAATAGCCGGTGTAGATCAGCTTGGCGTAACGCGGCATCAGCTCATCTTTGAGATGCGCCGCCTCCCGGTCGAGGGTGATACTTTCCACCGCCCGCCGCGCTGTGAGCCAGATGGTGCCGCCCGGTGTTTCATAAACGCCGCGCGCCTTCATCCCCACATACCGGTTTTCCACCATATCGATCCGACCGATGCCGCGTTTGCCGCCGAGCTCGTTGAGCTTGGTTAGGAAGGCCGCAGGCGATAGCCGTTCCCCGTTGATGGCCACCGGGTCGCCGCCTTCGAACTCGATCTCGACATACTCAGGTGTGTCTGGCGCAGCTTCCGGAGAAACACTCAGCCGGAACATATCTTCGTCCGGCTCTGTCCACGGGTCTTCTAGCGCCTTACCTTCGTATGAAATGTGAAGCAGGTTGGCGTCCATGGAGTAAGGCGCTTCGCCCCGCTTGTCCGTCGGAATGGGAATCTGATGTTTCTCGGCGTACTCGATCAGCTTGGCGCGGGAGTTCAAATCCCACTCACGCCAAGGTGAGATGACTTTAATGCCCGGCTCTAACGCATAAGCTGTGAGTTCAAACCGAACCTGATCGTTCCCCTTGCCAGTAGCGCCATGAGAAATCGCCACGGCGCCCGTGTCGCGGGCGATTTCGACCAACCGCTTGCCGATCAGTGGGCGTGCGATCGATGTGCCAAGCAGATACACACCTTCGTATAGGGCGTTAGCCCGGAACATCGGAAAACAATAATCGCGGACAAACTCTTCCCTCAGATCTTCGATATAGATGTGCTCGATGCCCATCAATTCAGCTTTCTTCCGAGCCGGCTCTAGTTCTTCGCCTTGCCCGATGTCGGCCGTGAAGGTCACGACGTCACAGTTCTTCTCTTCCTGCAGCCAGCGCAGAATGATGGAGGTGTCTAATCCGCCTGAGTAGGCAAGAACGACTTTATCCCGGCTCATGCTCTTATTCCTGTTTGTTCGCCCACGCACCAAGGTGAGCCCATTTGGCGGCGGAGTATAGGGAGCAGACAGGGTAGAGCAAGCGTAGCGTCACCAGCCACCGCCACCGCCGCCTCCTCCACCGGAGAAACCACCACCGGAAAAACCGCCACCACTGAGTCCAGAGCCGCGCGTTCCCCCGGGCGGCGATAGCGACGACACAACCGACTGCCCAAATGTCGGTGCGAAATCTGTGGCAAAGCTTTTTGGCGACGACCAACCCCGGTAGGCACTGTGAAACCACGTCGGTTCGTAGTCGCCTGACCAGGTCTGCCCACCAACCCGGTCTAGAGCCAGGTCGAACTGCTCGCCCCATTCATTCTCCACGTCCAAGGCGATGGCAAAGGGTAGATATCGCTCGAAAATTTCTGGCGTGACGTCCGGTGGATTGTGAAAGTTCATCCGGTCTTTCTCAGCGACAGACAGATAGAGGCGAAACCCTTCAATATCGTCCATGACCCTACGCCCGAGACGGCTGGGTGCTTTAAGCAGGTGGTAAAAAAGAAGATTGGATCCAATGACCAGGGCCACCAAGGCGGCTTGTATTGTTGCGGCAGAGAGCAGCCAATCGACAATCTGCTCACCAATATTACCGACTACGTTCACGGCAATCATGATTCCAACGGCTGAGGTCGCCGATAGTGTAATGACACCGCCCTCGCCCCGATTCCACCCCGTCCAGATTCCCAGCAGGAGTGGATAAAGCGCAAAAGAGAGTAACGCGAGCGTGAGCGCAAACGCGCCCATCTCAATGCCAGCGACGTTGACGGCGGCCATTGCGCCAAGGGTTAAAGCGGAGAGCAACGCCCCTCCGGTCAAGAGAGCTTTGTTCTTAAAAAAATAAATACTCTCAAAGTCTTCTTTGAGGCTGCGTCGGAGAGACGTGCGAGCGCCGTCCGTGATGGCATGATGTTCTGACCGAAAAACAAAAGATGTCCAAAGTTTTTCCCCAAACAATTTTAGAGCAACTGCCATTTCTCCCGGCGTTAACTTGGCTCGTTTGGCACTGATTGATGTTCGCGTGAGTTTGAATTTGTCTTGTTCGAATTCTGAGATTCTTACGAATCCCTTCGCCGCCAAATTTACAATTGCAGCGGTAAACCCTTTAGCGTCCCACCCCATGTTCAAGATGTAACGGCACGCGGCTGGCCCTAAGCCCGGGGGCGGTTCGTAAAGTGGAATGATAGTGCCGGCGTCGGGATCCTTGCCGTATTTCACCCATACGGTGCCGTAATAAGTGATCACGATGATAAGCCCAAAGAGACCGGCCCAAATCGGGGCACCATCTCTCCACAGGTAGGACAGTCGTTGGCTTGCCGTCGGCGCGATGACCGACCCAGCCGGTAAAGACACGGATACCGTTAGGCCTTCACGGGCATCTAAGGCGCGTGTTGTTTTGACCACTGCGCCGCCGCTTGGCATGCGATCAATCACCGCGTCCTGCCCGGTCGCGCCAAACGTGCCGGTCGCGGCAGAAATGCTAGTTATTGAACGGCCATCGGGAGGTTGAATCGTCGCGCTGGCCGAGTCGATCGGGAACGCCCAAAAATTGCCTGTGACATTCCAAATCAGTTCGTCGTGATCGGAAAAGAATCCAACTTGCCGATCCGTTATATATCGAATGGTGAACGTGTGCTGCCCCGGTCTAAGAAGCCGATTGGCATCGCCGATGTAAAGCCGATCTGAATACCCCCTGGATTCTAGCCGCCAGCTTTCCGGTTGGCCGTTGCGCAAAACCTCAAGAACATCGAACCGGACGCGATGAGCGCCGTACCAATACCGCCCTCGCTCCCTTGGGAAATCTCGAAAAATGCCGCGCCGGATCTGTTTGCCGCGGGCTTCTACCGTGATGGTTTCGGTGACTTCGATTTCACCCGAGAAATCAATCGTGACCTGACTCTCGAAGGCTGTGATCCGTTCCGACTGGGCAGCCGCAGGTGCCGCAATGAAGAGAAGTGCTAGGGCTGGTGAAGCCGCGCAAAGAAGTGCGATCCATAGCCACCGCGCCACACTGTTCAGCCGCTTTAGAATTTGACCTGAACCGGACTGCGCGCTGCGCTGTCGGTCTCGTCAATCTCGAAGTACTCGGCAGTTTCGTAGTCCACCAACCCAGCGATCACATTCGACGGAAATTGTTCAATCAACACGTTGAGATCGCGCACCGACCCGTTGTAGTAGCGTCGCGCTTTTTGAATCAGGTCTTCCGCTTCAGCCAAATCATCCTGAAGCTTTAGAAATTGCGTATTGGCTTTGAGGTCTGGGTAGTCTTCCGACAAGGCGAACAGAGACTTCAATGCACCGCTGAGCATGTTTTCTGACGCTGCTTGGTGTTCTGGGCTGCCACTGCCGCCCATCGCCATGTTGCGCGCCTGAATGACCTTCTCAAGTGTGTCCTGCTCGTGAGCGGCGTAGCCTTTGACGGTCTCAACCAGATTGGGGATCAGGTTGTAGCGCCGCTTCATCTGAACCTCGATGTCGCTCCAAGCTTCGAGCACACGGTTTTTAAGTTTGACCAGCCGGTTGTAGATCGACACACCGTACAGCCCACTAAGGACGGCGATGGCCACAACGACATAGACAGTGTTCATGGCAAAACCCTCTCACTTCCCGAATTCCGTGTAAGAAGCAACTTACGCGACCATGCGTATTGGTGCCAGCGTTAGACGTATGGTGCGGTGTTAATCTCCACCACCGTCGCCGCCGTCTCCTCCATCGTTACTAAAGCTAAGGTCACCTAGCGCGCTGGAGATATCGAAATCTAAGGCTTCAAAGCTGCCACCGTCGTATGCACTATCACCGCTGCTCGAATAAGCGTCGGTTACAGCGAAACGTATGCCGGTCCGCACACCTTCCCAATCTGACGATTCTTTGTCTAATTTGGTAGCGTGACTGACAGCGCCTTGTATGTTTTTAGCTTGTTCGGTGTCACCCCAATCGACGACCTGCCGCCGGGGCAACGGCATACCTTTTTTAAAGAGTGCATGCTCGTTGAGAAGGGCTGACAAAATTGCGTGACCCTTTGGCGTGAGTGTGCGCAGCCACTCCCACCCTATGACGCAAAGTCCGGTTAACCACGCCCCAACAAGAAAGACCGGGTGCAAAGGCGGTGCGATAGGCAGGCCTTGCCCAAGGGTCTCGTTAATAGTCTCCGAGTCAGCCCACAAATTAATGACGCACCACGTCAAAACGCCATGCATCACAGTTAGTATCAAAAGTGAAATGACGGCGCCCCACAAGCGGCGCGGACCAATGTAGTCCCCCAATAGCCAGAGTAGCGCAACCATACCCCCAACCACAAAACCAAGACCTGCCATCCAAGATGTTTCTTCATTTGGGGTAAAGAAAATGCCGTAGAGACAGCAGAGCACCAACGCGACAAGAGATTGAATCCACGCCCAGCGCCAGTTGTTTAGATAGAGCGGTCCAACACATTGCTCGACGAGGGAAGAGCCAAAAGCCTCATTTGCGGTCGCCAATCGGCCATAGCGTATTCGGTCAATAACAAACTTTGATTGAACCTCAAACAGGGCGTCACCGAGAATTTTTTCCTCGGAGAACATGCTGTCCCGTTTTATCGCACGTTGAGATTTGACCAGCACTGTCTGCCCGTTCCGGCCAAGTCCGCGCCGTTCAACAGTCATGAAGCCAATTCGCGCCATTCTAGATAGGGCAAGCGCTAGCGGCCCTTTTGCTTGGAGTGATGGTAATCCACACCGTTTAGCGAGCATCCAGGCCACCGCGGGCGATATGGGTTCAAGAGGTGGGATGTCATCATCATGCATCAAGGACTTGGGCGCTTGACGGGTTTTCAACCAAGCGATGGTTAAAAAGACAATCATCAGGCCCACGATCACGAAAGCCGCGTAGACCGATCTATCGTCATAGTACGGCGCCATTGGGTCCCTCGTCCTAATCGATCCGGGCTAAAATATGAGGTCGGCGTTTATCCCGACGACAATGCAAATCAATGCGATGACAAAATATATGACATCAGACGTGCTTTCAGATCCGCGATTCCGCCGAAGTGCTATGTGGATCAAAAGAAAAATCCAGCGACAGATAGCATAGTACCCATACGCGGCTTACCCCAGTTCTGCTTCCTTTTCAGCCCATACCTCTTCCGCCTGAGCGCGGCGTTCTTTGGCGGATAGTTTTTCAGAATCCGTCTTCAATTGTCCACAGGCGGCAAGAATATCACGTCCTCGCGGGGTGCGGATCGGGCAAGTCAGTCCGGCATCGGTCAGCACCGATTGGAATCGCTCAATGGTTTTCTTGTCCGAGCATTCGTAGGGTGTGCCGGGCCAAGGATTGAACGGGATCAAATTGAATTTGCAGTGAACATCTTTGACCAGGTCCACCAACGCGCGCGCATCGGCTTCGGAATCATTGATATCTTTGAGCATGACGTACTCGAATGTGATCCGTCGCGCGTTTGATGCACCCGGGTACGTGGCGCAGGCTTCCATCAAATCCTTCAGCGGATACTTTTTGTTGATCGGCATAATCTGCGATCGAACCTCATCGGTTCCAGCGTGTAATGAAATTGCAAGATTAACGCGGAGTTCGTCACCACAGCGCGCAATCTCAGGGACAACACCCGAGGTCGACAACGTAATGCGGTGCCGGCTGATGGATATCCCATCACCCGCCATCACGATCTGCATCGCCTTCTTGACCGCATCGAAATTGTAGAGCGGTTCCCCCATGCCCATGAGGACGATATTGGTGATCCTTCTCGAATCGTCTTTTGGTGTTGGCCATTCATCCAAGGCGTCGCGGGCAACCATGATCTGGCCGATGATTTCTCCGGGGGTCAGGTTGCGCACCAGCCGTTGAGTGCCCGTATGGCAGAAACGGCAGGTCAGCGTGCAGCCGACCTGAG
This sequence comes from Alphaproteobacteria bacterium, assembly GCA_012103295.1. GTDB lineage: Bacteria > Pseudomonadota > Alphaproteobacteria > Rhodospirillales > Rhodospirillaceae > WLXB01. The sequence continues at coordinate 53,286 of WLXB01000002.1, read as the reverse complement.
ACGATATGCATAGGGTCCCTCGGTCGTCCTCGGGAATCAGAACTGCCTCCGCTTTTTGACCGTCGGTGAAGGCATGGAGCCATTTACGAGTCCCGTCCTCTGAAAGCTGTTCTTGCGCGATAACGGGGCGGTCGAGGGTAAAAGTGTCCGCCAGCCGGGTGCGGAAGGCCTTGGATATGTCGGTCATATCGTCGAAGGAACGGGCCCCCCGGCTATAGATCCACTGAAACAGTTGGGTGCCCCGGAACGGCTTTTCGCCCATATCCACGGCCAAAGCCGCCAATTCGGCCTTATCGAGGCCGATCAATGGCAGGCGGCCATCGGCGGCAGCGGGGCCATCGGCAGCCAATGAGGTCAGGTCAGGGCGGTTGGTGTCGGGCATGGGCCCTCTTACGCTTAATCCTCTGAATCGCAAAGGGTTCTTGTCACTCCCGGGGCACAACGCTAAAAAGGCTGTCCGGTCCCGTTTGCCGGGGAATTCTGGACCCTTGGCCTTGGCTGGCCAGAACGTGGGTCTGGGAAGGGAGAACGGGGACGTCGCTTGAGGGAGAGGGATTCCATGATGTTACGCGCGGTGATGATGGCAACAGCGGCTTTGTCTTTGACAGCTTGTGGCGCCAACTACGATGTTATGGGAGCGCGCTCCTTACCCAATCGTGGCGAAGACTTTCATCGCGCCCTGCAAACGGACTATGCCGATTTGGCCGCGTCTGAAAAATCAGAGGCAGACTGGGCGGACACTAAAGAGTTTGTTGCTCGGGCCCGGCGCGCCGCCACGGGTGAAACATTCCTTCCCGAAGCTCTCAACAATCGCGCTATCCCAGGTCATGCAGCTAAGTCTATCGGAGATGCCCGCGCCCGTTTAATTGCTGTTTTGAATGATGGCACGCGGCCCAGCATGCCAGTGATGGCTGCCATGGCTCAATCTGGTTTTGATTGCTGGATGCAAGAGCAAGAAGAAGACCGTCAGCCAGAAGATATCGCGGCTTGCCGGTCCAGTTTCAATACAGCGCTGCGCGCATTGGAAGCGGCTAAGCCGGCGCCCGTTGCACAAGCTGCTCCCGCGTCGTCGATGCCGGATCAGTTCCAGATTTACTTTGATTTTGACTCCGCAAATTTGAATGCGGATGCTCAAGCGGTCGTGACGCAAATCTCAGAAGCGCATGAAAAATACAATCCGGCCACGGTGCTGGTGATCGGCCATACGGACTCTGCTGGTTCAAGTGATTACAACATCATGTTGTCACAGAGCCGCGCCGAGACAGTCTACAATGCGTTGGCTGAAGAAGGTATTGATCAAAGCGAAATGCGGGTCGAGGCGTATGGCGAAGAGCGGCCCCGGACATCTAAGCCGGACGGCACACGCGAGCAAGACAACCGTCGGGTCGACGTCATTTTTGAAAAGTAAGGTTGCCGCCTTAAGTGGTAACGGTCGTGATCGTCGCTTGATCTGAACATAGGGCACAGCCCGGGTCGGGCTTAACTTTGACCATCCGTGTCGATAGATCGAGCGCGTCGTAAATCAAAAGACGACCGGCCATACCCTCTCCGATACCCATAATCTCTTTGAGCACTTCCGTGGCTTGCAACGACCCCATCACACCGGCCACGGCGCCAAGAATGCCAGCCTGCTCGCAGGTCCATACATCGTCTGGCGGCGGCGGCTCCGGGTATAGGCAGCGGTAGCACGGGCTACCGGTGTGAGGTCTGTACGTCGATAACTGTCCGTCGAACCGCAGCACAGCGGCTGACACCAATGTCTTCTTTTCGAAGAAGCAGGCGTCATTGATCAGGAATCGGGTCTCGAAATTGTCGCTACCATCAGCAACAACGTCGTAGTCGTGGATCAGGTCGCGCGCGTTGTCTGAAGTGAGTCGTTCCCTATGGGGAACAATATCCACCCCGGGGTTTATCGCCCGCGCACCATCCATCGCGCTGTCTACTTTTGCTGAGCCAACATGGGCCGTCGTGTGCAGCACCTGCCGTTGCAGGTTGGACATATCAACCGTGTCGTCGTCGACAACGCCAATCGTTCCAACGCCAGCGGCAGTGAGATATTGAATAAGCGGAGATCCCAGGCCCCCTGCGCCGATGACCAGCACTTTGGCGGCCAGTAATTTTTCCTGGCCTTCTGTGCCAACCTCTTTCAAATGAATGTGGCGCGCATAACGCTCAATTTGTTCTTCAGAAAGAGTCATCTGTACGCTCGGTGCAAATCAACCTGTGCCGGTCGAGCCAAAACCGCCCTCGCCGCGCATTGTTTCGGGAAGTTCGGTGACTTCTTCCAACACTGCGCGTGTCACGGGCGCAATAAGCATCTGTGCAATGCGTTCGCCGCGGGTGATTTCAAAAGCCGCTTTACCGTGATTGATTAAAATCACTTTCACCTCACCGCGGTAGTCAGCGTCGATTGTGCCTGGCGTATTCAGGACTGTAACACCGTGCTTCGCCGCCAATCCCGATCGCGGCCTTACTTGTGCCTCGTGGCCTGTCGGAAGCGCCATGGAGAGGCCGGTCGGGACCAGGGTATGTTCTCCTGGCAATAGCGTGATGGGGTCTTCAACGGCGGCGTAGAGGTCCATGCCAGCCGCGTCGTCGGTTTGGTAGCTGGGCAATGGTAAGTCGGCCCCATGGGGCAAACGCTTAATCGCAACGGGAACAGTCGTGGTCATAGTGCTTTTGTACTCTTGAACATAAGTTTGAAAATGGGCGTTAAGAATTTTTCATGTGGTCGGCAATGCGCGCCGCGAGACGTTCCGCAACGGCCTGCTTACTCAGGGTCGGCCAGCTTTCGGCAGCCTCTTGCGTGATTAGGGATACGGTATTTTCATCACCGCCAAACCCGGCAGAGACATCGTTGGCGACGACCCAATCGCAGTTTTTTGCACTTCGTTTCGCGCTGCCATTGTCGATGACATTTTCAGTTTCTGCGGCAAAGCCAATCACCAAACGAGGCCGGTCTTTGCCAGCATGAGCGAGTGTCGCAAGAATGTCCGGATTTTCCGCGAGGCTCAGTTGAGGAAGTCCATCGTCGCTTTTTTTGATCTTTGAGTTGGCTGACTCAGCAACCCGCCAATCAGCCACCGCGGCGGCACAGACCGCGATATTAACTGGTTTCGCAGCCGTGCAGGCCGCCAGCATTTGGTCCGCTGTTTCTACAGCAATGACCTTCACGCCCGGGGGGTCTATTTCTTGGGTGGGACCGCTAACCAAAGTCACAGCGGCACCAAGGTCTGCCAATGCTGCCGCAATCGCATGACCCTGTTTACCCGACGAGCGATTGGCGATGTAGCGCACTGGGTCAATGGGCTCGTGAGTCGGCCCGCTGGTAACCAGAGCGGAATGTCCTGACAGTGGGCCGTGTTCAATTCGCGATTTAAAAAATTCACCAAGGGCATCCACGATGTCCATCACTTCAGCCATGCGGCCATCGCCGACTTCTCCGCAGGCCATGTCTCCGGCGCCGGGACCGACAATATGAACACCTCTGTCTTGGAGGGTCGTAAGATTGGCTTGTGTCGCCGCGTGTTCCCACATCATCACATTCATTGAAGGGGCGATCATCACCGGCTTATCGGTGGCCAACAGGGCTGTCGTCGCCAAATCATCAGCCAAGCCATATGCCATTTTCGCCATGATGTTTGCAGTGGCCGGGGCGACAACAACGATGTCTGCTTCTCGACTGAGGTTGATGTGTCCCATCTCGCTTTCATCGGTCAGCGAGAAGAGGTCTTGAAAGACTTTGTCTCCTGACAGGGCGGCTAGACTCATGGGAGTCACAAACTGGGCGCCGGACTCGGTCAGGACGCAGCGCACGGACGCACCGCGCTCGCGTAAGCGACGGATGAGGTCCGGCACCTTCACTGCGGCGATGCCACCTGAGACGATCAGGAGTATGCGTCGGTTCTCAAGCACGGTTTTGTGCCTTCCTGAGGTAAGCCATTCGAGGGCCGTTCATTGGCGCGGGACTCTATACGAAACTGGGTCCTGTCGTAACCTTGGCCGTACTAGTTGAAAATCCAGAGCAGGAGCGCGCCAGCCGCTATCCCCCAGGGCCACCAGGTCGTGCGGGATTGGCCTGGCGGGCCACCTCTGATGGCAGCCGCCGTTTCTGGGTCCAACTTTAGTCCATGTTGGCGAATCTGTTGGGTTGCTGCATCTACGCTATCAATCAGGCGCGGCAGTTTTTCCAAAGTCGTCGTAGCATCGGAAACGGCATCCCGAATGCGCTCTTCCGGTCCAAGCTCTTTAACCATCCATTCTTCAATTAGGGGGCGGGCCAAGTCCCACATGTTTACGTCGGGTGATAGCGCCCGTCCAACGCCCTCCGCCAGCAACATGCTTTTTTGCAGCAGCAACAATTGCGGCTGAGTTTGCATCTCAAAGGTTTCGGTAATTTGGAACAGTTGGCCGAGCAGTCGCGCTAAAGAGATTTCGTTGAGCGGTTTACCAAGAATGGGCTCGGCGATAGACCGGCAGGCCTGGGCGAAAGCCCCGACATCTTTCGTCGCCGGAACAAAACCGGCTTCGACATGAATTTCAGCGACGCGCGTGTAGTCGCGTGTCAAAAACCCGAGCAGCATTTCCCCGAGATGCCGACGGGTTCGAGAATCCACGCGCCCCATAATGCCAAAATCGATGGCGATCAAAGTTCCATCATCATCCACGAACAGATTGCCCGGGTGCATGTCGGCGTGGAAAAAGCCGTGATGGAAAACCATACGGAAGAAGACTTCGGCCGACGTTCGCACCAGCTCAACTGGGTTTAGGCCCAGAGATTTGATATCATCGGGCTGGTCGACCCGGGCACCAGACACCCGCTCCAAAGTCAGGACATGTTCCGACGTGCGTTGCCAATCAACCCCGGGAATTCTGAACCGAGCCTCATCGGCAAAATTCTCTCTCAATTCTTCAGCGGCCGCAGCTTCAAACCGCAGGTCCATCTCAATCCGAACAGACTCTTCGAATGTCTGCACGGTTTCGACAGGTTTGAGTCGTCGCAGCTTCGGCTGGGTCCGTTCAACCGACTCGGCCAGCCAGTAAAACAGGTCAATGTCGCTGGCAAAGGCTTCTCGTATGCCCGGCCTTAGAATCTTTACTGCAACGTCATCCCCCGCCGTCGTTGTTGCAAAATGAACTTGCGCAATAGAGGCAGCGGCGACGGGTGTTGGGTCAATGGACTCAAAAAGAGCATCGGCGCCGCCCTCAAAATCAGAAGCGATGATTTTAGCGGCGTCGGTGAAGGCGAAGGGTGGCAGGCGATCTTGCAGATTCGTGAGATCGTCAGTGATCTCCTGGCCCAGCAGGTCCGGTCTTGTCGAGAGCGCCTGTCCGAGTTTGATGAAGGTTGGGCCGAGTGAGGTCAAAGCGTCGGCAAGGCGTTGGCCGGGCCGTTGGCCACTTAACGCGGGAACTGGCTTTGCGGTTAGACGAACAAGCTTGGCCAGTGTTCTGCCTTCGGCATAGCCCTCAAACAGAAACAATGCATCGTGTTTTGCGAGGGTGCGGCCAATAACGAACAGGCGGCTTAGGTTGCGGATCGTGCGAATCATTGAGATCGAGTCAATTTGTTAGGGGTGGACGGAGTACCGTTGGCCGGCTCGTTTATAGCCGCCAGCCCGAATGAATGGCGGCAATACCGCCTGCAAGATTGCGATAGCTGACACGGCCAAATCCGGCATCGCCCATCATATCGACCAGCGTTTCTTGTTCGGGGAACCGGCGAATGCTTTCAGCCAAGTATTTGTATGCCTCTGCATCACCGGCCACCATTTGTCCGAGACGGGGCAATACTGAAAAAGAGTAGGTGTCGTAAAGCTTATCCAATACCGGCAGAACAACGGTGCTGAACTCGAGGCAGAGGAAACGGCCACCGGGTTTAAGAATGCGCCGGGCCTCGCGCAGAGCCGTCTCAATTTCTGTGACGTTCCTCAATCCAAAGGCAATGGTGTAGGCATCAAAGTGCATGTCTGGAAAAGGCAAAGATTGGGCGTTTCCGACTGCCCATTCCAATCCGTGCAGCTTGCCCTGGTCGAGTGCGCGGTTGCGCCCCTGTTCGAGCATGGCTTGATTGATGTCGCATACGGTGACCGACCCGGAGCCCTGTGGGCTCGTGTGGTCCCTGGCGCCCTGTGGGCTCATGCGATCAAGAAGGCGAAAGGCGATGTCTCCAGTGCCGCCCGCGACATCGATGATTGACCATTCGGCTCGTGGCGCTAGCCAGTCGGCCATGGCGTCCTTCCACAAGCGGTGCACGCCCCCACTCATGAGATCGTTCATGAGGTCATACTTGGGGGCCACAGCGTCGAACACGGCGCGAACGCGGCCCGCTTTGTCTGCGGTTGCGACGGTCTCGAACCCGAAATGGGTTGCGTTTTCAGGTGTTTGTGCGTCGATGCTCATGATGCCGGGCAGCTTAAACGAAGCGCCTTATGTGAACCATACCTATAACCTGGCCTGTAACCTGATCCGTCCGCAGGGCCTCGACAAACCGGGACGGCATGGCGCAGTGTCCGCCGCATGCCTGAGTTGCCCGAAGTTGAAACCACCTGCCGAGGCCTAGCGACGGTCCTTGAAGGGCGACGCCTTTCCAATGTTGAAGTCAGGCGTCCCAATATGCGGATTCCGTTTCCAAAGGGATTGGCCGGTCTCTTAACGGGTCGCACCATTGAGCGCATTGTTCGGCAGGCCAAGTACATATGTATGCATCTTGATGATGGCCAAGTTGCCTTGGCTCATCTTGGAATGTCTGGCCGAATGGCTATTACCCAGCAGACGACCCAACCCGGCAAGCACGATCATGTTGTGTTTGATACGGATGACGGGACCCGTGTGTTGTTCAATGACCCACGACGGTTTGGACTGCTGACCCTCACCACCGAGGACGACCTTCCCACTCACAAGCTCCTGGCAAAAATGGGCCCCGATCCTCTCGGCAACAGATTTAATGCTGAGGTTTTGTCCGCTGCGCTTAAGGGCAAGGGCACCTCTATTAAAGCCGCGCTTCTCGACCAACGTGTGGTCGCAGGCCTGGGGAATATTTATGTCTGCGAAGCTTTGTTTCGCGCCGGGATATCACCGCGCCGCAAAGCCAGTACCGTGAGCGGAAAACGGTCCGACCGTTTGGTTCCGGTCATTAAAGATGTTTTGACCGAGGCCATCGCTGCTGGTGGATCGACGTTGCGAGACTATGCTCAGCCATCCGGCGAATTGGGGTACTTTAAGTTCAGCTGGAACGTATACGGTCGCGAAGGTGAGCCGTGTACGTGCGATCCGGACGGAAAAGAGGGTATCCTTGTAAAGCGAATCGTTCAGGCTGGGCGATCAACATTCTTTTGCTCTAGGTGCCAAAAATGAAACATCGAACTGGGATTATTTCTGCCGTCCTTTTCGCCCTTTGTCTGGGCGGCGTACCCAGTCGTGGGGCTGACGTTTTCGTCTACGGTTTTGAAGATTTGCCCCTTATGACGGGGTTATCTCAGGTGGTCGGGAACAGCATCCTGTTTGACACACCCCAGGGCCGCATTGTACAGGCCTCCGCCGTCGGCACAGTTTCGCAGTCTGCAGTACTCAAATTTTATATTGAGACGCTACCGCAACTGGGATGGACAATTGTTGACGACACCGAATTTCAGAGAGAAGGCGAAACATTAAAAGTTGAGTTCACGGCCGAGGGCCAAGTGTTAGAAGTCCGGTTTCTCGTCGAGCCAACATCAAACGAATAAACACCCGCCTTTTCCAAGCCCCCTACATTCATCACGCAAGGACACCTGTTTCCAATGGCTTACGAAAATATTCTCGTCGAAACCCGCGGCCACGTCGGCCTAATCACGTTAAACCGGCCGAAAGCGCTTAACGCCCTGTCGTCTGGTCTCGTGGCCGATCTAGGCCAAGCTTTGGACGGCTTTGAAGACGATGATGGTGTGCGCGCCATTGTTATCACGGGCAGTGAGAAGGCCTTTGCGGCGGGCGCCGATATTAAGGAAATGGCGGACAAAACATTTGTCGATTGCTATGTCGGCGAATTCATCACCAAGGGCTGGGAGCGCATTACGACATGTCGCAAGCCGATCATTGCCGCGGTCGCCGGCTACGCGCTTGGTGGCGGCTGCGAGGTCGCCATGATGTGCGACATTATCCTGGCAGCAGAGACGGCAAAGTTCGGTCAGCCAGAGATCACGCTGGGTATTATTCCTGGCGCCGGTGGCACCCAGCGTCTGACCCGTGCCGTGGGCAAGGCCAAGGCGATGGACATGGTGCTGACCGGACGCCAGATGGATGCCGGTGAAGCAGAGCGCGTTGGTTTGGTCAGCCGGGTCATTCCCGCAGACGATTTGATTGACGAAGCCATGAAGGCCGCCGAGCGTATTGCTGATATGTCCCTCCCCTCGGTCATGATGGCTAAAGAGTCCGTAAACCGTGCTTTTGAGAGCTCATTGGCCGAAGGCATTCGATTCGAGCGTCGCATGTTTCATGCGACATTTGCCCTGGAAGACCAGAAAGAGGGCATGGCGGCATTTGTTGATAAGCGCCAGCCTACCTTCAAGCACCGCTAGATTTTCAGGCGTTTTCGCCTGAGAGGTTGACGTCGAGGCGTGCCTTAACTATAAGGCGCGCCTTGATTCCCCGATTGTACAGGATTGCCAAATGGCCCACCACGCTTCGGCCAAGAAACGTATTCGTCGCAACGCCCGCCGGTTTGAAATTAATCATGCCCGCATGGGACGAATCCGCACCTCTGTTAAAAAGGTAGAGATGGCAATTGCTGCTGGGGATCAGGCCGCGGCGAAAGACGCGTTCAAAGAAGCGATGCCAGAACTCATGCGCGGTAGCAGCAAGGGCATTTTGCATGCCAATACTGTGTCCCGAAGAATCTCGCGTTTGAACGCTCGCATCAAGGCGATGTCAGCCTAACCTGGATTTGCCGTTAGCCGGTCGTCTGTGACCATCTTCTGAACACAGGCCACAGAAAACTTTCAGTTCCATTTTTGTCCTATTGTGTCCCGACGATTTCGCGGGATACGATTTGTGACATTCTGTTTCTCAAGCGCGATTGATCATTCCCCTTGCTCATTTTTTTGGGCGAGAAGTCCGTTCTGTGGCTGCATCAATCCGGGTTTGGAATAGTGACTCGGATAAGTGATTTTCGGGACAAACTGTCAAGCGATCTTTCGCCTTGTTTTTCGGTCACTGACGGCTAATGTTCGTTGCATCGCAGCCACCCGATTCTAACGCTCTCACATAAAGAAGAGCTTCGGTGATCGCGATAAAAACGGACGTGCAACCACCCAGAGTCGATCGCGTTAGCTGAAAATTTTTGCGGGGGAATTTTCAGCACCCGTGATGGTATGTGGGAAAGACGACAAGGACGCCAAGGTGAAACGAGGGGAAGTGGGATCGTCAGGTCACGCGGAGTGGCATCGCGTCAAACTCAGACTGAAACATGAATTCGGTGAGTCGGCTTACAAAAGCTGGGTCAATCCAATTGAGTTCGGTGGGTTGAATGACGGGGCGGTTAACTTAAAAGTTTCTACGCGCTTTATGCGCGACTGGGTTTTGACCCACTACGCTGATCGTATTCGTGCGTTGTGGAGTGGTGAGAACCCTGATGTGCGCCGCGTCCTCGTTGATGTCGAGGTCCCGGGTGAGTCCAAGCCCGCAGATCCTGAAGGCCAGACCGAAACTCAGACCCAATCTCCACCTCCACCCCATGTGCTATCAGCCAACACGACGGCGGCCGGCGGTGATGTCCTGGCGGACTCCCTCTCTGCGCCCCTCGATGCACGCTATACATTCGATAATTTTGTCGTCGGTAAGCCAAATGAGTTTGCTTACGCCGCCGCGCAACGGGTCGCAGATTCTGACCACGTCAGTTTTAACCCTCTCTTTCTTTACGGTGGTGTCGGCCTAGGCAAAACCCACCTTATGCATGCCATCGCCTGGCAGATTCGACTACGCTCACCTCAGCGTCGTGTGGTTTATCTGTCCGCTGAGAAATTCATGTACAGTTTTGTCCGGGCGCTCCGGAATCACGACACGGTGTCCTTCAAAGAGCAATTCCGTTCCGCCGACGTGTTGATGATCGACGACGTTCAATTCATTTCTGGAAAAGACTCAACCCAAGAAGAATTCTTCCACACGTTTAATGCGCTGGTTGATCAGGGCCGACAGATTGTTCTGTCTGCAGATAAGTCACCCTCTGACTTGGAAGAGATCGGCGACCGTTTGCGCTCCCGGCTGTCGTCTGGTTTGGTTGCAGACCTCCACCCGACCACCTTTGAGCTGCGTCTTGGAATTCTAGACGCCAAAGCTGAGCAACTTGGCGTCATGGTGCCGCAGAAGGTCAAAGAATTCCTGGCCCATCGCATTACGTCGAATGTCAGGGAGCTTGAAGGAGCGCTCACTCGCCTCAGCGCCAATGTCCAATTGGTGGGGGGTGATATTTCCCTCGAGTTGGCCCACACCCTGCTCCATGACCTCCTTCGGGCGCACGATCGCCGGGTCACGATGGACGAAATTCAGAAGCGGGTCGCCGAACACTTCCAGATCCGATTGTCAGATATGAGCTCGGCGCGGCGGTCCCGGACGGTTGCACGTCCTCGGCAGATCGCCATGTACTTGTCGAAGCAGCTGACTTCCCGGTCGTTGCCGGAGATCGGCCGGGCTTTCGGTGGGCGGGATCACACCACTGTCATTCATGCTGTTCGTAAGGTTGAAGAGCTGATGGCCGGGGACATCGCCTTCGCCGAAGACGTCGACCTGCTCACCCGCATGCTGGAAAGCTAAAATTCGCCTCCGGTAGGGCGTATTTCGGCCGGCTTAAGCCCGGCTGAGACGGCCCTCAATAGGCCCTTTTCGCTACCCTCGGGATATCCCTGTGATATACTGACTACCCTGTCGCGCGATGGTGGATTCTCCGGCGATCGCGCCTCTCCTACAGATCATTGACAGGGGCTCTGAAAGGGGCGCTTTTCCGCCATTTTTTAGGGGCGGAGGGCCGCTTTAAGGGGTGGGGGACTCGCCGAGACCCGCAATGCGTTTCTGCTTCGCGGTCTTTTATTAAACGCTAAAGAATACGGCCGCTTATGAAACTCGTTATTGAAAGGTCCGCGCTCCTAAAATCTCTGGGTCATGTCCAGAGCGTTGTCGAGCGGCGCACCACTATTCCCATTCTCTCCAACGTCCGTCTCGACGCTGCGAAGGGCAGCCTCAGCCTGAATGCGACAGACATGGATTTGGAGATTGTTGAGTCCGCTGCCGCTGAAGTCAGCCAAAAAGGCGAGACCACAGCCCCAGCCCATACCCTATATGACATCGTCCGCAAGTTGCCCGATGGCGCGCAGGTTGAGCTTGCGTTCGGTGGTGAGGGTCAGCTGACTCTGAGCTCGGGGCGGTCCCGGTTCCAACTGGCCTGTCTCCCGGTTGATGATTTCCCGGCCCTGGCTTCTGGCGATTTCTCCCATACCTTTAGTCTGTCGGCGACTGATCTCCGGTCTTTGATCGATCGCACCCGGTTCGCGATCTCCACCGAAGAAACCCGCTACTACCTGAACGGTATTTATCTCCACGGCACCGACAGCGATGGTGTCGACGTGCTGCGTACGGTCGCGACAGACGGTCACCGTTTGGCCCGCGTAGAGCTGCCGCTGCCTGATGGGGCGGCGGGCATGCCTGGTATTATTGTGCCGCGTAAAGCGGTTGCCGAAGTCCGTAAGTTGATCGAAGAGGCCGAAGGCGACGTCACGGTGTCTTTGTCTGACGCCAAGATTCGCTTTTCCATCGGCGACACGATTTTAACGTCCAAGCTCATCGACGGCACGTTCCCCGACTACGAACGAGTTATCCCGACTGGCAACGACAAGGTGCTCGAGACAGATTGTAAAACGCTGTCTAAGGCGGTTGATCGCGTATCGGCAATCAGCTCCGAGAAGTCGCGGTCGATCAAACTCAACATGGAAAAGGGGCTGGTTACATTGTCAGCCTCAAGCCCTGAGAACGGCAGTGCCATCGAAGAGGTTGAAGCCTCTTATGATGCGGGTCAGTTAGAGATCGGGTTCAATTCACGCTACCTGCTCGACATCATGCAGCAAATTGAAGGGGACGCAGCCCGCTTTACGATGGCTGATGCCGCGTCACCGACGGTGATTCGCGATGTTTCTGACGGATCGGCTGTCTATGTCCTTATGCCGATGCGGGTGTGAACGCTCTGACGGATACGTCCCGCCCGGAATGGACAACGTCATCACCTGCGCACGGGGTGATGGGCATTGTGCGTTTAATGCTGACTGATTTTCGCAATTACGATCATTTGAATCTTGAGTTGGATACGCGTCCGGTCGTTTTGGCTGGCGCGAACGGCGCAGGCAAAACCAATATCCTTGAGGCGTTGTCGTTTCTTACAGCCGGTCGCGGACTGCGAGGCGCGAAGTTGGCTGACGTCGGTCGGTGCTCGCCCTCTGAGGCTCATGAACGTCCGTGGGCAGTGTCGGCCGATATAGAAACACCTGCGGGTTCGACCCGGCTTGGTACGGGCATTGACGCAGCCTCACCAGATCGTCGCTCGGTCCACATTGATGGCAAGCCGGCCAAGGGTGCGTCCGCCTTATCGCAACACATAGGCGCCATTTGGTTGACTCCGGCGATGGATCGTTTGTTTACCGATACACCCGGTGAGCGTCGTCGATTTATTGACCGTTTGGTCACAGTTCTTGATCCGGAACATTCATCGCGCTGCGCTGCCTATGATCAAGCGGCACGACGACGCGCTCGCTTGTTCCGCGATGGCGTGACCGACGACACGTGGTTCGAGGCACTTGAAGATACGCTCGCCCGCTATGGTGTTGCCATTGCGGCGGCACGTCGGGATACGGTGACCCAGCTTAACGATGTATTGGTGGCGACCGATGGGCCTTTCCCGGCGGCGCACCTAAAGCTTTCCGGTCAGGTTGATGACTGGCTTGAGCATCTTGCAGCCCTCGACGCGGAAGATGCGTTTAGGGGGGATCTCGTTTCGTCACGTCAGAGCTGGTCGCGCACTGGTGATGCGCCGCCGCCGCAAGGTCCCAATCGATCCGATCTCTTGGTGGTGATGGCAAAAACTGGCCGCCCCGCAGCAGACTGCTCGACCGGTGAGCAAAAGGCATTGCTGGTTTCTATCGTGCTTGCCCACGTCCATCTTCAGTCGGAGCGGCGTGGCTGTCCGCCTCTGTTGTTGCTGGACGAAGTTGCAGCACATCTTGATCGCGATCGGCGTCGTCATTTATTTGATCGAGTCACGGCGTCTGGTGCCCAAGCCTGGTTAACCGGCACGGATATTTCTGTGTTTGCTGAGCTTGGTGATGCCGCCCAATTGTTTTCCGTATCAGACGGCGCTGCTGTGCCGGTTTCTTCCGCTACCGTTGTGTCGCACCCATCGTCTCTTTCCCCACCACAATCCCAACGCGCCTGAGTGTCCCTATGAGTGAACAAGTTGCCAATCCCGACGCATATGACTCCGAATCAATCAAGGTCCTTAAGGGTCTGGAAGCGGTGCGTAAGCGTCCCGGTATGTACATCGGTGATACCGATGACGGCTCGGGCCTGCACCACATGGTTTACGAAGTTGTCGATAATTCTATCGACGAGGCTTTGGCCGGGCACTGTGATCGCAACGAGGTCATCTTGAATGGTGATGGGTCCGTAACGGTTCGAGACAACGGGCGCGGTATTCCGGTCGACATACACAAGGAAGAGGGTGTGTCCGCTGCAGAAGTCATAATGACCCAGCTGCATGCCGGCGGAAAATTTGATCAGAACTCTTACAAGGTCTCTGGTGGTTTGCATGGCGTCGGAGTCTCTGTTGTTAACGCTCTGTCCGACTGGCTTGACCTCCGCGTGTGGCGCGATGGCAAGGAACACTACGTGCGGTTCAGGGACGGTGAGGCAGAGGCGCCGCTTTCCATTGTGGGTGACGCACCTGAGGTTGATGGCAAGGTAAAGACTGGCACCGAGATCACGTTCATGCCGTCGACAGAAACCTTCACCATGACGGAGTTTGATTTCGGGACGTTAGAGCATCGCTTGCGCGAGCTTGCATTCCTCAATTCCGGCGTTTACTTGCAACTGGTCGATGCGCGCCACAGTGAAGCCAAGACTGTCGACCTTCACTACGAGGGTGGCATTGAGGCGTTCGTCCGTTACCTCGATCGATCAAAGCAGGCTTTGCATGAGCCGCCTGTGACGGTGACCGGTGAGAAAGACGACATTACCGTCGAGTTGTCTTTGGAGTGGAACGACAGCTACCACGAAAACACCCTGTGTTTTACCAACAACATTCCACAGCGCGACGGTGGCACACATATGGCCGGGTTCCGTGGTGCGTTGACCAGAACGATCAACACGTATGCTGGTGAATTTGGACTTTCTAAAAAAGAAAAGGTTCAGCTTTCGGGTGATGATATGCGCGAAGGCATGACCTGTGTCCTTTCGGTAAAAGTGCCCGACCCGAAGTTCTCATCGCAGACAAAAGACAAGCTGGTGTCGTCGGAAGTGCGCCCCGTTGTTGAAAGTGTTGTCGGCGAGAAACTCAGTGAATGGTTCGAAGAGCATCCCGGCGAAGCCCGCAAAATCATCAGCAAGGTTGTCGAGGCTGCCGTCGCCCGTGAAGCGGCGCGCAAAGCACGTGAGCTGACCCGTCGCAAAGGCGCTCTTGATGTCTCGTCCTTGCCGGGCAAGCTTGCCGACTGTCAGTCGAAGGACCCTGCGTTATCCGAACTGTTCCTTGTGGAGGGTGATTCTGCCGGAGGTTCGGCGAAACAAGGCCGCGACAGGGCGTTTCAAGCTATCTTGCCGCTGCGGGGCAAAATTCTAAATGTCGAACGCGCGCGCTTCGACAAAATGCTGTCGTCCAACGAGATCGGCACATTGATCACAGCGTTGGGCACCGGCATCGGTCGTGAAGAGTTCAACCTTGAAAAATTGCGCTATCACAAGATTATCATCATGACGGATGCCGATGTCGACGGCAGTCACATCCGCACGCTGCTTTTGACGTTCTTCTACCGGCAAATGCCCGAGCTGATCGAGGCCGGTTATCTCTACATTGCCCAGCCGCCGCTCTATCGCGCCAAGAAAGGCAATTCCGAGGTTTATCTTAAAGATGATCATTCGATGGAAGATCACCTTATCGAAGGTGGCTTAAGTGACGCCGTTTTGGTTACCCAAGCCGGTGGGCAAATTGCGGGTGAAGATCTCCGCGCATTGGTGATGAAGGCACGGGATATAAGAAACACGCTTGTGCAAATGAGCCGTGCGTTCCCTATGCGCATCGTTGAACAAGTTGCGGTCGCAGGTGCCTTTAACCCGGAAGCGTTGTCCGATAGTGCGACGGCTGGTCCTGCTGCCGAATACATTGCGCGTCGTTTGGATGTTTTGGAAAGTGAATACGAAAAGGGATGGTCAGGGGCTGCGGCGGACAAAGGCGGGTTGGTTTTTGAACGCACCGTGCGCGGAGTAACCGAAACCCATATTCTTGATGCGCCGACGCTGCACTCTACCGAGGCGCGGTATCTGGACTCTCAGGCCGCGGAGTTGCAAGAAATTTACACCCACCCAGCCACACTGATGGTCAAGGATAAGGAAGTGAAAATTCACGGCCCGGTCTCTTTGATTGAAGGCGTCTTAGTCGAAGGCAAGCGTGGCACCAGCCTGCAGCGTTACAAAGGGTTGGGTGAAATGAATCCTGATCAGCTATGGGAAACCACCCTTGATGCCGAAGCCCGAACCTTGCTCCAAGTTAAGGTTAGTCACGCCGATGAAGCCCATGAAGTGTTTTCAACGCTAATGGGTGACGTTGTCGAACACCGTCGCGAGTTTATTCAAGACAACGCATTGAACGTCCAAAATCTCGACACCTGACGGCGACGCGTAACCCATAACATTTACGTTCCAAGCCATGCGGTGTCTGCATGACCACATCTAATGTGGGGGTAAATTTAGTTTGCGACCGTGATGTATCCGCCACAAATTGATCGGCCTGTGGTGAAAATACAATACCCGAACAAAACCATCCTCTGACCGCGGGATACAGCTTGCCATTGGGCCAAGATTGTTCTCTCTGTAAACGTCAAGCTCATTATTTTCGGGACCGTTGTCTTGGTTCATACCCTGGCTACAGTCTCCAACATACCCGAGCCTTATTGGCTCACTCTCGGGAAGAGGAAACCAAACCATGTCACGTCGATCACCACTGATGAAGGCAGCGCTATACGGAAGCGTTGCGATGTTCTCGGCTTCGCTTGGCGCTGAAGCGGTTGCTCAACAGCTCGCCATCGAAGAAATCACTGTTACATCTCGTAAGCGTGAAGCAAGCTTGCTTGCGATTCCGGTCTCAGTGCCCGCGTTCTCCCAGGCCGCCCTGGATGCACTGGGCGCACGAGATCTCGAGGCGCTTTCAAAAGTCACGCCTGGCTTTGTTCTCGACAACGTTGGCCCTGGTGGCTCTGGTGGCCGTCAAAACCCATCTATCCGTTTCCGTGGTCTTGCGGTTCAACAGCCTAGCCCAGCCTCCCGTGCTGGCGCGGTATTCTGGGATGGCGGCTACATCTCCGACGGTGCCGGCATTCTTCCCCTATTTGATCTAGAACGTGTCGAAATCATTAAAGGGCCTCAGAACGCATTCTTCGGCCGCAACACCTTTGCGGGTGCCGTGAACTATATCCCGGCAGAACCCGGTGATGAATTCTCGGGCAAGGGATCTGTCGATTTCTCCCCGTCACAACAGAGCAGCTACAACGTATCAGCAGCCGTTGGCGGTCCGATTACGGATACGGTTGGCCTTCGCATTGCGGCGACCCATAACCGCAAAGGCGCTGACTTTGAGTACGATAATGGCGATCCGGCCGGTGAAGAGAACACAACTGCGATTTCGGCCGTTACCACGTTTCAACCCAATGAAGATTTCAAACTCAAAGCCTCTGGCTTTTATGTCCGTTCCGATGACACTCGGGCGCAACAGTCGCAGCATGCCAATACGCTCGCGGGCAACTGTAATCTGACGTACTCCGGCGAAATCCGGAATGTGGGTGATGGATCCAGCGGCGGTACCTTCACCACGGATTTGTCCAATTCTATCCGCAACACCTTCTGTGGCGACATCCCCGACTGGGATCTGGTTGAGCCCAACCTGACTTCCGTGGGCGTATTGACGCCGAGCACGCCGCTCTTTTTGTTCTCAAATCCTTTGTCCTTCTTCCAGACGCTGCCTCCTGAGCTAGAAGGTAAAGGTATTCCCAGTGCACCCGATGGCCTGGGCACAGAATACAAGCTGTGGCGCATTGATCTGAAGGGTGACTATGACCTAGACAACGGCGCAACGATCAGTGCCCAGTTCGCCCGCGGTGAATCCACGCACTTTGTCATGTGGGACAATAATTTCGGAACGCCTTCGCCTATCTTTGGTGGAGGCCCGTGGCTCGCAGCTATCGCGACAGCTGTCACGGATACCTATGCAGAGGGGCGCTACACCTCCAGCGGTGAAGAGCGCCTACGCTATATGCTCGGGGTCAGCTATTACAAGCAGACCAACGACCAGTCCGCCTATGCAGCGTTTGGGCCGACCTACAATATCCAACTCAATGACGGGGATAACATCGGGGTTTTCGGTTCGATCGATTACGACGTGACCGACGAATTCACCGTATCTCTGGAAGGCCGTTGGAACGAAGATACGCAAGTCACCGAGTATGATGGCATTTCCATTTTGAACGGCGTTGATCCCGATCCGACGGTCAATGCGGAACAAAAGTATGATGCCTTCATGCCGCGTGTGATTTTGTCTTATAAGCCGACGGACGAAATGAACTTCTACGCCAGTTGGTCGAAGAGCTATCTGCAAGGCATCGCCTCAAACGCCACTGACTACGAAGAAGCGACAGGTGTGCCTCTGACGGCAGCGCTTGGTGACTTCACACCTCGGCAATCTTTGTCCGCCTTTGAAGTGGGCGTAAAACAGCGCGCGGCCGATTGGCTCAACTACTCTGTTGCGCTCTATCACATGGACTGGAAGAACCAGACCTTCTTCGAACTCAGCCCAGCACCATTCTTCACCGCGGCCAACCTCTCCGGTGATTCAAAGATCAAGGGCATTGACGTTGAAGTTGATATCACGCCGAACGACTGGTTTAGGCTCACAGGTGGTGTCTCCTACAACGATGTCGAATTCGATGACTTTGCAGGCGCCGGTTCCGTTGCCACAGCCGTACTGACGGACCCCGGTGTGTTGTCTCTCGGTCAGCAAATCTCTGCGGTAGGCAATCGTCCTCGCTATACGCCGAATTGGACCGGAAGCATTTCAACAACCTTCCAGCTTGGTGAGTTGGCCGGTATGGAGAATGATCTCTGGCTCCGTGTCGACAGTATCTACCAGGGCAACTTCTTCGTTGATAACTTTGAGTACAACAAAGTGGCCAGCTACTGGAAGTTCAACGCCCGGATCCATGCGGACATCAGCGACAACTTCGCCGTTGAGCTCTATGGTTCCAACCTGACCAACGACCTCAGCCACAACACGGCGGTTGGTACGACAAGCATCTTCGGTTCTGCGAACCGCAAGAACTTTGCCACCCTGCCTCGCAAGAGAGAGTTTGGTCTCAAGTTCCTGACCAACTTCTAAACCTCTTACGACATAAACAAAGATTAGCCGGCTGCATCTTCGGGTGCAGCCGGTTTTCTTTTGGCTAAACCACTCTAGATCGTGTGAAAGCTAAACCGAGTCAGCGGGCTACGTCTTTTCGTTGACCCATACTCGTTTGATTATTTTCTAAGCCTCTGAGCACAAAGGCGCACGCTTTTAGAACACCGTGGTGCATGGGCTCGTTCTTCGCTAAACGAGACAAACAACGCTTTGGGTGTTGCGGTTGACCGTTGCGTTAGGGGTCGTTGACCGCCACTTGTACGCGGTCATCACCTTCTTTGAGCGCGTCGACCGTATCCAGGTGGTCTTCCCAAGTGTCTGCGTACTCAGCTAGGGCGAGGGCCAAGACCTCTTCCACCGGTTTTTCCATCCGTTCTGCCAGAGCTTTCAAACGGCTCTCTAGCTCTGCTGATATGTTGATTGTGACGGATGTCGTTTTCACCGGTCGCTCCTCATGATGACGCTAGGTTTTAGACGACGTCATCCTGTTAATGTCTAACTAACCCTAGATATGCCACACTTTTACAGGTACCTGACCAAAATTCATGGTCGGCGAGGAATATGGCACCGTCAAAACAACCTAAAAACGTTAACAAAGACCAAAAACCAGCGCCTGAGAAGCCAGGGCGTGGGTGGTGGTTCTGGCTGTCCAACGGCGTATCGACCCTCATCTGGTTGATCCTCTTGGCCGCTGGGGTGCTGGGATACTTCGCGCTGGGTCTGCCTGATGTTGACGATGTGGTGGCTTCCACGCGGCGTCAGCCGATTGTCATTGTTCGTGATGCAACAGGCGAAGACATTGCCCGTGTCGGGGCTCTCTACGGAGATGCGATTTCTGTCGATGACATGCCGCCGGCTTTGCCGGCTGCTGTGCTGGCAATTGAGGACCGGCGTTTCTATAGCCATGTCGGACTCGATCCGCGCGGTTTTGTCCGCGCCATGCTCGCCAACGCGCGCGCTGGGTCCGTCGTTCAAGGCGGCAGCACGATCACCCAGCAGGTCGCCAAGAATCTTTTCCTCACCCCAGAACGCACGATCGCCCGCAAAATTCGTGAAGCACTTCTTGCCCTATGGCTGGAACAAAAATTCACCAAAGATCAAATCCTCACCCTCTATCTCAACCGGGTTTACCTAGGCGCGGGTACCTACGGCGTTGAGGCCGCGGCTCAGACGTATTTTGGGCGGACCGCGCGGACCTTGACGGTCTATCAGTCGGCCATGATCGCCGGCTTGATGAAGGCGCCGTCACGCTACAACCCCAAGACAGATAGTGAAGCGGCCAGGAACCGCACCGCTGTGGTTCTTCAGGCCATGGTCGACGCGGGTTACATAACTAGCGTTCAGGCTGACACTGCGAAGAGCGGTGGGCAGGTCAAGGTTAGCAAGGGTCCCTCTGGTCGTGGACGATACTTTGCCGACTGGGTATTGGCGAACCTGGATGATCTGGTCGGTCCCCTTGAAGACGATCTTATTGTTCACACCACCCTTGATCCATCTGTGCAGTCGGCAGCGGAGCGACGTCTTGTTGCCGCTCTGAAGGAGGCATCCAAAACACGCGATGCGAACCAAGGTGCGGTCCTTGTTCTTTCTCCTGGAGGCGCCGTGCGCGCGATGATCGGTGGACGTGATTACCAGTCCAGTCAATTTAATCGTGCGGTTCAGGCGCGTCGTCAGCCGGGTTCAGCCTTTAAGCCTTTTGTTTTCTTGTCCGGCCTTGAAGCGGGGCTAACGCCGACCGACACCCTCGAGGACGCGCCGATCAACATCGATGGCTGGCGTCCACAAAATTTCTCGGGCACCTATGAAGGGCCCATCGCTGTCGAAGACGCCCTTGCCCGCTCGATCAACACTGTTGCCGTGCGCGTCGCTCGTAAGGCCGGGCCGCGTGCAATCATCAGCACGGCCCGTCGTGTCGGAATTTCGACCCCCCTGACCAACGATCTGGGTCTCGCATTGGGAACGTCTGAAGTCAGTCTAATCGAACTGACGGCGGCCTATGCCCCTTTCGCCAACGGCGGTGTCGCGATCGTGCCCTACGGAATCCTCGATGTGGTCACCACTGACGGGCGCGTTCTTTATCAGCGTCAGGGTGGTGGACTCGGTCGTGCTGCGGAGCCTGAGCACATTGATATGATGAACCGCATGCTTGCCAAAACGATGACAGAAGGAACGGGTAAGACAGCCCAACTGGACCGGCCCTCAGCCGGCAAGACGGGGACCAGTCAAGATTTCAGAGATGCCTGGTTCGTCGGATACACCTCTGATCTCGTCGCTGGTGTCTGGGTAGGCAACGATGATGGTCGTGGCATGAAGGGTGTTACAGGGGGTGGTTTACCAGCCCAAGTGTGGCGCGATGTCATGCTCGCGGCCCATCGTGGCGCACCCGTCACGGCGCTAGCGGGATGGACGCCACCCGAGCCAGTCGACCCGCTTACGCGCCTGTGGCGCCGGCTAACGGGCGGATAGAGCCTGTCCAGCGGGCGTGGGTGTAGATCAGTGCGGCGCCTGCCCAGCTGGCAAAAATCACCGCGAAGAGAGGTAGCGTCGTGCCATCGTGTAAATAGCCTGCGAGAAAGCCGATCAAGGCCCCACCGCTCATTTGTAAAAAGCTGATTGCAGAGGACGCTGTTCCGGCGATCTGCGGAAATGGCATGAGCGCGCCAGCCGTCGCCGCCGGTAAAACAAAACCACAGGCAAAGAACACGCCTACGACTGGCATGACAACGGCAGCAATCGTCTGAATTCCGTTCAAGCTCAAAGCCAATCCCAAGATGCCGACGGTGAGCCCGAGGGCGACGCCGATGCCGATCATATTTGACACACCTAAGCGGCCGACCAATTTGCCCGCGATGAGCCCACCGCTGGCATATCCAATAGCGACAAAGAAAAATAAATAACCGAACCGGTCCGGCGCGACGCCGAGAACGCCGATCACCACAAAGGCACCGACTGAGATGAAGCTGAACAATGCGCCATAGGAAAACATAAGAGTCAGGGAGAACGCCCTGAACTGTGATTGCTTTAGAATGTGACTAAAGTTGCGAGCCATTTGACGGGTCTGCGTTGCGGTGTGATCACGGCTAACATTCGTTTCTCTCAGCAATATGCACACGGCCCAGATGAACAAAACGCCGAGCAACGTTAGTGCGACGAAATGACTACGCCACCCAAACAAGACATGCAGCCATCCTCCGATCATAGGCGCGACTGCGGGCGCGAGCGCCATAGCCGACGCGATATACGCAAGAAACCGGGCCGCTTCTTCTTTCTCGTAAACATCGCGAACAACGGCGCGGACCAGTACTGGTCCGGCGCAGCCACCGATGGCCTGGACGAAACGCCAGACGATCAACTCTTCAATCGTTACTGCGATCATGCAGCCGAGACTACCGACAACAAAAACCGTAAGGCCGCCGAGCAGGACTGGCCGACGGCCAAAGCGATCGGATAGCGGTCCGTAAATGATGGTCGCGCAAGCGAAGCCGGCGATAAAAACGCTCATTGTTGCCTGTACGCGTGAGACGGTTGTCGAGAGCGTTTCAGTTAGGGACGGCAATGAAGGGAGGTAGAGGTCCGTTGAAAGCGGCCCGAGGGCAACCATAAGAGTCAAAAGGACGCTGACCTTTATATCCTTAGGGTTGAGTTCCACCGTCATTTTTAGCTTTCAGCCGTCAGATATAAACCGGATACAAGTTAATACCTGTACGGGACCGTTCTTGACGGTCAGACACTATGCAAATCGCCAAGAACTCAAAAGAAAAAAGATCGGCTATTTCGGTCGCAAGCCTCGAGGTCGTTTCGCCCCGATTCAAACCTTGAGCATAAATGACTCAAAAACAGATTTTTGTGAAACTTCTCGAACGGTATCGCCCAAACAAAGCAACTTAATAAAAGTTGAGAATCCGGGGAATTACCATACATATACGGCATCAACGGCGCGCCGGGTACTTAGGGAGCGCGTCCGTGAAACTGAGTTAGGACTTCGTTAAATCTGACCCCTATAGAGTCAGCGTCTAACAAATAAAAAAACGACGTCCGACCCAGGCCACGATCACACGGGTAACGCACACGAAGACAGGCGGCATGTCGGCCGGCGCTTTTGCACGACATGTGACATAGAAGGAGTTACCCCGTGATCAGTAGGACCATGTCTCTGACCATGCGCGTTTTACGAAGTTATATCGTCGCGGCTGTGGCTGCGGTTTTTGTTCCGGCTGCGGTGGTTCATGCCGGCGACATTCCTGACGACTTCATGGTTGATCTAGATAGTCTAACCGTGTCTGAGAATGAGTTCGTATGCTTAGCGCTCAATGACTATTTCGAAGCGCGCGGTGAAAGCCTGGCCGGCCGCTTGGCCGTCGCCAAGGTTGTAATCAACAGAGCGATGGATCGTCGTTATCCGACGAACATCTGCGATGTCATTCAGCAGAACAAAGCGCGCGTTATGCATCGTTGCCAATTCTCGTGGTACTGCGATGGCCGACCCGACACGCCTTACAACAGCGTTGCATGGTTGCGTTCATTAAAACTGGCAGCCGCGGTCTTGCAACAGGATTCTGGTATTGCTGATCCTACCGGTGGAGCGCTGTGGTATCACGCCGCTTTCGTGCATCCCCCTTGGGCTGACAATCTTGAAGTGTCCGGCGTTGTCGGTGGTCATATCTTCTATCGTGATCTCAAGAACAGTCGATATGCAAAGGCTGCAAAAAAACTCGATCCGATGGTTCCAGCGCTACATCGTTTTGCCGAATGGGTCGAATCTCTCGAAGTGCGGCCAACCGCGATCGCAAGTCGCTAAGGGTTTTTCAGTCGTTTAGGCCGTAACGGTGCACGTCGCCGCCGTGCTCTTTGAGCCAGGCTGTCGGCGTGCGTCTGTCTTCGATTAATTGATCGACCGTGCTCCAAAACCGTGCCGAGTGATTGAGATGGCATAAGTGTGATACTTCGTGTGCGACGACGTAGTTCAAAACATTGACCGGCGTCATCATAAGCCGCCAACTAAAAGACAATCTTCCGTCTGCTGAGCAACTTCCCCAGCGGGATCGTGTGTCTCGCAGCGATATAGACACAACAGTTTTTCCAAGGACGTCGGCGTATCCATGGGCGATAGGTGAAACCACTTTTCGCGCTTCAGCCTTAAACCAGTCATGGACACGACGGGATAGGTGGTCCGCAGCTCCCGAAACATTAAGGGTATCGGCTTCCCGCCAAACGCCGCGTCGCGCCTCTGGGCAATGGCGAATGACGTAAGGCTCCCCAAGGATTGGGATTTCAACGCCATCTGCAAAAGGTATGGGCGGCACCATTTCTGCCAGACGGTCTGCGATCCAATCCGCCTTATCCGTCGCGAATGCGATGGCTGCCCGCTTGCTTACGCGCTTTGGCTTAACCAGAACGACACAACGGTTTATCGAGTCAACTCTAAGGCTTACGCGCCGCGCTCTTGCGTGTTCAGACAGGCGTACACTGAGGTCGCGGTCGTCGATGTTCAGGATTAGTGTTTCAGCGTCTTTTGACCCGCTAGCCATGACTACATATCCGGCCAATCGATGAGGTGAGAGCCGAGAGGGCCGGCAACAACTTCTGATACTGCGCGCCCGCGCACCGATACGCCTGCCACATGTACCGTTTCAGAATCCCGTGAGACCAACGGGTGCCAGTCCGGTAGATCGCCGCCATTTGCGACTAGGCGATATGCGCAAGTCGACGGAAGCCAGTTTAAAGTGCCAGCTGTTTTTGGGGACAATTGAACGCAATCTGGCACCTTATCCTTCCGGTTTGGATAATCTGTGCAGCGACAGGTTTCTAGGTCGAGGAGGCGACAGGCGACATTGGTTGGAAAAATCTCATCTGTATCGGCGTCTTGAAGCTTATGCAGGCAGCATTTCCCGCAACCGTCACATAGACTTTCCCATTCCTGCCGCGACATTTGACTGAGTTTTTTGGTGCGCCAAAAGGGTGTTTCCTCTTTGGTGTTCTCAGCTGCCATCAAAGCAATTCTCTCAGGCGGGCACTGAGGTCTTCCATTGTGACATCTTTTCCAAAGTGATCGATGTAGCGGCCGCTTCGGTTCATAAGATAGAGAAACCCTGAATGGTCGATTGTGTAATCTCCATCGTCACCGATCGGCGCTTCACGAAAAAACACCCGATAAGCATCTGCGGCTTTTTGAACCTGATCTTGCGTGCCCGTAAGGCCAACCATGCTTGAATGAAAGTTACTGACATAGGAGGATATTGTTTCAACTGTGTCGCGCTTGGGGTCGAGCGTTATGAACACAGGTTGAACAGACTCTCCTTTTTGACCCGGTAGGATTTCAATCGCATCGGCTACGGTTTGTAGCGTCATCGGGCAGATGTCAGGACAATAGGTAAAGCCGAAATAGATCAAACTATACCGACCAAGCAGAACCTGTTCCGTTACCTCTGCTCCCGTGTGGTCTGTCAGTGTAAAGGCATCTCCAATCGCAGCCGATCCCTCAACGGTATTGTTTGGGTCGGGGCGGAACGCTGGCAAATAGATGGCAAGAATCAGGAGCGTGCCGATCGCCACCATGCCGCCGATAATGAGTCGCTTAGCCAGTGCCGGAGTCATCGCGTGTTCCTTGGTTGGGTGACGGCGAAAGAGGGTACCTAAGGTTCTTATAGCGCCTTCAGTCTGGGAGTTCTTCTAATCTCTGCAGGACAGCGCTGCGCGCTGAGTCTCCGGCGGGAAGGCTGTCGAGAAGTCTCGTCCACCGCTCTCTTGCAACACCAAGGTCCCCCGCGCTTGCGGCCGATAGGCCCGCAATAAAAAGTCCATCCGGGTTGCTGCTATCGAGCAGGAGAATTTCTTCGCTCAAATTCGATACTTCACCTGGGATCGGTTCGTTTGGCTCAACCGCTCTCAACAATAGATCGGCCAACAGAACGCGTGGCTCGATCGCATCTTCACGGAGTCCTGCAGCTTGCCGATACGCGTTAGCAGATTTTTCTGTGGCACCGAGAACACCGTAGGAGCGACCCAATTGCATCCAGCCATCAAAATCTTCAGGTCCGAATTCAAGTCGGGCTTCCAGCCCACCAACCATTTCTTGAATCATGGCAAGTTCATCGCCTGAGAACCGTCCCGCCAAGGCACTGACGTCTGGCCGGAAATCATCCTCATCGGCCTGCGGGATGGCTGTGTTTTCTGTCGGTGCTGCCGCTGTTGGTGAGGGGGCGGATACTCCTGCTAACGGATGACGGGGCGTCACCGTCATCGGCATAATGTTCGCCGCCATGGCGACTTTGCTCATTTGGTCACGGACCATCGCGAGCCAGGGGGCATCTGCGGGTGCGCCGGAGGTCAGGTCGCGCCAAATAGCGATGGCATTTTCCGATTGCCCAGCTTGCGCTTCGGCCAGTCCTAGATAAAACCGCGACCGTGGTTCTTCCCGGTCACTTCTCAACACCGCTCGAAAAATGTCTGCAGCTTCGGGTGTTACCGTGCCGCTATTCAGAGCCGTTAGCGTGTCTGCAAATTCGGTGTAGGTGTCTGCGTCGTTTGCGCCGCTTGCTAGGGCGCGCCTGTAGGCATTGGCGGAATCCTCTAATCGACTGACCTGGCGATAGCTGCGCGCCAGCAATATCCACCCCTCCGTACTATCGGGATCCTGGCGTAGGCGATCCGCCAAATCCTCAATCAAGACATCGAAGTCAGCCATATCAGGGTTAGCAAGCGCCTCAGCCCTGCGATCCTCTACACCCGCGGCGGGCAGTCCCGGTGTACCAATTGAGAGGTAAATGGCTAAAGCACCGAACGGAACTGTGATTGCGATTGCTGTGACGGCAAACATGCGGACAGCCGGCGCCTCTTTTCCAGATGTCAGACTGGCCCTCCGACCCGCTGCCAGGAGACGTCGTTTTATTTCAACGCGGGCAATCTCAGCTTCCGTTTCTGTCAACAACCCGGCCGTCAGGTCACGTTCGACTTCGTTCAGCTGGGCTCGATAGACCGCTTGGTCAGCCTCAGTACTTTGTGCCGTTGCCTTGGCATTGCGAACAACCGGCCAAACCAAAACGGTGACGGCGATCAAGGTTAGAACTGCATAGCCAAGCCAGATCATTGTGAGTCAGACCCGTCGGTTTCTTTCATCAATACGTTCACTTCGACCAGTTCCTCGTCAGACAAGTCGGATAAATCGGTTACCACCGGTCGTTTGATGTAGCGTGCCGCCGCGAATGCGCCGCCGACGAGCAATAAGAACGGTCCGACCCACAGTAGAAGTGTTTGTGATGTAAACCGTGGCCGCAGCAATACGAAATCTCCGTATCGATCAACCATATAGGCAAGGACGGCCTCATTGCTGTCACCGGCGAGAATGCGTTGGCGCACCAGACGACGCATGTCTTGCGCTAAAGTGGCATTTGACTCATCTATGGTTTCGTTCTGACAGACAACGCATCTGAGATCCTGACTGATTACGCGGGCGCGTTCTTCAAGTGCCGGGTCTTCGAGCATCTCGTCTGGCTCGACGGCGTGAGCCGCAATTGCCAAGAGAGAGGCGAAGAGTAGCCCGCAAATAATTCCTGTCGGCTTCACTGGCGGAGTTGCTCCACCAGGGGGGCGATCGTATTGCTCCACGCATCCGGCGTGATCGGCCCAATGTGTTTGTATCGAATGATGCCGTCCGCATCGACGACAAACGTCTCAGGCGCGCCAGTGACGCCAAAAGCAATAGCGGCCTCGCTTACTGGATCCTGACCGATCAAATCATACGGATCGCCGTTACGAGCCAGCCATCGCACACTAGCCGATGGTTCATCGCGCCACGCGATGCCATGTAAGGGAATATCGTTCTGTTCAGCTACGTCCATGAGGAGCGGATGCTCCGATAGACAGGCGACGCACCAGGACCCCCAAACGTTGACGAGACTAACATCTCGTTTGAGATCAGCCGTTGTTAATCCTGCCCCGCGATCAGGCAGCGGTGGCAGATCAATGTCTGGAACCGGGGTGTCCAACAAAACAGATTGGACCTGTTGTGGGTCTTGTCCGCCCTCTACATCCATCAGGCGTTTCGCAAACGCACCGACAAGTAGGGCCACGATGACCACAGGTAAGATCGCGGTCCAGCGCCTTGGACTTCGTTTTTCTTGTATGTCGTCCATGCGCTATGCCTTTGCGGGCTCGGCTACGGCCGCCGCTCGGCGTGGCGCACCGATGCGGTGACGTCGATCACTAAGAGAGATCAAACCGCCGAAGCCCATCATCAGTATGCCGTACCAGAGGAATGGAACGAAGGGTTCGAAATAGGCGCGCACCACGTAGCGCCGATCGTCGGTCGGACCATCACCCAGAACGACATAGAGATCAGCCCAGAACGTCGTATGAATAGCGGCCTCGGTGGTTTGCTGTACCGGCTGGTCATAAACCCGGCGCTCTGGTGTCAGTGCTACGGATGATCCACCACGTTTGGCCGAAAATGATCCTTGAAGAGATTCGTAGTTGGGCCCCTGGATCAACTCTGCGCCGTTAAATGTGATTTCAAAACCAGCGACAGTTACGTTTTCCCCAGCTGCCATGGTCAGAATATTTTCTTGCTTCCACGCACTGGACCCGGAGACGCCGACAATGAGTATTGCCATTCCCATGTGGGCGACGGTCATGCCATGGGAGGCGCGGGGTAATGAGCGAATCCGTCGCCAAACGTCAGACGGTGCCCCTTTGAATAAACGGACACGCCCTGCCCATTCGATGAGGGAAGACGAAAAAAGCCAGGTCGCCAATGCAATCCCAGCGGACCCTGCGATATCTACGACAGCAATCCCACTCAGTGCGAGTGCTATCGCAAACACAATCGCGACAGCTGCCAGTGCGCCTTTGAGCCGACCCAAAATGCCGGCCAAATCGCTTCTCTTCCAGGCCATCATCGGCCCGATGCCCATAAGAAGGACAAGCGGCACCATGAGCGGAATAAATACGGTGTTAAAATACGGTGCACCAACGGACAGTTTGCCAAGTTCCAATGCTTCCGCAATCAGAGGATACAGCGTGCCCAGTAAAACCGTGGCCGCGGCCGTTGTGAGAAAGAGATTATTGATCAGCAAACCGCTTTCCCGTGACACCGGTGCAAATAAGCCGCCTGGCTCCAATTTTGGCGCGCGGATGGCATACAGCGTCAGCGATCCCCCAACGGCAAGCGCTAGAAGCATAAGCACGAACACACCGCGGGTTGGATCAGCAGCAAAAGCGTGGACTGATGTCAAAATTCCTGAGCGGACGAGGAAGGTGCCAAGCAGACTTAGAGAGAACGTGATGATCGCGAGCAAGATCGTCCAGCTCTTCAAAGCTTCTCGTTTTTCCACAACGATCGCAGAGTGCAACAACGCGGTACCGGTCAGCCACGGAATGAAAGACGCATTCTCAACCGGATCCCAAAACCACCAGCCGCCCCAGCCTAACTCGTAGTAGGCCCACCACGATCCAAGCCCGATGCCGACGGTGAGAAAAGACCACGCCGCTAAGGTCCAGGGCCGCACCCATCGCGCCCATGCAGCGTCGACCCGGCCTTCAAGCAGGGCCGCTACGGCGAAAGAAAACGCCATCGAGAAACCGACGTAGCCGAGGTAGAGCATCGGCGGATGAAAGGCGAGGCCAGGGTCTTGTAGTAGAGGGTTGAGCCCCATGCCCTGAACCGGCGCGGGATCGATGCGCAGGAACGGGTTGGAGGTAAATAGAATGAACGCAAGGAACCCGGCGCCAATCAAACCTTGAACGGCGAGCGCTCGTGCTTTCAATCGGTCAGGCAGGCCGGCTCCGAAGGCAGCGACAGCGGCGCCAAACACGGCGAGTATAGAAACCCACAACAACAATGAACCTTCGTGGTTTCCCCAAACACCGCTGATTTTGTAGAGCAGTGGTTTGGAGGTGTGCGAGTTTTGATACACGTTCACCACCGAAAAATCCGATGCAATGAACGCTTGGGTAAGGGCTGCAAAGGCGGCGCCGATTAGCAACATCTGCGCTAGTGCAGCGGGGCCGGCCACTGCCATCAGCGCGGCGTCACGGCGATAGGCACCGATCAGCGGAATGATGGATTGCACCAGCGCCACAGGAAGCGCTAAGGCGAGCGCGAAATGACCAAGTTCAGGGTTCACGGCGTAGCAGTGCTTTCAGTGGCAGCCGTCTTTTGGGTTGTCGCACTGTCATCGCCACGCCATTCACCGGCGGCTTTAATCGCGTCGGCGACTTCCGGTGGCATGTATGTCTCATCGTGTTTGGCGAGCACATCGGAGGCTTGAAAAACGCCGGATGCCAATACATAGCCTTCGGCGACAATGCCCTGACCTTCGCGAAACAGATCGGGAAGGATGCCGCGATAGGTCACATCCAAAGTTTCGGCGGTGTCTGTCACCGTGAAAGACACCGTGTCGCCGACAGCATTGACGCTTCCCATTTCGACCAGTCCTCCAATGCGAACACGTTGCCCGGGAGACAAACTCTGCTGGCTAATTTCTGAAGGGCTGTAGAAAAAAACGATGCTGTCCTCGAACGCGGTCAGCACCAAAGCGATGCCGGTTGCTACGGCAAGTCCACCGAGTAGCACGAAGTACAACCGTTGGGTTTTACGTTTCGCCATCGTTTACTCCATTGTTCTGCAGGGTGTCCGGGGCGTCAGCCTTCGGCGGACGGAGGCGATCCAATTCGGCTTGGCGCGTCGCAACTGAACGTCGAGAGAGAACGAACAAGGTCATCAATCCGATCACAGCCAGGCCATAGGCTGGCCAAACGAAAGCGGCGTACCCGCCCATATCTAGTATGTCTTGAAGTGAGTTCAATGCGTTGGACCGATCAAATCTGTATTGCAGGCGCTGCCATTTATAACAGTATTTCTGCTATGCGGCGCGCATAAGGCGGGCGGCACGGACTTTCGCGGCCAGAACCTGAGCGCGGACGCGCATTAGAACCACCACCACGTAATAGAATTGGAAGGCACCAACCATTAAGAACAAGGGCGGCAGCATCGCTGAATCGACCGAGACGCCGGCCATTGAGAAGATCGACGGTTGATGCAAACTGTTCCACCAATCAACAGAGAATTTGATAATGGGAAGGTTGACCGATCCGACCAGTGCAAGAATGGCCGCCGCTTTGTCGCCTTGCTCGGGGCTATCAAAGGCATCACCCAACGCCATATACCCCAGGTAAAGAAAAAACAGCACCAGCATAGATGTCAGGCGTGCGTCCCAAACCCAAGGTGTGCCCCACATCGGTTCGCCCCATAACATACCGGTGAGAAGACAAAGGGCTGTGAACATCGCGCCAATTGGCGCGGAGGCTTTGGCAATCATGTTGGCCACCGGATGCCGCCATATCAGGTATGACGCGCTGCCGGCCGCCATAACGCCATAGGCAAACAACCCCATCCAAGCGGACGGGACATGGATGTACATGATCCGGACAGTTTCGCCCTGTTGATAGTCGGGTGGAGAAAACACCACGGCCATCGGCAAGCCAATCGCAAAACAAAAGATGCAAAGGCCGATCGCCCAAGGCTGGATCACGGCCGCAAGTTTTAAAAAACGGGTCGGGTTGGCAAAGGCATGCATAAGCCCAAGGCTTACCTGTTCAGTCCAATTTTGCCAACCGGAATCGGCAGAAATTGGCCGTGCTTATAGGGTTATCGGCCGCGATTATCGGTCTACTCCGTAGCGATTCTGAGGGCGACAGCCGCGGCCCAGGGACAAAGCGCGGCAGCCATAAGCAAAAACCCTCCAAGCACGGCAAACAATCCGTTGGCGTCAAAGCCCATGCCTGACGTGTCGATGGCGCCAACCCCGAAAATTAGAATAGGGATATACAGCGGTAAAATAACCAACGGCAACAGAACGCCGCGCCGCCGGGCGCCTAGTGTTAGGGCTGCGCCAACTGCACCGATCAGGCTGAGGGTTGGTGTTCCGATCAGCAAGGCCGTGATCATTGGCAGTGTTGATTCACTCGGCATTTGCAGCGCGACACCGAGGATCGGTGCCAGCAGGGTCAAAGGTAATCCGGTGGTCAGCCAGTGCGCGGTAATTTTGGCAGCAACGACGGTCGTTGGGGCTACCGGTGCAGTGAGCAATAGGTCGAGCGCACCATCTTGCTCATCGTCTGAGAATAAATGGTCAAGAGAGAGAAGGGAGGCCAGGAGTGCGGTGACCCAGAGGATACCAGCGCCTACGCGTTCGAGCACGCCAGGCTCCGGCCCGATCCCAAACGGAAACAGGATTACGGTAATGGCAAAGAAGCCGGCCACCATGATCGTGTCCGCGCGATGTCTGATGGATAAACGGAGGTCTCGGCCAATCAGGATGAAAAAGGACTTCACCAGTCCACCTCAGATGTCTTGGCCGGGTAGTTCGCCATATTGATTTGGTTGCTCGGGGTAAATCCTGGCGCCTGATGGGTGGCCAATACAACGATGCCGCCAGCATTGACGTGGTCATTCAGGACGCCGTCGATCCGCACGACGTTCTCAGCATCTAAGGCTGTGTAGGGCTCATCGAGAACCCAAATGGGTGCTGTGCCCAACGCCAGTCGCGCCAGTCCAGCCCGCCGCCTCCAGCCGGCAGAGAGCATGTCGGCTGGCATATCAAGGACGGTTTCTAGAGCCATGCGATCGATGGCCTGTTCCACGGCCTCTTGGTTCGCACCATATAGCTTGGCCCAAAAGCCAAGGTTTTCCTCTACCGTCAGGCCACCTTTTAGTCCGTCGCGGTGTCCGGCGTAACAAATCTCTGCCCCGTCTTCTGGGGTAAGAGTGATCGTTCCAGCCTCGCTGCGCAGTAGCCCAGCGAGAATACGGAGCAAGGTTGATTTTCCACTGCCATTGGGTCCGGTAACCATCAAAGATGTGCCGTTGATCAGCGAGAAAGAAAGACCTTCGAAGATCGTGCGGCCGCCGCGGCGAGCCGAGAGGCCGCTGACATCAAGATGGGTGGAAGGTTGCTTACTTTCAGACATGGTCGGAACCATAGCGAAACCCGCCACAAACTCACGGAGAAATCACGAAAAAAGGGCTGTTCTTTCGCCGCCGACGGCTTCGGCCAGGACTGGACAACCCCTGAGGGATGTGGATGATGCCGCGGAAAAGCGGGAGTCTTTATACTTAAGCCCGCACAGCACCTGGTCACATAATAAAGGGGACACAGCTATGGCGCTCACCGGTCATGATACCTTGAAAACCCGCCGCACGCTTGATGTTGACGGTAAATCTTACGATTACTTCAGCATCCCAGCAGCAGAAGAAGCCGGCATCGGTGACGTCGCCCGACTCCCATTCTCTCTGAAGGTTTTGCTTGAGAATCTCCTGCGCTATGAGGACGGCAAGTCCGTCAACACGGACCACGTTAAAGCGATCTCGGCTTGGCTAAAAGACCGCAAATCCAGTGAGGAAATCGCCTACCGCCCGGCGCGCGTGCTGATGCAAGATTTCACTGGCGTTCCGGCTGTTGTTGATTTGGCCGCCATGCGTGAAGCCATGCAGGCCCTCGGAGGGGACGCTCAGCAAATCAATCCGTTGTCGCCGGTCGACCTGGTAATCGATCACTCGGTTATGGTTGATGCCTATGCGTCTCCCGATGCGATGGGCAAGAACATCGATCTTGAATTTACCCGCAACCGTGAGCGCTATGAGTTTCTGCGGTGGGGCCAAGGGGGTTTCGATAACTTCCGCGTGGTGCCTCCCGGCACCGGCATTTGCCACCAGGTCAATGTTGAGTACCTCGCCCAAGTGGTGTGGACCGGAGATGAGGACGGCAAGACGGTGGCCTATCCCGATACGCTCGTCGGGACAGACAGTCACACAACGATGGTCAACGGCCTGGCGGTCTTGGGCTGGGGTGTTGGTGGTATTGAGGCCGAAGCAGCAATGCTCGGCCAGCCGGTTTCCATGCTTATTCCTGAAGTTGTCGGCTTCAAGTTGAACGGTCGGCTAAAAGAAGGCACGACGGCGACTGACCTGGTTTTAACGGTTACGCAAATGCTGCGCTCTAAAGGTGTGGTCGGCAAGTTCGTCGAGTTTTATGGCCCAGGACTTTCTGGGTTGTCTCTGACGGACCGCGCCACCATCGCCAACATGGCCCCGGAATACGGTGCCACTTGTGGCTTCTTCCCGATCGACAAAGAAGTCTGTCGCTACCTGGCCTTTACCGGTCGGGACGCGGATCGCGTTGCGCTGGTTGAAGCCTATGCCAAGGCCCAAGGCATGTGGCGGGATGACGATACCCCTGATCCGGAGTTCACGGATTCGATGGAACTCGACCTTTCGACGGTTGAACCTTCTTTGGCAGGGCCGAAGCGCCCGCAAGATCGTGTTCCTTTGTCCTCAGCGGCCCCAGAGTTTGCTGGGCAACTGACTAAGACTTTTGATCACGCGAGCCCGGCGTCTTCGCCGGTCACGGGATTGAGTGGTGAAGGGGCCAAAGACGCATTGACTGATGGTGACGTTGTCATCGCTGCCATCACGTCGTGCACGAACACCTCTAACCCATCTGTATTGTTCGCCGCCGGTCTGGTCGCGCGCAAAGCTCGCGAAAAAGGCCTAACCCGCAAGCCATGGGTCAAGACGTCTCTGGCGCCTGGATCGCAGGTGGTGACCGACTATCTCGACAAGGCTGGCTTAACCGAGGACTTAGACGCGCTGGGTTTCCATACGGTTGGCTACGGTTGCACCACCTGTATCGGCAACTCGGGTCCGCTCGATGCCAATATTTCAAAGAGCATCAACGATGGTGACTTGGTTGCCGTGTCGGTGTTGTCTGGCAACCGCAACTTTGAGGGCCGGATTAGCCAAGATATCAAAGCAAACTATCTTGCCAGTCCGCCCTTGGTTGTGGCCTATGCCATCGCCGGGTCCATGAGTATTGATATTACGAAGGATGCTATCGGTCAGGATAAAGATGGCAACGACGTCTTCTTGAAGGATGTCTGGCCGAGCCCACAAGAAGTGTCCGACTGCGTTGAGCAATTTCTAACTCCTGAAATGTTCTCGACCCGCTATTCGGATGTGTTCAAGGGACCGGAGGAGTGGCAGGCGGTTAAGGCTGAGCCCAGCGAGACCTATGGCTGGCAGGGTGATTCCACTTACGTTCGGAACCCGCCTTACTTTGAAGGTATGTCCCAGACACCATCCGCCATCGAAGACATTTCAGGTGCACGGCCTTTGGCTATCCTTGGCGACTCTGTAACCACCGATCACATCTCACCGGCCGGGGCGATTAAAAAAGATAGCCCTGCCGGAGCGTATCTGGTTGATCACGGTGTTGATGCCAAAGACTTCAACTCATATGGCTCGCGGCGCGGCAATCACGAAGTGATGATGCGCGGCACCTTTGCCAATATTCGCATTAAGAATGAAATGGTCCCAGGTGTTGAAGGTGGGATGACCAAGTACCACCCCGGTGCAATGGCCATGCCGATCTATGACGCGGCAATGAAATACAAAGCGGACGGCGTGCCTCTCGTTGTCATCGGCGGTAAAGAATACGGCACGGGGTCGTCACGGGATTGGGCTGCCAAAGGCACAAACCTTCTTGGCGTCAGGGCGGTTATCACCGAAAGCTTTGAGCGTATCCACCGCTCCAATTTGATTGGTATGGGCGTTCTGCCATTGCAGTTCACTGGTGGGGTAACTCGCGAAACCCTAAAGCTTGATGGCACCGAATTGTTCGATATCGCTGGTCTGGCTGGCCTCACTCCGCGTGGGTCTGTCGACGTCAAAGTGACGCGCCCTGACGGATCAACGGAGACGTTCTCAGCCCTGTGCCGGATCGATACGGAAGGTGAGCTTGACTACTTCAAGAATGGTGGTGTGCTGCATTACGTTCTCCGCAACTTGGCGGCATAGATTAGAGCCACGGCAGTTTTTAGGAGTGGTGGCCAGCGATGACTGAGCCTGCCATCCCGGGTCTGTCTCGCCATTATGTTACGGTCGGGCGGCGACAGCTCCACTACCGGCGTGCCGGCAGCGGGCCACCGCTAATCGCACTGCATCGCTTGCCACGGTCGTCCCAAGATTTAGAGCCTTTTATCAGGGCAGCGTCTGAGCGGTTTACCGTGATCGCCCCAGACCTCGCTGGGTACGGTCAGTCTTTCGCCCTAGATGAACCAGCGGATAGCCTTAACCCGTTGTGCGAAGACCTTGGCGCTCTGCTTGATGCTCTCGGTCTAAACACGGTCTCGCTCTATGGGGAACAAGCCGGCGCCGCACTTGCGCTCAGTTTTGCGCCTCGTTCGTCAAAGCGCGTCAGCGCGCTTGCAGCGTGGGACCTCGACCTCCCCGGAGCTCTCGAGTTGCCGCCCAGTGCCAAAGCGCTACTTCCGCCATTCGAACCGCAGTGGGACGGCAGTCATTTGGCTTGGCTTTGGGCGATGTTACGCGAACAGACCGCGTTTCATCCGTGGCATACACCGGCCCTCAATACCCGCGTTGATTCTGACATGCCCAGTCCAGGTGAGCTGCAACGCCGGACGAATCAGTTTTTAAGTGCCGGACAGCATGGGCGGGGTTATGAGGCGGGCTACAACGCTGCGCGGACGTTCAATGCCGCTGAAATTTTGTGCGAAGTGTCTTGCCCAGCACTAGTGGTGGCCAGGCAACGACACGACGGTCTTGATCCGTGGCGCGGTATTGCATCTGTAGCTGCGAGACTTCAGCGGGCGACCGCCGACGAACACACCAAAGGTGAAACCCAGGCACTATCTTTTCTAACGGAGCATCGGGTCGCGAGCGATGTCCCGCCTCCACCCAAGGTCAAACCGATTCCCGGGGTTCTGTGGCGCGACTATGTCGCCGTTGATGGCGGCCAATTGCATTTTCAGTGTAACGCCGATGCAAAAACTGTTCCGCTTCTTGTTCAGCATGACGCGGCCAGTTCTGTTGGCACGGTCGAGCCAATTACGCGATCCTTTATCGGTAAGCGCACCGTCTTTGCGTTCGATATGCCCGGGTCTGGCGCGTCAGATCAAATCATTCCGACCGAAGGTGTGGAGGTTGATCTCTATGCCAGTGTTTTGTCGGAAGGTTTAGCTCAACTTGGGCTTAGTCAAATCGATTTTTATGGGATGTGGGGCGGTGGCTTTGTCGGGCTTGATTTTGCGTTCCAAAACCCAAGCCAAGTTCGTCGTTTAATCATGAGTAACGTGTTTGAACACACAAAAGAGGAACAGGTCGAACTGATTGCCAATTACACACCGGATGTGTCGCCGGTTTGGCATGGCGGACACCTTCTCCAGTGTTGGCACCAAATGCGCGACCAAGGCATCTACTACTCGTGGTTCAAGCGCGACCAGCAGGGTGTTATCTGGCGCGAACCGTTTCTTGCCACGGACATGGTGCACGAGCGGGTCTGCTCTCTGCTTAAGGCTGGCAATATGTATCGCACCGCCTACCACGCGCACTTCACGTATCCGACCTACGAAAAACTTTCGCGCACGCCGGTTCCGACTCTTTTGGCGACCTCGGAATGGGACCCCAATAATCCTCACACGCGGGCGGCGTCTGAGGCTGCACCCAAGTGCCAATTTCAGATTCTCGATGAAGATTTCTATAAGTGGGGCGAGAGTTTCCTCCCCTTCTTAGAGCAGGGCTAACTTCGTTGCGGTGCCGCTTTTCGCGACTCCAGTGGCGATTCTGTTCGATTAATAGTTCTTAACCGCGTAGGTGCTCTCTCCGACGATCCTAAAAGGCGAGAATTTTCCCAATGAATGCAACCTTCTGCCAGGAAGGCGCGTTAAATCAGTATGATAGTCGAAAAAGTTTCGACTATGATCCAAAACGTCGCGTGGGGAAGGGACCGCACAATGAATAAAAGAACCCCCCAGTTTAGCGCTCGTTCACGATCCGTTGAATTAAGTCAGCGGCTTTGGCTCGTATGCGCTTTGAGTTTGGCCATGATCAGCATCGCTGGTCGTCCGGTGCTCTCTGATGGCAACACAGGACGTGAGTCGTCCGGTGCGTTGACGGTGGTTGAGCTTTACACCTCTCAAGGGTGCTCGTCATGCCCACCAGCTGACGCCTTCTTGCGCGATCTGTCGGATCGTCCAGATGTTCTCGCGCTCTCTTTTCACGTTGACTACTGGAATACAGATGAGTGGCAGGACCCGTTCTCTCACAAATCCTTTAGCTTGAGACAGCAGGCGTACAGAGAGGCGCTCAACACAGATTATGTATACACGCCGCAGATGGTTGTCGGCGGATCCTACGCCGTTCCCGGCGGCCAGCGCCCGTCAATCAATGAAGCGATAGAACAGGCCGCATCGGAACAATCAAGTTTTCTGACACTTGCTATTGGCCGCATCGCAAATGAGCGTATTAGAGTATCTGTACCGTCTAAACGGGGTGATCATTCAGGCACAGTTTATGCGGCCGTTTACAATTCACAGAGTTTTACGCGGGTGCGCGGCGGTGAGAATCGTGGCAGGACTCTTAGCAACATCAATGTGGTGAAGAGACTTGTTGCGCTCGCCCCGTATACAGGTAAAGCCCAGTCATTCACGTTCTCATTGTCCGATCTTGACGCGTTACCCTCTGATGGTGTCGCCGTGTTTATTCAGGCGGATAAAGTAGGACGCATTCTGTCGGCGGCATCCATCGTTCCACGCGCTATCCCCTCTGCACAGGTGACGCTCTCGCAAGCAGAGCAACCGATGTTGCGCTAGGCGTTAGACTCTAAAGATTTCGTTTCAAATGAGCCCGCGTTCCATGGCCTGAGACAGGCGGTGGGCGAACGCTATTGGGTCTGGCAAATTTTCGCCTTCAACGATGCGGGCTTGATCGAGAAGCAGGTGCGCCGTCTCCCCCACTATTTCGTCACTCTGTTCGGCCAGTTTCTTGATCAGGGCATGCTTAGGATTGATCTCGAGTACTCTGGGGCTAGCGAGTCCCTCACCTTGACCATGCTGTTTCAGCATACGCTCGAGGTGAAGACTCATCCCGCCTTGCTCTCCGACCAGGCAGACAGGGCTTTCAGTGAGGCGGTTTGAAGTCCTCACCTCCTTTACTGCTTCGCCGAGCGCATCTTTTAAGCGCGATACAAGACCGTCTATGTCGGTATTTTTTGCACCTTCGTCTGCGTCATCTTCATCCTTGTTGTCGCTGTCATTTTTAGCGATGGAATCCAAATCCGTGGCGGATTGCGCCGCAGAGCGGAGGGGGTGCTTGTCGAAAACGCCGACAGAGGTTACCCAGAACTCGTCAATTGGATCGGTTAGCAGCAAAACCTCTACGCCTTTTGCGACGTAGCCCTCGAGCTGGGGAGATTTCTTTAAGGCCGCAGCGTCGCTACCCGTAATGTAATAGATCGCGTCCTGACCATCCTTAAAGTCTGCGACATAGTCCTTCAGACTGCGCCAATCGTCGCTCCCACTTGACCGAAAACGGGATAATTCCAAAAGTTCGTCCCGGCGTTCGAAATCCTCGTACAACCCTTCTTTTAGGACCGACCCAAAAGCCGCCCAAAAGCTTTCATACTCACCGGCCTCTTTGCTCCGGTCCTTGAGTTCTTTAAGCAGTTTGCCGACCAAGCCCTTTTGGATTTTCTTAAGTTGTGGGTTGTCCTGCAGCATTTCTCTACTGACGTTCAAGGGAAGGTCAGGGGAATCAACGACACCGTGTACAAACCGAAGATACGGCGGGAGAAGACCATCAAGGTCATCCGCGATAAAGACGCGATTGACGTATAGTTTCACCTTGCTCTTTCTCTCCGGCCCAAAGAGGTCGAAGGGCTGGCTTGTGGGTAGATAGAGGAGGCTTGTGTATTCGATCGCGCCCTCAGCCCTGAAATGAAGAGTGTGCCAAGGCTCATCAAAGCCATTCGCAACATGGTGGTAAAATTCTGAATACTGCTCGTCCGTGATTTCATTTTTTGGCCGAGTCCAAAGTGCTGATGCGGAATTGAGAGTTTCTTCAGCGCTGTCTTCCTCTCCGGGAACCGCATCGAGGATCACGGGAATAGCGATGTGATCTGAGTAGGTCTTCACGACCGTCTTTAGGCGCAGGGGCTCAAGATATTCATCGCCTTCTTTCCGGAGATGTAAAACGATACGTGCGCCTCGGCTGGCGTCATCCGATTCGGTGATGCGGTAACTTCCCCGGCCATCGGAAACCCAGAGCCAGCCCTGTGTGTCTCCGGCTTTGCGGGCGAACACCTCAACCTTTTTCGCGACCATGAAAGACGAATAGAAGCCGACACCAAACTGGCCGATGAGGGAAACGTCTTTAGAATCATCCCCAGTCAGAGATTTCATGAACTCTGACGTGCCTGACTTGGCGATGGTGCCCAGGTTCTCGACCAGGTCATCTTTGTTCATGCCAATGCCGTTGTCGCTGATGGTCAGCGTGCGATTCTCTTTGTCCACAGCAATGTGGATAGAAAACTCGGTCTCTCCACCTTCCATTAAACTTTCATCGGTGAGCGCCGCGTACCGCAATCTGTCGCAGGAATCAGACGCATTCGAAATGAGTTCACGCAGGAATATCTCAGTATTGGAATACAGAGAGTGCACGACAATATCCAAGAGCTTGGCCACTTCCGCCTGGAACGTATGCTTTTCTTCACTCATCTCTCGTTGGTCCCTATTTCAGGTCGCGGTCTAGCGCGACAAACAAGCTGTTCTTAATCGGGCGTCATATTGGGTGTCTAGGTGGCAGAGGCAAGGGGCAAATCCAACTTCTTTGCTAAAAATTTATACGCCTTGGGTCTTTGATATGGCGCATTGTTCCTACAGCGCTATCGCGCCATGATAAGATGTAGATGGTTTGGTGGCTGGCAAGCTTTCATTCCAAAGCCACTGGGGATGTTAATAACGGAGGCGAACATGCAGATTCCGATCCAAATCGCTTTTCATGGGATTGATAAGTCCGACGCCGTGGAGAACAAGATTAGAGAGCGGGTGGATAAGCTCGAGCAGTATTCTGATCGCATCACCAGTTGCCGAGTGGTTGTGGAATCTCATCACAAAAGCCATTCCAACATGAACACCAACGCAGCGCCCTTCCATGTCACCATCCATCTTGCCGTTCCAGGCGAAGACCTCGTCGTGCGGCGGGACCCGAAGGAAATCAAATCTCATGAAGACATCCAAATCGCGTTGCGCGATTCCTTCGAGACCATGGAGCGTCGACTGAAAGACTACAATCAGAAGATCAAACACATAGACCGACGACAAGAAGCGCAATTGGTTGAGGATTAGTCGGCTTTAGCCGCAGCTTCGGCTTTGATGCCACCTATCCACTCTTTCTAACTCGGGTCCTTTCGCCTTGGCCGCTCGACACGATCAATCAGACCAAGATGTCACGGTCGTCCTTGGGCCGACCAATACGGGCAAGACCTACCTAGCAATGGACAGGATGCTTGGTCACGCCTCGGGAACGATCGGCTTCCCGTTGCGACTGCTGGCCCGCGAGAACTATGACCGGGCTGTAGCGATAAAAGGAGTGGACGCCGTTGCACTGGTAACGGGGGAAGAAAAAATCGTTCCGCCGCGCGCCACCTACTTTATTTGCACGGTCGAAAGTATGCCCATTGACCGCGACGTCGCTTTTTTGGCGGTTGACGAAATACAGTTGGCCGCGGATCGAGAACGCGGGCACGTTTTTACTGACCGCCTATTACACAGCCGCGGGCGCGTTGAGACAATGTTCCTGGGGTCGGAAACTGTTCGGCCGCTGATACGTCGGCTTGTGCCAGATGCAAAGTTTATCACCAGGCCACGTTTTTCAAAATTGACGTACAGCGGTCCAAAGAAGTTGACGCGGCTACCTCGTCGTTCAGCCGTTGTCGCCTTTTCAGTCTCAGAGGTCTATGGCATTGCAGATCTTCTGCGTCGACAGCGCGGTGGTGCCGCCGTGGTCTTGGGTGCGCTCAGTCCCCGTGCCCGCAATGCGCAGGTCGCTCTTTATCAATCAGGCGAAGTTGACTATCTGGTAGCAACAGATGCTATCGGTATGGGCCTTAACATGGATGTTGACCATGTCGCCTTCGCTTCTCTGTCGAAATTTGACGGGCGAGCGCCACGCGCTTTAACGCCGTCCGAGTTGTCTCAGATTGCAGGTCGTGCGGGGCGGCATATGAACGATGGCACGTTTGGCGTCACTGCGGAGGCCTCGGCCCTAGATCCGGAAGTCGTTGCACGCATCGAGACCCATGAGTTTCAATCCGTCAAAGCGCTGTACTGGCGGAATTCAGATCTTCAGTATGCGACTGTTCAATCCCTATTGGTGGGCCTGCAGAAGCCGCCGCCCGGTCCTGGTTTGATGCGTCCATCGACTCCTGAGGACCAATTGATTCTGGACATCTTAGCCAATGAATCCGATGTGAGAGAGCGGGCTAAGGGGTCTCAGCGGGTCAGGCTGTTGTGGGATGTCACGCAAGTTCCCGATTTCAGAAAGCTGAGGCCAGAAAACCACGCGCGATTACTGAGTCAAATTTTCATGCATCTGAGCGACGTCAACGAGTGTATCCCAGAAGACTGGGTAGCGGAGCATGTTGGCCGTATTGATCGTGCTGACGGTGACATACACGCGTTGATGGACCGGATTGCCGCCATTCGCACGTGGACCTATCTCACCAACCGACCGAGATGGGTGGAGAATGCTGGTTATTGGCAGGATCAGACGCGCGTTGTAGAAGATCGCTTGTCAGACTCGTTGCATGACAAATTGACAGAACAGTTTATTGATCGACGCATCGCGCATTTAGTAAAGAAGCTTAAAGGGACAGATCGCATGGTTGCCGCCGTTGATGAGACCGGCCGTGTTGAGGTCGACGGACATTTTATTGGCACGCTGAACGGGCTTGTGTTTGAGCCCGATAAGACCGGATTGAAAGCAGCAGACCGCGCCATTGAGAATGCGGCTGACGCCGTTTTAGTGCCGGAGCTTGAACGCCGGGGCCGCCTACAAATTGACGCTGAAGACGATGTCTTCTCACTTGACGATAGTGCTCGTGTTGTGTGGCAAGATTCCGTTGTCGCAACTCTGACGCCAGGTCCACGTCCGTTGTCTCCAAAGGTGCTTGTTAAGGCCGATGACCGGCTCGACCGCGCCATCTACGATCAATTGACCGCTCGCTATCAGGCCTGGACTGATGCTCACATCAGCAAACTGCTTGGGCCCCTCATTCAGGCTGAAGCTGCGCCGCTGAAAGGCGCTGCTCGAGGTCTCGCGTTCCAAGTTTCAGAGGCGTTGGGAACCGTGGACCGGAAAGAGGCAGAGGCGCAGGTTCGTGTGCTCACGGATGAAGATCGCAAAGCGCTTGCCGGGCACCGCATTCGTTTCGGCCTGAATTTCATATACGTGCCGGACGTTCTTAAGGCTGATCCGGTGCGGCTGCGGGCTCTGCTCTGGGTGATCACCAATGCCCCTGACACCGCGCCTGGTCTGCCACCCTCTGGCCGAGTTTCATTCCCGACGGAGAAAGGCGTTCCGGCTGACTATTATCGATCGTCAGGATTTCATCCGGTTAAGGGCATGGCCTATCGGGTGGATATGATCGAGCGTTTCTCAGCAGAGGTGCGCCGTCTTCTACGCGAGGGGGCCAAAATATTGCCCCCGGCAAATTTGTCGCCCCTAGGTATTGGTGCGGAGAACGCTGTCGAGCTTCTGGTTGCTCTTGGTTATGTTTCGAGTGTGGGCGACGAAGGGATATCAATTGCTATTAGGCGTAAGCCAAAACGTCAAAAGACGAAGCCTAAGTCGCACAGCAAAACTGACGGTGCGGAGAAAAGAAAACCGAGACCAAAAAAGCGTGCAGAGAAGCCGATCGACCCTGATTCTCCCTTTGCAGTGTTGAAGGACTTGGTCAAAAGTTGAGTGACGGATTGAGGATCGATAAATGGCTTTGGTTTGCACGCTTTTGCAAGACTAGGTCTTTGGCTCAAAGATTGTGTATCGATGGTCGGGTGACGATCAACGGAGAAGAAACCAGAAAACCCAATCGTCTCATTCGGCTCGGTGATCAGCTTGTCATTACGATAGGCCCTATCCGTAGAACAGTGATGGTGAACGCTCTCGGCGTTCGCCGCGGGCCAGCACCGGAGGCCGTTCTTTTATATGACGAGTTGAACCCCGCTGAGCGGCTGGATGGCGCTAAAAAAATGGCGCCATTATACCGGACACCCGGAAGTGGCCGGCCGACGAAACGGGAACGCCGCGCTTTGGAGAAATTTTTTCTTCGCAACGAATCAGATTGAATCACCTTTTGATATCAAGGTCCTTGATCCGGAGCCAACTAACCGGTACCTGAAACTATGCTTGATGCTTTGAAATCATTTATCAGCGAGCCTCGCAAGATCAGCGAAACATCGCCGCAGGAGCCTACGGTCCAATCGGCTGCCGCCGCTCTTCTTGTCGAAGCGGCTATGGCCGATGGAACCTTTGACGATCAGGAGCGTGCTCAAGTCAAAGATGTTCTGGTACACCTGTTCTCTCTTCCAGAGGATAGTCTTGATGGCATCATTGCCGATGCTGAAGAGACCGTCGCCAAATCCAATCAGCTGTATGGTTTTGCGAGAACGGTCAAAGACAACTTGGATTACGACGGTCGCGTTGAGCTGATGCAAATGTTGTGGGAAGTGGTTTATGCTGACGGCCAGCTTGACGACTTCGAGGCAAATTTAGTACGTCGAGTCAGTGGTTTATTGTATGTTACCGATCAAGATAGTGGGCGAGCCCGAAAAGCTGCATTGGAGCAATTGGGGCTCGACCTGGAAAACCTCACCTAAGGACAAGATCCAGATGGGCTATGTGGAGAGAGATGCGTAATGACCTACGTCGTCACCGAGAACTGTATTAAGTGTAAATTTATG
This sequence comes from Alphaproteobacteria bacterium, assembly GCA_012103295.1. Classification (GTDB taxonomy): domain Bacteria; phylum Pseudomonadota; class Alphaproteobacteria; order Rhodospirillales; family Rhodospirillaceae; genus WLXB01. The sequence goes on along the minus strand of WLXB01000002.1, from coordinate 8,807 downwards.
GACTGCGTAGAGGTGTGTCCTGTGGACTGCTTTTACGAAGGTGAAAACATGCTCGTCATCCATCCGGATGAATGCATCGATTGTGGCGTCTGTGAGCCGGAATGCCCGGCTGAAGCCATTCTTCCCGATTCGGAAGATTCCACACAAGACTGGATTGAACTTAACGCTGAATACGCGGATAAGTGGCCTAATATTACCGCCAAGGGCGAAGCACCCGCGGATGGTGAAGAGTGGAATGGCAAGCCTGGAAAGAAAGAGCAACTCAGCACAAATCCAGGCAACACCGGCTGATTTGACCCCCTCCTGAGGGGCATGTAGGCGCCATATTGGCGCCTACTTTAGGCTGTCTTTTGCACCGCAAATTTGGTATAAGTACTTAATCCGCCGAAAGAACTGGCGGATTATTTTTTCGCTACACCTAATCTTTTGTGCGCTGCAACAAAATAAAAATCGCTCGGCGCGCATGTCGGACACCGAGGCTGTTTTACGGCGTCACGAACGGGAAGCTAGGGGCTGGCGAATAAGTAACTGGAACCTCAAGGGCCAAATGGCCCTTTATTCGTGAGTGCAGCTGGGGGGCTGCCAGGGTTCCAGGCGATATGGGCGCTAACTGGAATAAGAGAGCCAAATAATGCCGAAAAAGACCAGTGCAGAAACAAAAACAAAGAAACCCCGCGAAAAGGACGTACGCAAAGGAATGGTATTTTCAACCGGAGATTTTGTCGTTTACCCGGCGCACGGTGTCGGAAAAGTCACCGACATTGAAAAGCAGGTTATCGGCGGACAAGAAATTGAATTGTTTGTGGTGAGTTTCGAACGGGACCGCATGACTTTGCGCGTCCCAGTCGACAAGGTCGACAATTCAGGCTTGCGTAAACTGTCCACCCGCAAGGTCATGGATCAAGCGCTGACAACCCTTAAGGGTCGCGCCAGGGTCAAACGGGCAATGTGGAGTCGTCGCGCACAGGAATACGAAGCCAAGATCAATTCTGGCGACCCTGTTTCCATTGCTGAAGTTGTACGTGATCTGCATCGGGGTGATAGCCAACCTGAGCAATCGTATTCGGAACGCCAAATTTATGAGCAAGCGCTGGAGCGTCTCGCTCACGAGATGGCGGCGGTTGAGAAAATTAAGCCAGAGACGGCAACCGCAAAGCTAGAGAAGCTTCTCAGCGCAGCTTAAGACGCGCCGTTCGCACAAGAATTGAACGCCCTGGACAATTGTCTGGGGCGTTTTCTTTTCTGGATAGTGTCTAGGATGTAATCACTTTGATTGATCGGCCAACGGGTACGGGTTGGCCCGGTTGAAGATCATTAAGCATGCGAAACCAATCGTCGTTCAAGGCGCCATAAGGCATTGTCTGTGACAAGTCGATATGGAATCAGTTCCATCAGCTTGAACCGTGATGAGGCGTAATGGCTTCAGTTCCTTGGCTTCCGCATCACTCAACCGGCGGAAACTATTTACCGTGCGGCGGATGCCATCGGCATAAGTTGAAGCGCTACGGGCCGGTGACAGAAACATCAGGCGGAACAGTTGGGTGCCATCCCACTGGTAGGCAACGACACGCAAGTCAGCGGTGCCTTTCTGGGTGTTTAGGCGTGCCCGTCCGGTAGCGGTCGAGAGACCGTTGATGCTTAAGCTTTGTACGTCTGACAAATTCACGCCCTGCGTCCATTCATCCTGAACGTATTGGGCCAGCGTTCGGCTGCGTTGCGCTTTGGCGGCATCGAAGGTAATCACCGCCCCGTTACGATCTTCAGCCGTCACCTGGCTTGTGCCATTGCGCAATACGAAACCGGGCGGCACCTGGAACCCGAGTTTTAACCCGGCGTGTAGAAAATCCCTGCCTCTGACATAGCCTTGATCAGGGTCGTCTGAAAACACCATTCCATTAATCGCGTTCAAATAGGCGTCGCGTTCAGTACGCGCAGTTGTATCGACAGAATTTGTTTCCGCGGCGGCTTGTGCCTGGCGAACACGATCGATGGTTCTTGGGTGCGACGCCATCATGTTGCGTTGATCGACAACCCCCGGGGGCAGCCCTTGTAAGCGAGCTTCAAGTTGGCTGTGCTCGCGCAAGGAGGCCAAAAACGTAGCCATCGCCTCGGGGTCGTAAGACGCTTTGCTTAGGTAGCGCACACCTAGGGTGTCCGATTGCAGCTCTTGGCTTCGGGAAAAGCCCTGAAGGTAGCCGGCCGCGACGGTCTGGCCGAGTTGCATTAACTGTGAGTTCTGGGTCGCTACGCCCAACACCGCTAGGCCAAGGTTTGCGAGCAAGCCGCGCGTCTGGCGCTGAGCTGTATGGCGCGCGGTGACGTGACCGATTTCATGGGCCAATACACCCGCCACCTCGGCTTCATTGCTGGCAACGGCAAGAAGTCCACGGGTGATGGCAATTTTTCCACCAGGGAGGGCGAGGGCGTTTACGATCGGGGTATTGAGAACAGTAAATTCCCACGGTAATTCTGGGAGTTCAGATCGACTGGCTAGATCGCGGCCAATGCGGGCGACGTAGCTTTGCAATGGTATGCTGTCATAGGCCCCGCCAAATGCTCGAATGAGGTTGGGGTACTCGGCTTGTCCCAACTTGATGTCATCATTGAGAGAATAGAAACCGGTGACACTATCTTGTCCGGTTGCGGGATTGGTGCTGCACCCACTCAGGCACCCTATGCCTGCCAGGGCTGCTCCGCCGGTCATAAGTGCGCGGCGGTTCAGCGACCTGCCGGTTTCAATATTGTCACTCATCCGCAATTACCTTTAGCCTCAAAAACCGACGATCGTAGTATAACGTTCCATATGGCCCGTGTGTTCCTCAACCTTGTCATATCTGTTTTCTTCTCGAGCGCTCTAGCGGCAGACGAGAAGAGCCTTCAGTTGGCATCTCCGCTCGCTCTAGAGGCTATCGAGAGTCGGACCGTTTCTAGCGTTATCGATGGCGATACGCTCGTTCTTGATGACGGGCGTGAGGTTCGGCTTACCGGAATCCAGGCGCCCAAGCTACCGCTCGGGCGGCGCAACTTTCCGTCATGGCCACTGGCGTCAGAAGCCAAGATCGCGCTGGAAGACTTGACGGCGGGTCAGGATGTTAATTTGCACACCGATGGCAATGGTCAAGATCGCTACCGCCGGGTACTGGCGCATCTTGTGCGCACGGACGGGGCCTGGCTCCAGCGCAAAATGATTGGACTGGGATTGGCTCGTGTCTACACGTTTTCTGACAACCGTCGTCTTGCCAACGCCTTACTTGTAGCTGAGCGGGAGGCCCGCAAATCTCGTGTGGGGATATGGTCACTCAAATACTACGCCGTTCGATCCGCTGACCCCTCGCTGCTTGCCAAAGACTATGGCTCATTCCAATTGATTGAAGGCACGGTGTCTGATGTTGCTCAGGTGCGCAGCCGGATATATCTCAACTTTGGCGAAGACTATCGGACAGACTTTACCATTTCGATTGATCGCTCGGCCTGGCCTCTATTCAAAGAAGTAGGTCTCGATCCGCTATCCCTAGCAGATCAACAAGTAAGAGTGCGGGGGTGGGTGAAAGACTTTAACGGCCCCCTCGTCGACGTCTCGCACCCTGAGCAAATTGAGATGTTACCGTAATCTAATAGATCGAACTTGTTCAGGCGGTCCGGTGTTCGTCAATCAACACGTATTGGTAAAGATCGCCGCCACGATACCAAAGCCATGTCCGACCGCGTTTGGCTCCATTGTCAAACATCTGTACCGTTTCGAAGCACTGGACATCTGGCATTGCAGTGAAGCCAAACCGCAAATGGAAACTGGTTTCGTCAACTTCCCACAATCGTCCAGCGATTCGCCCATCATCCCATACCATTTGGTTCGTGACGGCATCATACCCCGCGTCAAAAACCCGATCTTCTGTGCGCCCATCTGACCACGTGTAAAAGCTCTCCTGTCGGTAAGACAAAGCCGGGTCATCAAAAATACTAAGAACGATTCGAAAGTCGTATCTATCGTTGATCCAACCCGTCGGAGAAATAAAGGAATAGGTACCCTGCCATTCGCCCTCATTTGATGCGATGAGAGGCATGCCGTCGCGCAAAGTTGTCATGGCATTGGTTCTCCATGTTGATGTGCCCTTATCCTAGACCGTCAGGCTGGGCCAAGGTAAGACTTCGCCATCATGATGTTGTCATCACTTGACCAGTTTGAACTTGATTGTGCGCTACAGGCTTTGGACCAAGCGTTAGTAGCGCACCCATCGGCACACTTGGTTTTTCGCCGCATTTCGGAAACTAAAGACTTGGCGTCCGGCCTCCAAACCGATCTGTATGCCAGCCACGGCGATGCTGTGCGGCTCGGCGTACGGCTTGGTATCCCCCTCAGTGACTCGAGTCCATCAGAGGGGTTCAGTTGGAACGGCGCCGCTGTTGCGAGTCAGACGGAGACCGCTGTGCTGCTCCATGAATTTGCGCACTGGCAGATTGCACCGCCTGCCCGCCGAGTTTTGCCTGACTTCGGATTGGGGGCGGGACCCGAAACCGGACGAAAGAAAGAGGCCAATGAGGCTTGTTGTGTCGATGATGCCACCAAAGAACGGGAAGAAGATTTGGCATCTCTGCTTGGCATTCTGTGGGATGTTGAACTTGGAGGTCCGGCGATCATCGCGTTTTGTGAACAGAATTGGCTAGAACTCTACGATCGCCCAGGCACGTCGCAACATTTTGTCTCTGTTCTTGGCGAACTCGTCGATCTTGGACTGGTCGACGAAATGGGTTGTCCGTGCGTGGCTTATACGTCCAAGGGCTAGCCCCAACGCCCGCCCGGGTAAAACCGTTTTGCCGCGTCCTTCATAGTGTCGGGTAAGCCGTCTAAATATTCACCGGGCGCAAACCGGGCACGGTAGGCGTCAAAGACCGGGCGATACATCTCCATTTGCCAGTCTGGCAAAGTGCGGCGTTCGCGGTAGCTGGCCAATGGAATTTTTGCTCGCACGACCTCTTCGTGGGGCCCCCAAGCTTTGGCCAACGCTTTGCCGTCTGGTCCAATAATTTGGGTGACCCCGTAACCGCCCGCTGCGTCTGCAAAATAGCGATTACCCTGACTTATTGAGTTGGAAACAATCGATGTGAAGTATCCGTTGTACCGTGAGGTCATCACTGCATCGTCCGTTGGGTTTGAACCCGTGGCTTGTCGGATACAAAGCTCACATCCCTTAAGCGCCATGCTGGCATACAGAAGAGGATCGTTTTGAACCCCAGTAATGCAAATGTTCCCGACCTCAGTTCTTGCAACTGGGATCACTTCGTCCCAGCCATACATTTCGACGTAGCGCGGCAGCACGTCATAAACCGTTGTTGTTATGAGCTCGAATGCGGGGTTGCGTCCGTGGCCGCCGCGCGCCTTCCAATGCTGAGCGACGATCTCGCCTTTGGGATTCATAAGCACACCCAGCATAAGAACGTGGTCGGGCCAGTTTTGGTCGCGGGCGTAGCAGCCGAAGGTCAACCAAATTCCATATTCGCGCGCTTTCGCCGCTAAAATTTCCGTTTCTTCACCGGGAATTTCGATAGCGACGGATAGCATTTCCTTTCGTGTCCAGCCGGCGTACCCCGCAATAGGAAACTCGTGAAACGACAACAGATCGGCAGGTCCTGCCCAATGGGCATGCTCGTCAATCAACGTCACCATACGTTTCATATTGGCGGCGATGCCCGGACGCGGGTTGGCCGGATCAACGGGTAGAACAGGGTGTTGTACGCAGGCGTAATCCACAGAGTTTTTTGCCAGCGGGACGGTGTCGTACGAGCCATTTTCTCGAACGGACACTTGATCCGATCCAGGCGCCGCAGCTTTTGCTGGACCATCGGCTGTCAGAGCGATTGCCGATGCGGCTAGACCGCCGCCCAGTATTCCTCGTCTGCTCACAGGAGTTCGGAGTTGGCGGTTCTCCGTATGCTTGGTTTTCTTTGGCACCGTAATGTTCCAGTCCAACTGTTAGAAACGGTGTGAAATTTCATCGGAGGTTCTTGATGATTAGCGAACCTATGGTGAATTTACTCTAGGGGCTTGATCACACCCTGCCAGTTTAATTTTATTAACAGAACCCCTAGTCCGCGAAGCCCAATGTCTCGAAAGCAATGATGTTGTTCACCATTGTGAAGCCAGTGACGTTGGCCCGCATACCAGCGAACTGAGCTGTCTCAAACATGTAGACGGCGGGATACTGATCCCGATACCAAGCCATAATGTTGCGGCGCATAGATATGGCTTTGTCTTCTTCCCACTCCGTAATCGCGGAGCGAATTTTCGGTGTAATAGCTTCGTCGCAGTACCAGGGATCCCGTCGCAAACAGGAATGCAAACGCAATGCACGGAGGCTGTCCAACGATGGCCAAACCGGCCAATTCATGGAAAAGGCGTCGACGTCGTCTGGCCATGTCCCTTGGCCTAGATACCGCAAAAATTGTTGGATGGGCAGAGACCGTAATTCCATGGTCACGCCGATGGCCGCGAATTCATTGGCGACGACTTGCAGCACTGAAGCGCCAACACCGATTCCACTGACTGTGTAAGCAACAAAAGAGAACCCGTTTTCGTAACCTGCGTATTTGAGCAAAGCCCGGGCGCGGTCAGGGTCGTGGGCAATTGGCAGCAGGTCGGGGTTGAAACCAAAGGCGACACGCGGCACCGGCTGATTGGCCGGCACGGTGGCGCCTTCTAATAAAATTTCTCCCAACGCGTCGCGATTGATCGCGAGGTTGAGGGCCTCTCGCACCCGAATATCCTGAAGCGGCGAGTTCGGGCGTTCGTGAAGAATAAAGGAAAGCCCCGATGTTTCTGCTGCGATCCAGTTTTGAGTTTTGAGGCCGGCTGCTTTCATGGTCGCCCCATCTTCGGGCCCAAATTCGATAGCGACATCAATTCTGTTCGATTGCAGAGCCTGTATGCGCGCGGTCTTGTCGGGAATAGCTAGTATTTCAAGCCGGCCGACGATCGGTGGGCGCCAGGATGTCAACACTGCCGCCATCTTAGCCTCAGCCGGGCCCCAACTTTCAATACGAAAAGGCCCAGTTCCAACCGGTTCGCGGGCAAAGCCTTCGCGTCCAAGACGAGTCCACTGGGCCGGATCGACCATCGGAAGAATAGTCAATGAACGCATCAGAAGCGGGTCTGGATCGCGGGTTGTGATGTCTACTGTCAACGCATCAACGGCAACGGCTCCCTCGAAACTAGGAAGCTCACGGCGCAAGCTTTCCGGCAGGGACTCTTCGCTGGCGAGGTAATTAACGGCAAAGGCAGCCGCCTCGGCAGTCAACGGGACACCGTTAGAAAATGTGACACCGTCTCGAAGTTTCACCCGCCAGGTATTTTGGTCGGTCGCGTCCCACGAAACGGCAAGCCAGGGCTGCAACATCCCATCGTTATCAATTCGTGTCAGACCATCAAAAAGCGCGGGTGTGAAATAGATTGTTGGTGTTGCACCGGAACGGAACGGGTTACCCAATGACAGCGGAAGGCTGGACATACCCATACGCATGACCGTTTCGGCCAGTACAGTAAAAGAAGGTGCGAGAAAGAGCGCAGCCATCACAGTGGTGGAGATGAAACGAGCAAGACGGCGCCGCAAGATTTAGTCCTTCATATGTTTTTGAGCGTCATTGCGCTCTATGGGGTCACGTTCAGGGTATCGTAGCTAATGAAGCCATGCACGTCGTCATATCCGCTCACGCCAGGCGCGAGCCCCGCAAAACGCAACTCAGGCCATAGAAATATCGCGGCTGCGTTATCGCGATAACGGGCCATCAAATTCTGTTTCAACGCGATACGTTTCACCGTGTCTTGCTCGGTTAACGCATCTTGAATCATCGACGTAGCCTCTACGTCGCAATACCAGGGTGCCGGCCGGTCGCAAGAATTGTTTCGAAGAGTTCGAATGACATCGATGATCGGCTCCATCGTATAGACCATGCCAAACGCTTTACCGTGCCAACCACCACGTTCGAAATGATCGAAGAGATGAGCAATGGTGACTGGTGTGATGATGAGTTCTACGCCGACTTCGCTAAGCGCGCGGGCCACTTGTTGGTACATCGCGCTGTCCGACCCATTGGCGCCAATGACTGCCTCTGCTGTGAAAGATAAGCCGTTCTCATACCCGGCGTCCGCGAGAAGGGTGCGTGCTCGATCAGGATCGTAGCGAAAAGGTTCTAGGTATGGATTGTAACCCTCGGCGGCCGGCGTTGCCCCTTGGCTGGCAGGCACCGTTAGGCCACCGAGTAATCCATCAATGATGCCTTTGCGGTCTATAGCCAGGTTTAAGGCTTGCCGTACTCGGACATCATCAAGTGGGCTGGGTCCTTCGGTGAGTACGAACGAAATCGTGCGCACCATCTCGCTCCGCCACCCGAGGAACGTCCCATCGGTTTGCTCGATAGTTTCTCGATCATCGGGGCCCAGTGCCAAGGCAACATCCACAGAGCCAGACATCAGGCCTTGAACCCGTGCCGTTGCGTCTGGCACGGCCAAAATTTCGAGACGGTCTAACTGCGGCGGACGCCATGACTCGGTATGGGCGCTTAGTGTGATGCGCGCGGCTTCAAAGGACTCGGCTTTAAATGGGCCGGTCCCGACGGGATGAAGGGCGAAAGCGTCGCGGCCCAGAGATTCCCAACTCTCGGGTTCAACCATGTGCAGCACAGGCAGAAACCGCGGCAGAATAGGGACAGGAATGTTGGTCCGAATTTCAACAGTATGGTCGTCGAGTGCGGTTGCGCTGTCTAAGAGGCTTGAAGCGGGATATACTTATCTGAATGCGCATGGTCCGGCAGCCCAG
>WLXB01000159.1 GCA_012103295.1 Alphaproteobacteria bacterium | reverse complement strand
CGCGCCCGTTTCGGTATCGTCGCATCCTCACCAAGGGACGGAATTTCAGCGCAGTTGCCGTCGCCGTTAAAGCGCCAGCCGTGATAGGGGCATTGTACAGAATCATCGACGACTTTACCGCGGCTTAGCGATCCGCCGCGATGAACACAGACGTCACTCAGGCAGTGGGCTTTTCCTGCAGTGTCTCGAAATAGAACCAGGTCTTGCCCCAGCATGTGAACGCCTTTGGGTTCGTTGGTGACGTCCGCAGTTTCTGCGGCGACATACCAGCAGTTCATAAGCATGGCTGTATCTCCATTTGGCGCCTCATCTACTCTGGGCGATTCACTGTCATGTACCGTGCAAGATAATTATTGCGGGCGTTTTCATTCCACCCATCGACATAAGTCTTCACCAACCGTCGGCTGACATAATGATAGACCGGTAGAATAACATAATCTTCCATCAGTATCTGCTCGGCCTGACGCATAAGCGTGTTGCGCTGTTCTTGGTCTGAGATCGAGTTCGCCTGGTTCATCAAGACGTTAAAGTCTGGATTGGCGTAATCGACGTAGTTGCTGGGGTCTCCAGCGCGCAATAAATTCAGATAACCCGCGGCATCATTGAACGGCGAAAACCATGCCCAGCGCATGATGTCGAAGTCTCGAGTGCGGGCTTTGCGATTTAGGTTGCGGAACTCCGTATCCATGAGTTCGGCGTTGAAGCCGACGGCTGCCCACATAGATTTCATTGCGACAGCAATTTTCCGGTTTTCTTCTTGGGTATCATAGGCCAGTTCGAATGTGACTGGATTGTCTCGCCCATAACCGGCTTCGGTCATAAGGCGTTTTGCTTCTGTCACTCTGTCCGCCATCGACATATCAACGATAGAGGCTGGCGCGACGTCGTAGTCATCGACAACAGGCGAGACAAAACTGTAAGCGGGAATAACACCGGTATCGAGGAGGCGATCAATTAGCGCTTCACGATCAAACGCCAGGGCGAGCGCCTTACGCACACGGATATCGTCAAACGGCGGCTTATTCGCGTTGATCAAAAAGTAGTAGATGCCAAGGGTCGGCGAAATGCGCAGCTCGTCGGCCAGGTTCTCTTTGATCCAATCCATCTGTTCCGGTGGGAAATTGAGAATGGCGTCCAGTTCCCCGGCCCTGAAGCGGTTGAACACGGTGTTCAAGTTTTGGGTTGGGTAAAAATTGACCGTGTCGATCTGCACGTTATCCGCGTCATAGAAATGCGGGTTTTTCTTCAGCGTAAGGCGGGTGCCTGGAAGCCATTCCGCCAACAGGTAAGCGCCGTTGGAGACAAACTGTCCCGGCTTCGTCCAGTCGCCTCCCAGCTCTTCGACTTTGTGGCGGGGCGAGGGCATCGCCGAAAAACTATTCAGGGCTTGAGGCAGCAATGGATTTGGCACGCTCAACTCAAAGCGTACGGTCTTGTCGTCCGGCGCGGTGATGCCGAGGCTTTCCGGTGGCGCGTCGCCCGCTGTGACCGGCCGTCCATTTTTCACCGCATAAAAGAACTGGGCGTAGCGCGCGGCAGTCTCTGGCAGCATCAGGCGTTGCAAAGACCAAGCGACATCCTTTGCGGTTAACGGTGTACCGTCGGACCACTTAAGCCCATCGCGCAGAGTGTATTCCCATATCAAGCCGTCTTCGGACACCGTGTGGTTTTCGGCGAGGCCATAGGTCATACGCCCGTCCGAGTCCGTGGTCATCAGTCCCACGAACAACTCATTCAAAATCGGAACGGCTGTGTTGCCCGTCGCTTTTTGCGGGTCGAGGGATGACGGATCGCTGCCGCCCGAACGGTTGAGCACCATCTCCGCCGCAGCGGGGTGGGCAAGGAAACTGAACAAAGTAACAGTTAGTCGCGTGAACAAACGCATGAGTGTTCCTATTGGTGAATGAATTGGGTTGGTTCGGGCTTACCAGTAATGAATCCAACGGGCGCGTTCCGCGAACTGCTTGCCCGCCGCGCGCCGGTCGGCTGGAAGGTCGCCCTCTAGATACATGCCGGTGTCGTAGCGCTCCCGATACTGATCAAGTACGGGTCGATAGAGGGCCATATGCACATCGGGAATCCGGTGTTTTTCGCGAAACTCTTTGATCGGGATCATCACCCGGCGTTGGGTCTCGAACGGCCCCGCCATCGCCAACTCGACGCCACGGGGGCCATAGATCGCTGATCGACCGGGTCCACCGTAGGCTGTGTCTTGAAAGAACGACCTATTCTTCTTGCTCACAGTCACAGAATTGTTGGTGATCAGGGTGTAGACGCTGTTGTGATAGGAGGTGAGGCGCATGTCATCGGACTCGAATCCCCCGGTCGCAACACGGCATATGATTTCCGCGCCCTTCAAAGCGAAACAACGGAACAATTCCGGTTCGAACTGAACGGCCGACATGGCGATGTTGCCGATATCTGTTTGCGCGACAGGGATAACCGCGTCTTCGCCGTACATTTCTATGAAGCGGGGATAGACGTCATAGATATTGGTGGTGAATTGCTCTGAGCCAGGGAACATGCCGCGGACGTTTCTCTGTTTCCAATGTTGAGCGACGATGTTGCCGTCCGGTCCAATGAGGACCATCAGATGCAAAATATGGCCCGGCCAGTTGACCGGGTCTTTTGCGTAGGTTCCGAACGCAACATAGCAGCCGTACTGCTTTGCTTTGGCGCCAATGGCTTCCGTCTCCGGTCCTGGAACCTCGCGGCATACATTGTAGTGTTGCTCGCGCGTCCAGGTGCTGAATCCGGTCAGAGGAAATTCATGGAACAGCAATAGGTCGCACGGCCCGCCGTAGCCATTGGCTGCGTCGATGCTGTCCAACATATACTCAAGGTTTTCCTTGAGTGCTGGTTCCGGGTTGTCCCCGGGAACGCCGTGGACCTCGGTCTGCACGACCGAAACGGTAATGCGATCCTTGCGAAGAGGTACGGTTGGGTACGTCCCATCCTCCCGCACCATGCGATCGGCTGCTTCAGTTTTGTTGCTCATTTGTCGTCCCTATTCATCTTTAGGTTAGAGGCTAAGGTGGCCCATTTCGGTGGGTCAAGGTTTGCTCGGTGACAGTTCGTGACAGCGTGCGACATTCCTATCGATCTAGCGAAAGGTATCGGGTCAAGTTGGCGCTTCTGGCATTGTCAATCCAGCCTTGGACAACGGGATTAACCAATCGCCGGCCAGCGTGAAAATACAGCGGAATGACTGGCTGTTCCTGGTTAAGAATAGCTTCGGCCTCGGCCAGCAGTGTGCGTCGCGTGCTTGGTTCCTGCGCCGCATTGGCTTGCCTTAACTTGGCGTCAAAAGTGGGGTTGCTGTAACCAGACACATTTGCGCCATTGGTCGTTTCAAACAGGCCGAGGAAGGTTGCGGCGTCATTGTAGGGGCCGAACCAGGTCCAGCGAATCATCTCGAAATTGCCGGTGCGGCCATCGCGATTAACGTCGGATGCGCCTGTCGTATCCGTTTCGACGACGACTCCGATGGCTTTCCACATGGATGTCAGGGCGACGGCAATGCGGCGGTTCTGTTCGATGGGATCAGTTTTGAACGCAAATGTGAGTGGATTACTTGGATCGAAACCGGCGCTAGCAAGAAGCTCGTGCGCTTCTGTTATGCGCGCTTTTAGCGGTATGGCTGCATAGTCGGTAGCGGTCCCGTTGTACCCGTCAGTGATTGGTGGAACGATATTGGTGGCCGCTGCTGTGCCCGGCGGTAACAGGCGCGCAACAATGGCGTCACGATCAATGGCCAACGCCAACGCGCGGCGAACACGCGCGTCGTTGAACGGCGGGGCTCGTGTATTTGGTGCAAGATAGTAAACACCCAGCGCCGGCGTGATATGCAGCGAGTTCGGCATGGTCGAGCGGATTCGGTCAATCTGATCTGCTGGGAAATTTAGAACCACGTCCAACTCACCGGCTCGAAATCGATTAAGGCTCGTGCCCTGATTTTCCGTAGGATAAAATACGACCGCATCTATCGACACATTTACCGCGTCATAAAACGCCGTGTTCTTTACAGCCCGGATCAAAGTTGCCGGCACTTGTTCGGCCAAAACATAAGCTCCGTTTGACACCATGATTCCTGGCCGGGTCCAACCACGCCCTTCAGTTTCGATAACGTGACGCGGCACCGGAGATGCTGCATTGGAGGCCATCAGTTGAGGCAGATAGGCCGTCGGTTGATTGAGTTTTACGACTAGTGTTCTTTCGTCCAATGCTGTCACGCCGAGCGCGGTTGGCTCGGCTGCGCCCCGGTTGACTGATTGAGCGTTGACGATGGGGAAGAGTTGAGACGCGAATCGTGCGGCTGTATCGGGTTTCAAAAGGCGCCGAAAGGAATAGACAAAATCTTCGGCTGTTAGAGGCGTATCGTCAGACCAAACGATCCCCGGCCTTAAGGTGAATGTGTAGGTCAGTCCGTCGGCGCTGACGGCATAGGATTCTGCCACACCGGCAGTGATTGCCCCGGCCGCGTCTAAGGTCATCAGGCCTGTAAACAGATCGTAGAGAATAACCGCGGCGCTATTGCCGACGGCGCGATGGGGATCAAGCGACCGCGGTTCAGAGTTGGTGCCGCGATGGAGCGTTGCCGACAGGGCGAGATTGGTGATTGAGAGTAGGCTCGCGAGCGCAACAATAGCCACAGCACTTTTTGGGGAATTCATCATATACATATGATGTTTCGAAATGACCTTGGACCGCAAGGGATGATCGCTCATGCTGAGTGAGAAAATCAGAGTCAGGAGAGAAAAATGACCAGACGCGATCTATTTGCCAGCGCTGCCGCGACTGTTTTTGCGGCGAACACAGGGATTGGGGGTGCATCTGGTGCAACCAAGAAGACCTATGTTCTTGTCCACGGTGCGTGGCATGGGGGCTGGTGCTGGCGGTACGTCAAAGAGTCTTTGGAAGCCGCTGGCCATACCGTGTTTGCGCCGTCGCTCACGGGCTTAGGGGATCGCGTGCACTTGCGTAATCCTGATGTCAATTTGACGACCCATGTCACTGATATTGTGAACCTGTTCGAGTTCGAAGACCTCAACGACGTCGTTTTGGTCGGGCATTCCTACGCCGGCCACGTGGTCAGTTGGGTTGCCGACAAGGTCAAAGACCGGATCAAACATGTCGTCTATCTGGACGCCGTTTTGCCAACTGACGGCAAGTCGTTCCTGCCGCCTGGCGTGGGTGAGGCGCGGATTCCTGAAGCTAAAGACGGGTATCTAATGGCGAAGTCCGGCATGGACTTCCTTGGCATTCCAGAAGGCCACCCGTTGTACGACTGGGTTGATAGTCGTCTCGTTGAACACCCTCTGCCGACGCTCATGGAAACCGTTGTCTATGCTAATGGTGGTCCTACCGGATTACCCAAGACCTATGTGCGGTGTACGCAAAATCCGCGGATGGCCAGTGGTGCGGCTGACCCAGTGGCGGCGATGACCGAGGCTGATCCGGAATGGGCGTACGTCACGCTTGATACTGGGCATGACCTGATGGTTACCGCGCCGGATGAAACCGCAGGCATTCTTTTGGGAGTCGGTTAAGCGGCGGCGAAGTCGTCGGCCAGTTTTTCCGGGTCTTCGTTGAGGCTTTCGTTTTCAACCGCTTCAAGTTCTTGATGGACGATGCGCAGGATGCGGAAAATATAGTCCGCATGCCATTGCTGGCGGTCCTTCGATGCATCATCGTCTGGCCGATAGGCATCAATGTTGGCTTTGGTCACTGGCTCGCCGGCCTCAAGGAGGCGTTCGACGGTGTCCAATCGCTCACGGGTCACGGCCAATTCCGTCGCAACGGCCATCGTGATTGAGAGCACCCGCTCGACTGCTGGATCATCGAAAAA
>WLXB01000023.1 GCA_012103295.1 Alphaproteobacteria bacterium | reverse complement strand
ATGTCGAGCCACGAGAGCAAGAATTTGACATTCGGTATCGCGTCGATGGCGTTCTACAAACGCGCCTGACACTACCGCGCAATCGATTTGATGCCGTCGCCTCCCGCATCAAGTTGATATCTGGAATCGACATCGCGGAGCGGAGACTGCCGCAAGACGGGCGCATTGGCATGAGGATCAGCGGTAAAGACCTTGATGTTCGCGTGTCATCTTTGCCCGGTGTCTGGGGCGAATCTATTGTCATGCGCATACTGCTCAAAGAACAAAAAGATTTTTCTCTCGACCGCATCGGTATGGCTGCCGACCATTTCGAAGCCTTCTCCACCCTGGTGAAAGAACCGTACGGCATTGTTCTTGTGACCGGACCGACCGGTTCCGGAAAATCGACAACGCTAAAAGCTACTCTCGAACATATAATTGATGGTAAGAAAAAAATCATAACCGTCGAGGATCCTGTCGAATACAACATCCACGGGGTTACGCAGGTACAGACCAAAGCAGAAATTGGGTATTCGTTTGCCCGGGCGCTAAGGTCAATTCTGCGCCAAGACCCCGATACGATTATGATTGGGGAAATTCGAGACCTTGAGACTGCGGAGATCGCTGTTCAAGCCTCTCTGACTGGGCACATGGTCTTTTCTACTTTGCACACCAATGATTCGCTCAGCGCATTTACACGATTGATCGACATGGGTGTTGAACCGTTCCTCGTCGCGTCTTCAGTCCGCGCCGTGATGGCCCAAAGACTGGCGCGGCGTGTTTGTCCAGATTGCAAAACGACCGCTCGACCACCGAAGCCAATCGTTGCCAAATATGAAGCAATTCAAGATCGTTTTGCGAACCTTGTTACCGCCTCCCCTGAATGGATCACCTCAACGGGATGTGACGCATGCCAGCACACTGGGTATCGCGGGCGAATGGGGCTTTATGAAATGGCCGCCGTAACTGATGGCATCGCTGATCTAGTCATGCAAAACCGGCCCGTTCATGAATTGCATAATGCCGCCGAACAAGACGACTTTCGCACCTTGTTGGAAGACGGTCTTATTAAAGCCGCGCTTGGCTTAACCTCTGTGGAAGAGGTTATTCGTGTGGCCGGACAAGTCGGCATGGACGAGAACTAGAAGCCAACTTTGTGTTATGACGGCACACAGTCGTTTCACCAGCCAAAGAGCTACAGTGCCAGAATCCTCTCATAAAATTTATGCTGACGCTGTGGCCGCTCACAAGAAAGGCGACCTTGTTGCAGCCGAGCAAGGATATCGCGCGCTTATCTCGACCAACCTGTCCGAGCCGGAACCTCAATACCTACTTGGGGCTGTGCTAGCGCAACGCGGCTGCCCGGCAGACGCATTGGCACCGCTTCGTACCTGCTTGAACCACCAACCAAACCATGCCCCGGCCCTCAATATTCTTGGGTCCGTTCTTTCTGGTCTTGGACAAGATGATGATGCGATAGACGCGCTTAACAAAGCGGCGACGCTGGAGCCTAAGAATGCCAAAATTCGATTTAACTTAGCTAAGGCTTGTATCAGTGGAAAACAGTTTGAGTTGGGTTCAGAGGCGCTCGCAGCACTCATTGAGATCGCGCCAGACCACTTAGAAGCAAGAACCGCATTTGCCGCCTGCCTCATCGAACTGGGGCGGCCAGAGGAATCGATCAAAGCGTTAACGCAGAGCATCTCAGACGGCCACAAGGATGCTCGCATATTCGAGGTTTTAATACAGAGTTTGCTCGACACCCAGCAGTACGAGGTGGCGCTGACTCACGCGGAAGCAGCACGCGGGCTGTGGCCGAACAGCAATGTTTTACTGCTCGCCTATGCCACGACGTTGCGGTTGCTAAGCCGCAATGACGAAGCGCTAAAGGCGTTTGAAGCGCTCGTCGCGGCCGAGCCTAACAACGACTATTTTTTCAATAAGTTCAGCGAATTTCTATACGACACAGGACAATGGAAAGAAGCTGAGTCCTATGGCAACCGCGCCCTCACTTTGGCACCAGAATCGGCCAAAGCACTGACGAACATGGGTCGAATATATTTGCAGCGGGGCAACTTTAAGGGCGCACAAGAACTTTACGAGAAAGCGATACGCATCGAGCCCGACTACGCGGATGTGCGCAACAATTATGGCAATCTACTGCTGTATATGGATCAAACTGGCACAGCGTTAGAGCATTTTGATCTGGCGATTGAACTCAAACCGCACCACCAGGGCTTCCGCTTCAATCGCAGCGTCACCAAATTTACAAACGGTGATATCAAAGGGGCCTGGCGCGAACATCGAACTCGCCTCAACAAAGACGGTTCGCCAGTCAGCCGGGAGTGGGGGCTACCTGAGTGGGATGGGGAAACACTGTCTGGCAAAAGCATTGTTCTATGGGGCGACCAAGGGCTCGGTGACCAGGTTATTCACGCACGATGCGCGCCTGCCGTGGCCGCTGTTTCAAACGCCTGCGGGTTGGAATGCTCGAACCGACTGACCAAACTATTTGAACGGTCTTTCCCGGGCGTTGAAATATTTTCTTCTAAGGAACCGTTGGAACACATTCTAACAAGAGGGCCGTTCGATTTTCACTGTGCCTCTTTGGACATGAACTGTTCGCAATACACGACGCCCGCAGATATTCGAGCTCAACCCTACCTCAAAGCGGATCCCGAACTCACCGCGTCTCTCCGCAAAAAATACCGAGCGGCTATGGGAGAACGACCATTGATCGGTATTTCGTGGTGGAGCGGGTATTCCACGCAGGCTCACTTTAAATCAATCCCACTTCTTCAATGGCGGGAAATCGTTTCCGTTCCCGATGCAACGTTCGTTAGTCTTCAATACGGTGATGGATGCGATGAACTCGCACCAATGGTGGCGGAAACGGGCCTCACCATATTGCACGACCCGGACGTTGACCCGGCGGGAGACATGGACGTGTTCGCGGCTCAGGTCGCTGCAATGGACCTTGTGATAACGATCTCGAATACGACCGCACATTTTGCGGGTGCACTCGGGGTTCCCGTATGGAACATGACACCGACTGGACCGGGCAGACTTTGGTATTGGTTCTTAGAGGGCGAGAACAGCCCTTGGTATGAGTCCATGCGCCTGTTTCGTCACAAATATGACGAAGGATGGGAGTCTGTACTCAGTAGCGTGTCTGATTTACTTACGAAAACCGCGCCCGATCTTCTTTCAGTCGCAGACTGAACCGCATGATCCACACCTTGATTTCAAGGCTGTGGGGTAACATCAACACCAACGGTCTACGGCCATAAATTTTATGCTTAGCAAAGCCCTGCTGCACTATCAAAACGAGGACATCGACGCGGCGCAGAAAGAGTGTGGGCTCGCGCTAATCGAAGATGAGAACAATGCACAGGCTCACCAGTTGATGGGGGTTTTATGGGCGCTTAAAGGTGAGCAGGCTTCAGCGACGGAGCACCTAGAGAAAGCTGTTTCGCTTGATCCAAAACTAATAGAGGCGCGGTTTAATCTGGGCAAAATTCACCGCGATATGAAACGCTATACTGATGCTGTGACGTCGTTCGAAGCTGTCACACGCGCCTGGCCAGAAAGTCCAGACGCCTGGATGGAACTCGGTGTCGCGCTCACTCGGACCGGTCGCACAACGGATTCGATTACGGCCTATGAGCAGGCGATTGAACATGGCAAGTCTGGCCACGAAGCATGGTACATGCTCGGCACAGCCTATCTTTCAATCGGCTTTCTCGACCAAGCGGACCGGGCGCTTAGTCACGCCGTTGAACTAGACCGCTCTTACGCGCCAACTTGGATCAATATCGCGATCACCCGGGAGAACCAGGGGCGCTTGGATGAGGCCATAGAAATATACCAATCCCTATTGGACATAGAACCCAACTATCCTGATGCTCAATATCGTTATGCGCTCGCCCTCCTCACCAAGCAGGATTTCAAAGCAGGGTGGGCAGCCTTTGCACCTCGTCAATCGTGGCCACAGACACAGACAAGTCACGGCCATTGCGACGCGCCCTACTGGTCTGGTGAACAGATAACTGACGGCTCACTGCTGATATGGACCGAGCAAGGACTCGGAGACGAGATTTTGATGGGGTCGATGGTCCCCGAAGCTATGGCGCGAAGTACAGACGTCACGCTTGCATGTTCTGATCGTCTCGCGCCGTTGTTTGCTCGATCTTTCCCGACATGCCACGTTGTCGCCCGTTCCAATACAGAATTGCCGATCGACAAGGTGGGTATTGTTAGTGCTCAAGCCTCTCTCACTGAACTCGGTTCAAGTTTGCGCCCCACACCGGAAAGCTTTTCAACATCTAAGCCGTACCTCGTGATCGAAGAAAAGCGTAGCAATGTATTGCGGTCGAAGTATGCGTCTACAGACCGCACCCGGCCTTTGATCGGAATATCCTGGCGCTCAGAAAGCAACACTGCCAGCCGCCAGAAAAGCACGAATCTCGAAGATTGGGCTGACATCCTGACCTCGACCGACGCTGACTTCGTCTGCCTCCAGTATGGCGACACAGAGCAAGAGCGATCAAATTTCCAAAAGCGTGCAGGACAAACGCTTATCTGGGACCCCGATATCAACCCATTGGTTGACATGGATGCATTTGCACACCAGGTCGGCGCCATGGACTTGGTCATATCGATCAGCAACACCACTGTTCATGTGGCTGGCGCACTCGGCCGCGACGTTTGGACACTCGCACCGGAAGGCACCGGCCGGCCATGGTATTGGTTTCTCGACCGCATCGACTGCTTATGGTACCCGTCGATGCGTCTATATCGACAACCAAAGGCGGGTGACTGGGCTACTCCACTATCCGCCGTTCACCATGATCTCTCGCACTGGATGCAACATTGGTCAGCCCCCTAACGGCCACACTTCAGCAAGCCGCCGCCTGTCACGGCTCTGGAAGACTTGCCGAGGCAGAACGGGGCTATCGGCAAATACTTCTCGACCATCCAGAGCATCCGGAGACGCTACATCTTTTGGGCGTTCTGCTGGGTCAGTCCACTGACCTGCAGGCCGGCATTCAGCTCATTAAGAAAGCGGTTGATATCCAACCCAATTTCCCAAAAGCGCTCTATAATTTAGGACTATTGCTACAAAAATCCGACCAGACCTATCTGGCTGCACTGGCCTATACCCGGACCGTCCGACTTGAGCCCACGCGCGCCCAAGCCTGGCACAACATGAGTATGTGCTTCTCTGACTTTGGACAAACCGACTCAGCACTAGCAACACTAGAAGAAGGAATTCTCTCTAACCCTGAAAGCGAGATATTGTATGCAGGGGCCTGCAGACTTCTAAAAAGAACGGGCCATTACTCAGATTGCGTCGCCATGGCCGACCGGGGCATAAGCCATCTTCCAAATTCGTTGGGCTTATGGATTCACCGGGCCGAAGCCTGCTTTGCTTTGGGTCGGTTTGACGAAGCCTGGGACGCGTATTCTTGGCGTAAGAACGCTCCCGAGAATCCAAATGCCGCACCGAAATATTCTTTGCCCTTCTGGCATGGTGAAGATTTGGCGGAAAGCACGATTCTGGTATGGACGGAACAAGGGCCAGGCGAGACGTTTCTATTCTCAACCACGCTGAATGAAATTATCGCCGTTTCAAAGAAGTGCATCGTCGCGACGACGAAACGGCTTCTGCCTATTCTTGCTCGGTCATTCCCAGGCGCAGAGGTCGTAGACGGTGCAACACTTGATTTAAATTCGACGGGAGCAGATATACAAAGTTCTCTTCTAGACCTTTGTCGCCCACTGCGGCGCTCTTGGAATGACTTTCCGGATTTAAGTCCGCACATCAAAGCGGATCAGAAGCGCGTCGATGAATTTTCTCATCACTATCAACGGGACGAAAACAACCCACTCGTCGTCGGCATCGCTTGGCGCAGCTTCAATGTAAACAACGCGGCAGAAAAATCGGTCCCGCTCGATCTGTGGCGACCAATCCTTTCCGTTCCGGGTGTACGTTTTGTCAGCCTTCAATATGGCGACGTAAAAAATGAAGTGAAGCAAATCGAGTCCACTCTAGGCATACGCATTCAGTCCGAACCAGCGTTAGATCCCGTCGCAGACCTTGATGGGCATCTGGCTCAAATCGCTAATCTCGATCTTGTTATTTCGACGTCGAACACCACGGCGCATGCGGCTGCGGCCCTAGGTATACCAACATGGCTTCTTGCGCCTCATACCATTGGGGAAGGTCTTCACTGGCCTTGGTTTGCCGGGAGACAAACCAGTCCGTGGTATCAATCCCTTACTCTATATAGACAGGAGGAGATTGGAGATTGGACTTCGCCGTTAGTCCGCGTTGCCATCGACCTCTCGGCACTGCGAGCGGATAAACACCCTGAATTTGATTCAACCCTCCATCTGGTCGCCCTCGCCTACGCGTACCATCAAGCTGGGCAAGATGAGGCAGCACGCTTAACGGCCGATCAAGCGCTGCAGAACGGGTATCAATCTGTCGACGTGTCTAGAATAGCAGCGCGCGGGTTTAGGCAAGCTGGAGACCCACATAAGGCATTAGATATTCTGAACGAGGCCAACAAATTAGACAGCGATTCAGTCATGGTGCTGATTGACCGCGCCGAGGTCTTCAA
Organism: Alphaproteobacteria bacterium; assembly: GCA_012103295.1. Classification (GTDB taxonomy): domain Bacteria; phylum Pseudomonadota; class Alphaproteobacteria; order Rhodospirillales; family Rhodospirillaceae; genus WLXB01. The sequence continues at coordinate 27,494 of WLXB01000023.1, read as the reverse complement.
GGACCTCGATGAAATTACAAGATCAATAGAAGACCTTGAACAAGCGCTCCAAATCAATTCGGATCAGCTAGAAGCCTTGAACAATCTCGCGCGAGCCCGGCGCGCCACTGGAGAATCTCAGCTCGGCTTAGAACTGATACGAAGAGCCCACGCCTTGTCACCAGACCACCCGGGGGTGAGACAGTCGTTGGGTACGTTCCTTTCCGAGTTGGGCCTGATGGACGAAGCTGAGTCGGTATTTAAGCAGCTAATAGACGATGATCAGAATGTGGTAGATGCGGCGTCATCCCTATCGATGGCCTTCCTGCTCGAAGGCAACTTCGACGAGGGCTGGCCACTGCTTCATTATCGTCTGGCCAAACCGACGGCCAACATAAGGTATGATCACTTTCAGTTTCCCATATGGGCTGGGGAAGACGTGAGAGACAAACACGTTTTGGTTTGGACAGAGCAAGGCATAGGAGAAGAAATTCTAGTTGCGACAATGTTAGGCGAGCTCTCTCAACGGGCCAAAGCGGTGACAGTACGTTGCTCCGCCCGCATGGTGCCGCTATTGCAAAGAAGCTTTTCTGGCATACGCGTTGCCGAACGCAAACAACCGTTACCAGCTGAGGCTGTCGATGCAGATATTGACGTACAAATGTCTTTCGTCGATTTGGGTCAGTTCCTACGCCCATCCCTAGACGCTTTTCCTCAGACCAACACCAAGCCGGTCTTAAAAGTAAAGACGCAAGAGTCCAAGAAAATTGCTCGAAAATACCGTCAATCTTCTCCAAGCCCAACCCTCGTCGGCCTGTCGTGGCACAGTAATACGCCGGAATTTGGCGAACTGAAAAGCCTCGATCCGTCCATTGCCACATCTCTAATCGCAAATACAAATGCGACCTTTGTTTCACTGCAATATGCCCCCCAACCAGATCATCTAGAAATACTGTCAAAGGCGGACTCAAAGCGCTGGATTTTTGACCCAACTGTTGACCCGATTGTTGATATGGATCGCGCCGCAGCGCAGGTCGCCGCTATGAATTTCGTCGTCACCATAAGCAACACAGCAGCACATACGGCAGGAGCTCTGGGTATTCCGACCGCGCTTCTCGTGCCGCGATATACAGGCCGATTCTGGTATTGGTTCAGAGGACAAGCTCGAAGCCCATGGTATCCATCAGTACAAATTTACGAGGCAGACGAAAACGGAAACTGGGATGAGGCACTTGCGGAGATCACCCGCAGAATTAACACCTCAGCTGAGTTTGTATGAGCGTGGAATCAATACCCAACGACGAGTTAACGGCGCAGCGCGAGAAAGCTCTGGTAGAGCTGGGGAACGGGAATGTCGAGGCCGCCCATCAAATTTTTAAATTAGTTGTGCGTGCCAACTCTGAAGACTCAACAGCATGGATCGGACTTGGCGAATGTCTCGAACAAATGTCAAATCCAATGGGTGCGAAGAGTGCCTACAACCAGGCTCGGCGTGTTAACCCTGAATCATTCTTAGCAGCACATGGTCTTGGTCGTTCGCTCATAATGCTCGACCGCCCTCAAATGGCTGTCGCTGCCTTGAAGGATGCAATTGCACTCGACCCGAATTCCGAGGCTACCTGGTGTGACTTAGGCACCGCATACAAAAACCTTCAGCGCTACCCAGACGCAGAAGACAGTTTCCACAACGCCTTATCACTCAACCCAAATTTTTCTCTCGCCCATCTCAATCTGGGAAACTGCTTTCGTGAACAAGGCGATCTCAAAAAAGCGATAGCTCATTTCGAAAAAGCCCTGTCACTAGACCCCAGCTCGATTCACGCCGTCACAAATTTGGCGGCAACAGTGTCAGACACGGGCGAAACAGATGCAGCCATAACCGTTATCGATAAACATCTAAAATCTCATCCAGACAACGTGGAATGCCACCAGAACAAGGCACTCATACTACTTAGGGCCGCCAACCTGAGCGACGGGTTTGAAGAATATGAATGGCGGTTCCAACCCTCTCGCTTTGGCGTTCCAGTTCGGCCTTTTCCGCGTCCGAAATGGCGGGGTGAACCACTAGAGGATCGATCGCTTTTAATTTGGCTGGAACAAGGGATTGGCGACGAAATCTTATCTTTGAGTATTTGGAAAACACTTCTGAACTCCGAAGATGGCCGACGATGCATTGTCGAATGTGACCCTCGCCTTCAGGATCTGCTCAAAAGATCCTTTCCTCTTGTAACCGTCGTCGATCGACAGACACCCCCAGCTGCTAGAACTAAGGAATCCGACTTGACTTGCGCAGCCTGGTCCGGCGCACGTTTCTTGGACACAACCCCCGCGTATTCGCCCGACAAACACGGCTACCTTGTCGCTGACCGGGCAGCAGCCTTGGCACTTAGAAAAAAATATGAAGGCCTGGCACAGGGTCGCACCATCGTCGGCTTGTCCTGGAGCAGCGCGGCACGCAAAGGGCGTCTAAAGACACCGCCTATTGCGAGCTGGGACGCTCTCTTGCAGGATGAGGATTACTTCTTTGTCAATTTGCAACACGCTCCGTCAGAAGATGATCTCGCTCACCTCCAAGACAAGTCGCGCGGCCGCTTCTATGTCGACAAGCCACCTCAAGCGTCAACGAACCTCGACAATCATGCTGCAGAACTCAGCGCCGTAGATGCCGTCGTGACAATATCGAATTCGACAGCCCACCTCGCGGGTGCCCTAGGTGTAGCCGTCGCAACGGCCGTGCCATCGGGATATGGCGGCTTCTGGTATTGGTTTCGTGATCGCACGGATAGCCCATGGTATCCGTCGATGCGAATATGCAGACAGACCAGCCCGGAAAATTGGCAGTCGGCGATTTCATCCGCACATGAATGGCTGAAGACGTCTCCATGGGGTGGCAAACCCTTGTCACAGGGATGAGCATGGGGTTAAACGATGCTGAAATAACACCCACTTCCTGCTCCAGGGGTTTTAAATGATCCGCGCGTTTATAGGATACGACAGCCGAGAAACTGTCGCCTTTCATGTTCTGTCTCATAGCATTCACAGCCGAGCATCTGAGCCAGTCTCGATAGTGCCTTTGATGCTATCCCAACTGGGCGGCACATTCTCAAGAGAAGCCCACGCGTTACAGTCGACAGATTTTTCGTTCTCTAGGTTTTTAGTGCCACATTTGTCTGGCTACGAAGGGTGGTCATTATTCTGTGACTGCGACATGCTCATGTTAGACGATATCGCAAACCTTTGGGCACTTCGGGATGAGTCGCACGCCATCCAAGTCGTCAAACATGATCATAAACCGCGAGAAGAAAAGAAATTCTTAGATCAGCCGCAGAGCAAATATGAAAAGAAGAACTGGTCCAGCGTAATACTGTTTAACAACGCGCTCTGTAAGGCGTTAACCACAGAATACGTCAACACCGCAACTGGGTTAGAGCTTCATCAATTCAAATGGCTCGGGGACGATTCTCTTATTGGAGAATTACCGGCACGCTGGAATCACTTGGTTGATTATGACCCCACACTTCCAGAAGAAGACTTGTCTCTCATCCATTTCACAGAGGGCGGGCCATACTTTGACGATTATCAGAACTGTAGTTATGCCGATCTATGGTTTGCGCAACGCGACAACATGACACACGCGTCGCGAGGTCACGGTTGATCGCCGTATCGTCCTAAGACTACGCTCGACAAGCACCGCACTTCCCGCCTGACGGAACCAATTTTACATGCCCCGTTCAATGCCACGCATCGATGAAAAAGCCTTTCTGATTGAGGCGGTCTCTCAGCACAAATCCGGCAACCTAGAACGGGCCCGAGATCTCTATCGCGCGATACTGATTCAAAACCCAAAGCATGTTGACGCCATGTCTCGGTTCGGGGCCCTGGCCCTTCAAATTGAGAACTACGAGAAAGCGCTGGAGTTTATTGAAGAAGCTATCGAAATTGGGCCCGCCACCGCAATCATGTACATCAACTTGGGGGCCGCCCTTCGCAATCTTGAGAGATACGAAGAAGCAATCGTCATATACGACCGCGCGTTGACCTTTGAAGAAAACAGAGGCGATGCATACTACAATAAAGGCCGGGCTCTGCAGGCGGCCGAGCGCCTCGAAGAATCATGCGAATGTTATAAGCAAGCATTAGCGATAAACGACCAAGATGTAGATGCTTGGGTCAACCTTGGCACTGTGCAACACAAATTAAATGACCTAGACGAAGCGTTGCATTCCTGTGAGGCGGCTGCACGCATCAAACCTGACACCAGCGCGGCTTATAGCAATGCGTCCGCCATACTATTCGACAAGGGTCTGTATGAAATTGCGATGGTCCTAATAGATAAGGCCATTGAGCTTTCCCCGGACAATGTCGAGTACAGATACAAGTTCAGCATATTCATGCTTTTGCACGGGCAATTGGAGCGCGGCTGGACAGGCTTCGACCTGCGTTATGCCGTTGAAGAAAAGGCGAAAGCTTTTCGTCGGGCGCAACCGCCCCCGTATTGGGACGGTGAGAACATTGAGGACTTAAAAGGCAAAAAAATACTTTTATGGACTGAACAAGGCATGGGCGAAGAGATTATTTTCGCTGGACTTCTAAGCGACATACGTAAGGCAGGCGCTCTCTGTTCCGTTGAGTGCTCAGAACGCTTGATGCCAATATTCAAAAGGAGCTTTGACGGCGTTGAAATAAGTGATTGGGGCTCTCACGATGAGACAGTCGCTTCGGCCGACCCGCCATTCGATTTTCAATACCCGGCCTTCAGCATGTTGAAAGCATTTCGGCCGTCGATAGAAACGTTGGTCACCCACGCGCCGTATATTAGTTCTGACCTCGTCTTACGTAATCAACTTCGGAAGAAGTATGAGAGTCTGGCTCAAGGCAAACGTATAGTTGGCATTTCATGGGGGAGTACAGGGGCGCATGGTGCAACCAAGTCAATTGATCTCAATGCATGGAAGCCGATACTGACATGCGAAAACGTGTTCTTAGTTAATATTCAATATGGGGACTATGCGCGTGAGATCGCGGAGATTAGTGCGGAGCTTGGTGTTGAAATATTTGTCGACCCCGACGTCGATGCGCTTGGTGAACTCGATCCCGCTTTCGCACAAATAGCCGCGCTAGATTTAGTCGTCTCCATTTCAAATTCGAATGTGCATATTGCGGGAGCGATGGGAATCCCGACTTGGTTGATTCTCCCTAGAGGGAAAGGGTTGCTTTGGTTTTGGTTTTTGGATCGCGAGGACAGCCCTTGGTATCCGTCTGTTCGATTGTTTCGTCAAAAGTCGACCCCAGCACCAGATCAAGATTGGTGGCCCGAAGTGATAGACGAAGTGGCGGACGCCCTATCGGATTGGGTGGCTGAACCGCTCGCATCGCGCCCGGATCCATAATGCCTAAGCCCTCTTTGCAACAACTGCTCCAAGCAGCCGTCAGCCAACATCAGGCCGGCAATCTGGCTGAAGCGGAACAGCTTTACCACCAAGCCCTGGAGCAAGATCCGAACCAGCCAGACGCCCTCAACTTGCTCGGTGTTATTGCCCAACATAAGGGCGATCTCGGGCAAGCGCTCGCCCTGTTCGACCGCGCCATAGCCGCCGCCCCCACACTCGCCGTCATCCCCTTCAATAAGGGCAATGCCTTGCGCGACGCAGGACAACATCAAGACGCACTAACAGCCTATGAAGCCGCTTTGAATTGCGATCCTCGATTCCAAGATGCTCTTTTGAACCTTGGCGTTCTGTTACAGGAAGAGGGTCAAATCAAACCGGCGCTAGAGCACTTCAATACTTTGGTACAGATCAACTCTGGCCATCACAAAGCCCACTACAACATCGGCAAGTGTTTTCAGGCCGCGGGGAATATCGACAAGGCACTGAGCGCATTCCAAACTGCCCTGGGCCTCAACTCAAACGACCACGACGCCCATTTCGCCATCGCCAATGTCTACGCCGACATGACCCGCTACGACGACGCAATCGACCACATCAAAACCGCTATCAATCTCAAACCAAATTGGGCCGAGGCCCATACGAATTTGGGCAATTACCTCTCTGACATTGATAGGCATGAGGATGCGCTACCCTTTTTTGATCGAGCAAACGAGCTTGAGCCCAACAATCCGAATGCGCGTGTTAATCGAGGCCTCACCCTTTTGACGCTCGGGAGGTTGAAAGAGGGATGGCAAGACTTCAGTGAGCGCGCCCAATCAGATGCGCCGTTCTACAAAACCTTCAAAGGCGACACACCGCGTTGGCGCGGAGAAAGTATCACAACCAAGCGAATACTTGTTTGGAATGAGCAAGCGCTTGGTGAAGAGATCCTTTTTTCCAGCCTGTTGCGTGAATTGTCTAAAGCTTCGGGGCACTGCACTTTGGTGTGCGCTCCCAAACTGAAAACTGTTTTCACCCGATCTTTCGCCGATGTCACGAACCTCCAGATAACTGACCAGCCGGACAGAGACATAAACGTGGCCGAATTCGACGTTCAGTGCTCTCTCGTCGACCTGGGGCAAATATTTCGTCCTCACTTGACCGAATTCCCTGACGCGCAACCGTATCTGGCGTGGGACGAAACCCTTCGCTCAGATCTGAGGGCACTCCTTGAAGAGCGGTTCGGTGCAGACCAGAAGTTCATCGGAATATCCTGGGCCAGCGCCAATCCACTAATTGGCGACAGAAAGTCAGTTTCACTCAGGGACTGGAAACCTCTCTTATCAATACCAGGGGTGATTTTTGTAAATGTGCAATATGGTTCGGCGGCAAACGACGTCACGGCGTTACCCCAGGAGTTCCAGGACAAGATCGCTACAGTTGATTTGGTTAACCTCAATGGTGATCTGAACGAGACCTTGGCCCTGCTTGCCGCTATGGATGAAGTCATCACCTGCAGCAATACAACAGCCCATCTTGCCGGTGCCGCAGGCCTGTCCACATCAGTGCTTGTTCCAAGCGGGCGGGCACGTATTTGGTATTGGTTCTCGGAAGGGTCTCAAAGCCCTTGGTACGCCAACGTTGGCCTAGCCCGACAAAACACAGATGGGCGTTGGGATGCGGCGTGGAGCACGCTGTCTAAGCGCATCCAGCAGAGCGTCGCGGCTCCCTAAGGAATTTAGAGAATTTCTGGACGATCCATCCCATAGCCTAGCCAGGCTAGACCATGCCATTCTGCCTTCCGTATAATTCGTTGCGAGGCCACAAATCCGCGGAAAGCCGCAGCCCCGAATATGTTGCAAAAAAGCCACACCTTTAAAACCTTACCGCTTGACTTTGGCACTATGAAACGGTGTTATGCACCTGCGCTGACGGGCGCAAGCGTATGCATGCGCGTAACCTTTTAAATCAGATATCTGGAAACTTAAGGGGATCCTTTAGTTATGAAACGACAAACTCTTCAAATCGGTAGCGCACTGTTGGCAACAACAGCTCTATCGTCCACAGCAATCGCTGCGGTCGTGGGTTCGGCGAGCGACACGAACGAAGTTGCACTGACGGGCATCGTTGTCTCGTCTCAAGTGTTCGGGGCTACAAACCCTGAAGCTGTTACCCTCGGGCCAACGGCGTTTAACTTTAACTTTACCAACGACTTGACCGCTAAGTTCGACATGGAAATTCGGAGCACAAACTCCGACTTTGTCATTACGTCAGTCCCAACCATTGAGCTGTTCAATGCGTCGGGCGGCACTGTGCTTACGGCAATGTCAACGCTCTCCTACAGTGGTTGTACCGTTCAAGTTCTAATCGACCGTATTTTGGTCGGTGATTGCCTTGAGAATACGGCCAACGCGTCAGGCATTGACGTGGTGCAACTGTCCGGGATCGCTTTTGATGAAGCCAATGGCCTTGCCACATCAGGCACAGCTATTGCCCTGAGTGGAGCGGTAATTGGTAACACTGGTGGTACGTTTGAAACGATTACCGAAGCCAGTGTCATCACCGCAGCAAATTCACTTGCTTCGGTAGTACGGACCGGTACAGCTGGTAGCATCTTGAACACCTCCACACCGGCGTTCACTAAGCTGTCAGGGACATCGACCCTAACCTTGAACCTTGGTTCTGTTGTCACGTCTGACACGCAGGTTACAGGCACCAGCTTGGGTGCTCTGATTTCTACTGTGCCGTCAAACGTTGCATCAGCCATTAATGTTAAGGTGACACACGGCGTACTTACGGATAATGCCACGACAAACATTATCGCAGGTAGTGCAACTGGTATTGGGAATGGCCTTCTGGTTACCCGAATCCCATCTGACTTCGTCAGCAACGTTGCGTCGTTTGGTTCTCAAACGGTCACAACCACTACCTCACTTTATGGCTCGTTCGATCTTAACGTGAACTTCGACGGATCTGACACCATTGAGGCCTGGGCTGCTGGTACTGTAGACGTTACCTACAGCGTTGGTGGTGCGGTTAACCTTGTTGCAGTTCCTGCTGCAACGGGATCACTGGCTGCTCTTAACCGTGCTGGTATGTCTGTGCAAATCAACACCGCACAATCCAGCACCGGTGCTGGTGCGACATTCCAGTCGCTCCTACGGATCGTCAACAATGGCGTTGTTGCTGGTGCAGCAACCATCACCGTCCTTAACGACGCTGATGGATCTACACTGGGCACACATACAACAGCCTCAATCCCAGCGGGTGCTACACTACAAGTGAGCATGCCTGATATTGAAACTGGTGCAGGTATCACACCTGATGGTGGCCAGTATGGCTTGTCCATTAGCGGTCCGTTTACTGGATACGCTCAGCACGTGATGTTCAACACAGCAACTGAGTCGCTTGTTGATCTCTCGGGCTTCCGTATCGGATCGGGTACGAACAACCCGTAAGCGGTTAAAAAATCTCAGCTTCTCTGTAAGCTGGATCAAAGGGGAGGGTTTTTACCCTCCCCTTTTTTTGTCTGCATTTTGCAGATTTGGGTCATCCAGTCGCTGTCCCGATCTGCGTATTCTTCCCGGCTGAAAGCCAAGCCCGGCATAAATGCTGCCTTCATGACATTCGCTTAATTTCCGAGATGGTCCCACATGAGCTAAAACACTGCCTTACGCTCTGCCTGGAGACTAAAACATGTCAGCGTTTGACTACGAAGCGATGGACCAAGCAGGCAAACCGATGGTCGGCCAGGTTAAGGCCGAAACCCAACGGGACGCTGTACGTCTCCTCGCCGCTCGTGGTCTCACTCCAATCACTGTCGGAGCGACGAAGCCTGCTCGCCAAGCCCCATGGCGATTTGCACTAGAGCGACCGCCTTCTGCCCAGGATTACATCCTTACGGTTAAGCAATTTTCTCTTCTGCTAAACTCCGGCGTTCCTCTCGTCGCTGCAGTGGAAACTCTGAAATCTCAAGGCCTCCATCCAGATCTGTCGGCAGCCTTCAGCGCCATGTCAAAGTCCTTGCGGGCCGGCACATCTTTCTCAAATGCCTTTGCATCATCCCTTCCCACTTTACCGCCGTACGCTTTTCAACTTAGTGCCGCAGGAGAGTCGATTGGTGAACTCGGCCCAGCCTTAGCGGACACGGCGAAACAAATGGAATATGATTACAGGGTGAAACAGGACATTAAGAATGCCCTGACTTATCCGGCGATTCTGGTCTCTGCAGGTTTGGGAGCTGTACTATTTATTTTTCTCGTGGTTGTGCCGCGTTTTTCAGCCATGCTTGCATCATCCAAAGAACCACTCCCCTTTCTTTCGGAGGTCGTGCTATCGACCGGCATGTTCCTCAGTGAGAACAGCACCTTTGTTTTCATTCTTCTCGCCGCCCTTGTAGCCTCTAGCGTATGGCTTTTTAACCAGCCTGCTGTGAGAGATTCAGTACAACAATCGATGACATCCGTTCCATTGCTAGGCTCCTGGCTAAAAGAAGCAGAGTTAGCAAAGTGGTCTTCCATGCTCAGTACAATGCTTCGCCACGGCGTGGACCTCATAAAAGCGTTAGAGTTTGCACGCGGTACAGTAGGGATCAAATCCATTCACACTCGCATGGAGCAAGTCAGCAAGTTAGTTCGGAGCGGAAAATCACTGTCAATTGCCATGCGAGAACAGGAAACATTCTCCGATACAGCTCTCAGCCTAGTGCAAGTAGGCGAAGAGTCTGGCGAACTGTCCGGGATGCTTGGTTCTTTAGCCACTCTATATGAGGAGTCAGGACGGCAGAGAATGAAACGCTTTCTTCTGATCCTAGAACCCGCTGCCATAATACTAATCGGCGTTGTCATTGGTGGCATCGTGACAGCCATTATGTTAGCAATCACAAGCGTCAATCAGGTCACTCTGTAAGGGAAAATGAAGCCATGCGCCCGACCAGATACAACAACTCCAAGACCCTCCACAACATTCGTGGCTTTACGCTTCTCGAAATGCTGGTCGTACTCGTCATCATTGGCCTTGTCGCCAGTTTGGTTGGCCCTCAACTACTTGGGCGCGTTGATAGTTCTCGAGTTACCGCGGCTGATACCCAAATTCGGATGCTAAAAGGAGCCTTAGACACCTTTAGACTTGATGTAGGCCGTTACCCGTCCGCCGAGGAGGGGCTCTCCCTCCTTATGACCGCGCCATCGGATGAAAGAACTCAGCGCAAGTGGCAAGGCCCTTATCTTTCGGAAGCGCTTCCACTGGACCCTTGGGGTAACGCGTACCAATACAAGCCAAAAAACTCGACGAGTGTTGTGCTCTATAGTTTTGGCGCAGATGGCAAGGCTGAAGGTGAAGGAATTGATGCAGATGTCGGTTTCCTGGACCCAAATTCACCCTAAGCCTAAAAGGTTAGATGCGGGCTTTTCTCTTTTGGAAATGCTCATGGTGGTTTTCATCATGGGCTTGGCTGTCGCTGTTGTTGCGCCGAATTTTCCGTTGCTCTTTGATCGCTTGGCTTTCGCAAACCAGCGCGACTCATTCCTGAAGGAAATTAATACGCTGCCCTATGATTCCTTTAGTACAAGCCAGGACTTGGTGCTCAGTGAGAGTGTACTGGGATCAAACTTACCCATTGCCGATGAACTGTTGATCAATGGCCAGGTAGACACTAATTCACCTGATTTCCAGATACCCTATCGTTCCTCCAACTTAAAACCGGCTGAACTGACGGTGCCTGATGGCTGGACTATTCGCATCCCACAACCGATTTTCTATCGCGCATCTGGGTTTTGTACGGGAGGAGATATAAAAGTTTCTGTAGGCGACCTAGAGTATGATTATGAACTTGTCTCGCCCTATTGCCAGATCAACCCATGAGCCTCAGACACCATAAGTATAGCGGCACAGAGCACGGTTTCACGCTCATTGAAGCTATAGTCGCCATGGCGATTATAGGCATCACGGCATTTCCGATCATGCTGCTCATCAGTCAATCCCTTGATCAACTGACAAGAGCGGCCGATGCAAATGCACGAGCCACAGCCATCAGTTCAGCACTATCGGTTATGGACCCCGTCAACCCTACGGAGAACCCATCTGGAGAAATTGATATGGGTTCTGTCTCGTTTACCTGGGATAGCGATGTAATTGTTCCAGAAAATGACGGAATACAAATAGGGACCGGTTTAGTCGGTTATTTTGTCAGTTTCTACAACGTTCAAATAGATTTCATAAAAGATGAGGAGCCCTGGTTCTCCTTCTCAACACGGAAGGTGGGTTATCGAAGGATTGTTACCGGCAACCCATTCGAGACTGTAGGCCAATGAGAAAAATGTGGCTCACTGGAGACAAGGGATTCACCCTGCTCGAAGTCATCGTCGTTCTGATGATATCAAGTCTCATAGCGACCATATTGTTTCAAGGTTTATCATTGATACTTGATACGAGGTTTCGTGTCATGAGTGCGCTCACCAGGATTGAAACGAGTGGCCTTCAATCAAGTATTATTACGACCCCTCTAAAAGGAATGATTCCAGACCACATCGAGGAGCCAGGCGTCTTCATGGGTGACGGCAAGAGACTCAAAGGTCTGACATTGAATCCACTACAAGGCACGACAGGAGCGCCAACCGCCTTTGCCATGGACCTCAGCTACGACATTACAGATGATGCAACCATTCTGACTTATTTTGAGACTGGCTACGCTCCTGTTGAAATAGCCCGTTGGCCGGGTAGTGAAGGCACTTTTTTCTATCGCGGTCGAGCCGGCGACTGGGTTAAAAATTGGCCCCCCCCCTTCGAGAGGAAACCACTTCAGGTGCCCAGAACGGTTCGACTAGACACCAGCATGGAACAAAACCCGGTCCATGTCGTTCGGGTAATGGGCCCGCACAATCGAGCCACACGCGCTCAAGATTTGCCATTTGGCAGCAGTCAGTAATGTCAAATCCTAGGGCTGACCCAGAGCCATTCAAACGGGCCGTCCAACTCCTTGAAACCGGTCGTCATGCAGACTGCGAACGGCTTTGCCGTGACTTGCTAAAACTCAACCCGGCCCATGCCGATCTCAATCACATCCTTGCTCTCAGCTGTCGCGCACAGGGGAACCTCCAAGACGCGGAGACGGCTGTAACGCGCGCCCTATCTCAATCACAGGACAACACCTCGATCCTCAACAGCTTTGGACTGATTCTTCTGGATCAAGGCAAGGCAGAGAAAGCCGCCAAGGCACTTACAAGAGCCCTTAAGATCAATGCCAGTATGGCTGCGGCTCACGTTAACCTTGGTCATGCGCAACGCATCCTCAACCTGTTGCCGCAAGCCGAAGCTAGTTATCGAGAAGCGTTGCGCCTGAATCCCACTCTTACAGATTCACTTGTTCAGCTCGCGTTACTCTTGCGAAACCAAGGACGATTGTCAGAACTCAACTTTCCGCTTTCTCCAGCATCTGGCCGCTTCCACGACGATCCAGGTGTCGCGATGGTACAGGGGCTTGTCGCTCTCGATGAAAGCAAGCCGGTCGATGCGGAGGCAGCCTTCCGCAACGCGCTCAAGAAAATGCCGCGATTGGCGTCACTTTGGACCAACCTAGGCTTGTCGCTCGCGAAGCAAGGTAAAGCAGAAGAAGCCCAGGCCGCGTACGAGGCAGCATTAGAGATTAACCCGAGCCTACCGGAAACCCACGTCAACATAGCCGACTTATGGAAATATGAATCATCAGAGTTAGCCAGGCGCCACTTGATCGAAGCCATCAAGTTAAAGCCGGACCATGCGAACGCCCTCGGTATGCTTGGCTGGACATGGGTCATGGATGAAGACTACGACGCCGCCATCACCTGCTTTAATCAAGCGCTTGAGATTGACCCAGACTTCCAACGAGCCGTCTTTCATAGATCTTCTGCAAATTTTCTGACCGGTGAATTGTCGGCCGCATGGCAAGACTATAACAGTCGGTATGGACCAAGCGGTATCACTGACAGCCCAGTCAACGATCGTCTTCCTTTGTGGGACAAGAGCACTCCCCCTGAGGGCCCAATACTCGTTTGGACCGACCAAGGCATAGGCGATGAAATTCTCCAACTGGGATATATCTCAGACATTTATGAGCAGGACATCTCTCTGATCGTAGTGACCAGCAAAAGATTGGTCCCGATTGCGGCCAGGTCATTCCCAAACGCTACGGTTTTAAGCAGGCATGCCGTGAGTGATGGTGGAGCAATAACTGGCCAGCCCATCGCACAATGCCCGGCAATGAGCATCGCAGCTTTATGCTGGAAGTCCCTTGATGATCACCCCGACCGCGCTCCGTATTTTATTGCAGATAAAACGGGCGTTAGCGCTCTGCGTGAGCGATATAAGGTGGCAGCACAAGACAAACCGCTTATTGGCATCTCATGGCGGAGCACAAATATTGACACTGGCGTTTATAAATCACTACAGCTCAGCGACTTCTTGCCGGTTTTAGAGGAGTCAGGCTGCACATTTGTTGACCTACAGTACGGGGAAACGGAACAAGAAATCTCAGGGCTCCCTGATCACGTGCAACAGAATATTATTAGGGACCCCAGCGTTGACCCTCTAAAGGATATGGATGCATTCGCCAGCCAAGTTCGGGCCCTGGACATGGTCATTACAACAAGCAACACAACAGCTCATACCGCAGGTGCTCTTGGGGTTCCAACGCTTGCACTGATCCCCTGCGTTGGGCCTGGATGGTGTTGGTATTGGTTCAACCAACAAACACACAGTCCGTGGTACCCGCAAATACAAATATTAATACAGACCAAAAATGAGGGATGGACACCGGCACTGACTGAAGCACGGGCGCGGCTGTCACACTTTATTGCGGAATTCCAAAGCCTTACAGGGAATTAATTGGGCCAAATACCCATATCGCCGTAGAGTAATTGGCGTTGCAATCCTCAAATTTGGTGCCCAATGCTTTAACTGGGACCAATTTTGAATTGCTCCTGCTTGTTAATTGGTACTCGAGAATTCGATCCGGTATTGGTCAAAAGCCGGAACAAATCGGTGATAACGGAACACACGTTATGAGAACGGCACCACCGAGTTCACACGGTTTTATTCTGCCACTTACGCTATGGGTGATTGCAGCAATCGGTTTCGCGACCGCCGTTCTTTCTGAATGGGTCAGTGAGGCGGTAACGAACGCGATTGCGATACAAGAGAAAGTGAATGCAGAAATTGCGTTCTCTAACATACGCAATGAAATAATCTTTGCCGTAGCGCGGCGACCTTACACCAACAGAGGGCTTCAAGTTGGTACGTTCTTATCACCACCAACTGGCACCACCTTTCAAGACGTGCTGAGCGCAAATTACGAATCCGACCGAACAATCCTTCTGGACGGCCGACCTTATGTGATGGCTAGCGACACGAAGTATGCGTTGCAATTCCAGGATGGGCGGGGATTGGTCAACCTTAACACCGTAGGCCAACAACACTTGGAGCGGTTTTTTGAAGCGTTCCAAATCGAAGAAGGCGAACGTACGTTACTTATCGACACGTTGTTAGACTACCGAGATCCTGACGATCTATCTCGATTATCGGGTGCTGAAAAGAATGATTACCTGCGTAGAGGCTTACATCCACCGGCGAATGGTCAACTCGTGTCCCCATGGGAAGCGCAACGCATTATCGGGTGGACTGGCAGCACCAGTCTTTGGAAAGCTCAATATGAACGCCCCATGATAACGACTTGCCGAGCATCTGGATTCAATCCCAACACAGCGCCACGGGAAGTCTTGTCCGCATTTATTAACGGCGTTTCTATGGACAGGGCCGAGATGTTGACGGAACGGCGGGAAGCCGCACCTTTCAGGAACGCCCGCGATGTTGGAGATGCGGCTGGCGTTATTTTATTGAATCAGCCTTTTTTCTTTAGCTTCACGCCAGGACGCTGCCTGATAATTGACCTCATAGACCGCGAAACTAACGATAGCATCCGATTTTCACTCACCCTACTCCCGCTACAACGGGAACAACCTTGGCAAATAGACTATGTCCTTAGAATCCCTAAAACATACGGGAGATCATTGGATCAGATCGATCCAAGCATCACTTTCCCCAGTCCCGAAGAGATTGCTGGAACAACAGGAGAGTTTGAGAGTACTGCCGGGCTCTGATCAACGTATTATTTGGGTTCCGCCGCGCCAGACTCTTAAGCACACATTATTTACTCTTCCCAGTCAGCTCGGAGGACGAAAACGAGCATCCGCGCTACAGCTAAAAATCAAGGCATGGTCCCCTTTTGATGAAACGCGGTTTTCCGTAATTTGGTCTGACAACATTGCGAGCGTCTTTGCGTGGGATGGCGAGGCTCTAGATCAACGTGTCATCGATAAGGGCTATGACCCTATCGATTGTGAAGTTATCCCGGAAGCATTCATTAGAAGCCCGGGCAGCAATGGGGTTCGACTTGTATCATGCGTTGATGGCGTTGAAGCGCAGGTATGGGAACAGGGTTTTCTTATTGCATCAAGATGGTGGACGGGCGTACCCCCGGCCCACGAATGGGCATTATTCAATAGGACAGCTGGAAAAAGCGCCAACGCAACACTTCCAGACCTTGTAGAGCCTGAGTGGCTTGAGACTCCGTGGTCCGGCAATCAGACGCATGGCACTCCATTTGCCCAAGCACTAAAGAATGAACGCCTTGTGGCAGTCGGCGCGGCCATACTTCTCGCACCGTGTGTCTATTTCGGCGCCCAATGGCTAACTTATTCGATGATGGCCTTAGGGGTTAAGCGCGATATCGCATCCATTGAGGTCGAGAGCAGAACCACTCGGGTCGAGAGAGCCCAGGCGCTATCCGCGCTCGAAACCGCGGAAGATCTCGTCTCCTTGCACCGCCACCCCCATCAACTCGAAATTTTTTCTAAGACCCATCACTTACTTCGTCAGCACGAGGTTACTTTATCAAGTTGGGATTATGACGATGGGGTGCTCGAATTCGGCCTAGAGTCTAACGACGACATGGACGCGAGAATCTTCATCTCCGCATTTGAAGGTGACCCTCTATTTTCGTCCGTGAGCGCGGGCACACGGGGTTCGCGCCTCGTGTTACGCATGAGTGTTTCTGCTGCGACAGGTCAGGCGTCATGAAAACAAGGTTTGCCATCCCTGATTCCGTGAGGACATTGACAAATCAAGCACGGGAGAATTTCGAACGCGAATTCGCTGCAAATGACCGCCTCAAATGGTTGCTCAGCATGGGAGCCGTCTTCCTTTATTTGGCTCTTATTTTATACCTTTCGGGGCAATCTGATTCTGCTAAGCGAGACCTCCAATTTTCTCAGGCCCAGCTATCGCGAATTAGTGCACAAGCAGAAGAGACGCGTTGGCCTGAACGCGCGGTCACCGCCCAAGCCCTTATCAACGGTCTAGAGGAACGGTTTTGGCCAGGCGAAACACCGGGATTGGCTGAAGCTGGATTTGAGCGTTGGATCAGGCGGACATTCGAACAACATGATGTACAAGTTAGGCAGGTACAACTAACCCGCAGTTCCGTTCTTGAGGATGAAGTGGATACCGGGAGTACAACACTTTCTTCGATGCAGAGAATTCGAGCAAAAGTCACTAGCCCGCTCAATGAAGCTGCTCTCATTCGCTTCCTTGATGACGCCGCTATGAATGAGTCTTGGATCTTTATCGAACAGCTTATTGTACGGCCAGGCCGCAATCCCCGTCTCGAAATGGACCTCGCAACTTTCTTCAGACCGCGGGAGTTATAACTTTGTCCGTTGAGTTCGATAATATTTTGAATAACGTCGCGGCTTTTGGCAGACGGTATCGACGCCATTTTGGAGCCTTAGCGTTATGCGCCTTGCTGGGCATCGCTGTCGCCACATTGAATTCAATGTCGGTATCAGAACAGATACAACTGGGTGACAACTGGGTTTTACCAGCGGACAAGAAAATCGTTTTGACTTCTAGTGTCGATACGATATTGGCCGAGCCCTTCTTCGGCGGCCCGCCTGTTATCGTAGAGCCCCCCGAGCAGATCTTAGGTGATGGCCCTGTATTCGACGACTGGTACCTTCTGGGTATCATTTCTGAAGGGGGTCGTCAGTCGATCGTGATCATGAACGAGACCTCCGAGAAAATCGAGCATGCCCAGGTCGGCGATATTCTGCCTGGCGGAGAGTTGCTCATAGAAATTTTAGACAATGCCATAGAGATCCAGAGCGACGACGAGAACAAGAGCATTGCTCTGTTCAGAGATATTGAAAGATAGAAGGACCGGATGATGAGTCTCACCCAAAACATAAAATGTGCGCCTCTAGCAAAGCATCTGGGGGCTGTAGTCGCGCTCAGCATGGCACTGACAAGTTGCACGACCTTACCACGCTCACCAATCACAACGCCGATGCAGATTAATAAATCTGCAAGAACAACGGGTACAACAGATATCTCTGGCAGTGCGACTGGGCGTGAGTCTTTGGTGTCTTCATCAGGACTTCTAACACCGAGCGGACGGGAAAGCGCTGCGCCAGCATCTAGCACGCAACCACCATCGCTGACCGGCCAGGATATTAGCATTAACTTTGAAGGAGTCCTGCTACCCGCATTTATCAACACGGTTTTTGGTGAACTCCTCAACGTAACGTTTGAGATTGACAGCGCAGTCCTTGGCCGCGAACAGCTCGTCACACTTCGAACGGCTATGCCTTTGGATCCGGATGGATTTTACCAACTAGTAACTCAAGTGCTGGGAAATTACGGAGTTAGCGTTGCCTATGCAAACAACGTGTATCGTATTGTTGAAAACTCGCAGGCCACCAAGGAAGTTCCGAGAATCATAAGATCGAGAGCGTTTACCAACGTCCCGGGAGATATGAGGCCCATTTTTTATTATGCGACGATCAAAAACATCCGGGTCAAGACTATAATTGTATGGCTCGGCCTGGCCATGGGCAAAAGAGTTCAGCCTGTCGTCGTCCCATCGACAAATGCACTGCTTTTGCTGGGGAACGCAGAAGATATTTCTGCTGCGATCGAGGTCATTGAGATTCTCGACCAACCAAATCTTGCTGGTCGCCGAAGTTTAAAAATATCGCCAGCGTTCTGGAGCGTGGACAAGCTCACTCAACAGTTGGTTCAGGTCTTGCGAGCAGAGGGTTATTCAGTTGAGATCGGGCCAGATTCCGACGCACCGATCAAATTGATTCCTGTTCAGGCATTGAACACGATTATCGTCTTTGCATCGAGCCAACAAAATCTACAGCATGTCCTTGAATGGGCTTCGGAACTTGACCAACCAGGCCAAACAATCAACACCACTGGCGTCTATTATCACCAAATAAAGAATACAAACGCTGAAGAGATTGCCAACATAATCTCGACTTTGCTCGGTGCGGGTTCAGAGCCGGCCGCAGGAAGCGAGCAAACTGGAAGCTCGACAAATAGGTCAGTAACCGTCGATACGTCCCGAAACGCAATAATATTCCAAGGTTCTGCTGAGGAATATGCTCAATTCCGGTCCTTAGTTGAACAGATGGACCGGGCCCCCTACGAGGTTCTGATTGAAGCGACAGTCGCAGAGGTCACGCTTGATCAAGGGGAATCACTGGGTATGGTTCTCAAGTTTAATGATGCCGCTACCAAGGTGTCGAACAGCACGACGATTGAGACCGGTGATAGCCTAAAAGTTAACCTGATACGCGACACTGGAGATTTTACGGCAGCTCTTAATGCGGCGGCTGATCAGAGCCGCGTCTCTATTCTATCTAGTCCGAGACTTATTGCTGCCAGTGGGAAAACTGCAACGATGCAGGTCGGAACACAAGTCCCCATTATTACAACGCAACAGACTGCGCCGGATGGCTCGACGGGGGGAACAAGCAATATTCTTCAACAAGTACAGTATAGAGATACTGGCGTTGTTCTAACAATTTCACCGATCGTGAACTCCAGTCAGCGCGTTGAGCTTACGGTTTCGCAGGAAGTAAGTGAGGCGCAAGGGAATGATACTTCCGACATCCAAAGCCCCATAATTCTAACACGCAGCTTCAATACAACTCTGTCGATTGATGATGGTGAAACCGTGCTTCTCGCGGGGCTTATTTCAGAGAACTTCAGCGTGGGGGACAACGGCATCCCATACCTGAAAGATATTCCTGTCTTAGGAAACATCTTTAAGAACAGCTCACAATCGGTACAAAAAACCGAAATGATCGTCCTTCTAACTCCCTATATTATTGATGGCCGCGATACATCAAGGGCCGTACGTGACGCGTTCCGATCTCAACTGGGCGGCCTTTCTGAATCTTTTGTTGAAGCTGATCAACCCCTTTCTAGCGAAATTGAGTAGCTTTTCTAACTAAGAACTACAATGGAATCGATGATCGATATGACGTTCAAGAATTTAGTATTAATCTTGCTAGGCACGTTAACTCTAAGCGCTTGCGCTTCCCCTCAATCTGCCGAAGATGCATTGAGGCACTGGTATCCAAACGAGGATTATTTCCAAGCGTTAGACACTGAGACTCTTGAAACAGAGGCGCAAGGAAGTTCGGCAGAAGCCAAATTGAATTTGGCGATTCGACTCGTCAACGGAGATAGGGTGGAACTTGATCATGACCGCGGCCTAGAAATTTTTAGGGGTTTATCGGAAGAGGGTGACCCTAGGGCTCAATTTTTTCTAGGCACAGCATACTACCAGGGCGCTGGTGTCGAGCTCTCACCCTCTACGGGCATTGAGTGGTACGAAAAATCGGCCAAAGGTGGATACGATATTGGGCAATACTGGTACGCATTTATGCTGTCTCGTGGGCGCGGTGTTCCAGATACCGATTGGATTTCTGCTCTTCCGTGGTACCGCAAAGCCGCAGATCAAGGTCACCCCACCGCCCAGTTTACCTTAGGTGAAATGCATGAATCTTGCAGGGCGGGCCTTCGTCGGGATTTCGAAAAAGCAGCGTACTGGTATCGGAGAGCCAACGGGCCGCAGAAAGATTTGCCATCACAATACAACTTAAGGCGTCTCATCGACCTCGGACTGGTAGAATGGAAAGACGGTGATCCTGGAGTTGCGCCCCAAACCTTAGTTAGTATGGATGACGCATCTTTTCCCCCTTGCGCGCCGGGCGCCAAGGATCCACTCTTAGAATAGCTGGATCACATGCAACCTGTAGAAACACGTATACGACATCACCGCGATTCCTCATGACCAATGAAATAGAACTTATTATCACGATCGCTATTATGGTCGCCGAGGCTGGCTTGATTGCTCTATGTTATTATAGAGCGAAACAACCAGCAGATCCTCTAAAGCCACGCATTATTAACTATGGCTTGATCATGGTATTGATGACGCTCATTTTCTTAGCCACGCTCGCACACGCAGTCAGCTTAATAACTGGGACACAGGTTAAACCGCGTCGCAGGCGTGGACTTTAGTCTACTAGGCGGAGGCATATTCCGACAGCAACCGTAAATATTCTGGATTGGCCGCATCCAAAGCAACAGCTTTAGACATCAGATCGTGGGCTGACTTGTTGTCCCCCGCCTCAGCTTTTATCAAAGCGAGTCCATAGTAAACTTGAGGCACATCGTCTCGTTCAACTGCTGCCTGCTCCAGATACTCCGCTGCAATGTCGTGCTGCCCGGAAAATATGGCGCTTAACCCCGCACCTATTCTGTAGTTTATGTTGGCGGCGTCCACCGTCATAGCATGTTGATACATACGGAGCGCCTCAGGAAAATTAAGGACCTTCTGATACGTATCGCCGAGCGTGCCGTAAACATCCGCCCTGCTAGGATCAATTTCACCAGCCCTCGCTAGAGATGCGATCCCTTCGTCAATTTTACCTGACGCTAAGTAGCCGTGAGCCAGCGCAAAATGATACTCGGCTACGCTGTCGTCCACCTCGATGGCCGCCTCTAGATAATTCAACCCATCTTCGAGTTTACCGCGCTGGCAGGCCAGCAATCCTATGAGCTTTAATGCCTCGGCGTTTCGAGAGTCATCCATCAATATGTCTAGATAAGCCTGCTCAGCCGCGTCCAGGTCACCGGACTGATGGATACTTAATGCCTGTTCTATCGGGGATTCTGCCATGGGCTCACTCTGGTAAGTTGCCCGCCAGCCTACACCCTGTGCTCACAGATACGGCAGCGGATTGATGAAAGGTGTGTTCTAGCCAACGGGAGCCTACAGTTCAAACAGAAAACGGCTTTTTGGGGGCCCTATAGCCAGCTAAACTGGCTCCAGCAACTAACCCTAAAAACACGATATGAACCAATTCGGGGCTTGAGGTGAATGACGGCAGAAACTGATTCCGCGGCAAACACTCTTGTAGCCGAAGCTGGAATCGCACTTAGAGAGGGCAGAGATAAAGACGCTGAGGCGTCGTTCCGCGCCGCCTTAGATGTGTCTCCCGATTTCGTTCCCGCAAACTACAATCTGGGATTAATGCAACTTGAGCGAGGACGCGCTGCCGAGGGCCTGCCTCACCTGCAAAGAGCGGCGAAAGCCCAACCAACCCTAGACACCCTGACCAGCCTCGGAAAATGTTTCGAGACCCTGGGCAATGCTGAACAAGCCACGCGCTGCTATCGACCGGTGCTCGCGAAGACACCACAGAATTCTGATTTATGGGCAAGGTATGCGAGCCTGAAAGAGACCTTAGGGGAAAAAGCAGACGCTAGAGAAGCGTACGAAAACGCGTTGCAATACAATCCTCGGCACACCCAAGCTGCCATCAAACTGGGTTGGATACTTTGGCGAGATTCCCCCGCAAAGGCCATCAACACGCTCAGGGCTGCAGTCAATGCTGTCGGAGAAAATCTATCGGATCGTATCAAGCTTCTAAGTGTGATGGTTCTCTTTGAAGAGTGGATTGCACGAATAAATAAAGGGTTGCCCCCGTAACATGCAGCCTCCTTGAATGATTTGTTTTTCCACCATGCGACTGACACGCTCAAAGCGTTCACCACCGCTGCGACCACACTCAACGACCAAAGCCAAACAGACTCGTGGGCACTAATGACAGCGGGTCTCGCGACTTTCTCGTCCGGGGATACCGATAATTCTCAATTAAAATTTGCTGAGGTTACAGCCCCTTCGCTTAGACCAATGGCACAGGCCATTCGCTTCGACACACCATTCTTTGATAAATTGAAGAAGACGACCGATGAAGATCTTTTATCGGGCTTACCCATCGTAGAAACCATAAGGGAAGGCGTCTTCAAAAAAGACGATGTGCTTTACATGGCTTGCAACTCAACATACTTCGATATGTTTGCGAAGCCATTGCTTCTTTCTTTAGCGGACCAAGGGCCCGGAAACGAAGTGCACATACATCTCATGGACTCGCCTCAAAGTCATACAGAACAAGCTGATAGGTTTTGCTCTGACTTAAAAAATGTTCGCACGGCGCTCAGCATCGAACGACCAGAGTTCTCGGACGACAGCCTCGTATCAAGGCGAGCGTATTTCCACGCTATTCGGTTCATCCGCTATTACCATCACTTCAAACAGTACCAGAGATGTCTCTGGCTCATGGACGTAGACGGTCTATTTAACAAATCACCAGAAACATTTTTTTCAGAATCTCGTGGGTCTGACATTTGCCTCCGCGCCAGACCAGGACGACTAGAACCATGGAATCAATTTAATGCCTGCCTTGTTGGCACTCGCCCCACCGGTACTGCGACCAAATACTTGCACCATGTGGCCGCCTACATCGCCCATTTTTACCAAGACAAACAACTCCCGTGGGGTATTGATCAGCTGGCCATGTACGCCTCTTTCGTCGATCTACAACGGCGGGGTACCGCCCCCGGGATAGGATTTTTAGATGACAGAATCTTGGACTACGAATATCGTGACGATAGCGTTCTGTGGTGCAGCTCTGGAGTAGGAAAACTGACCTCTCCGAGCGGGAAAAGCGTAGAAGACGACCCCAATGCAACCCCCTATGACCTGGCCTTCACTCGATATGTGAACCTTCAGGACGGTCTTGACCGCCCAGAAAAATCGGTTTAACAAATAGTCATCGTGGTGATTTGAAGACCGGATTGCGGCCACGTTAAATAAATCGCTAAAAGGTCGAGGGCTCTGCCCCCGCCTCACCGGTCGGGGGTTTTTTATTGCCGAAAAGGACGAGCAATGACCATCGATTACGAGAGCCAACGGAATTGGGAGCCGCAAACTCAAGCCGTACGCGGCGCCACAGTGCGAAGTCAGTTCGACGAAACAAGCGAAGCATTGTTTCTCAACTCTGGCTACGTCTACAAGTCAGCAGAAGAAGCAGAGGCGGCGTTCAATCAGGATATTGACCGCTTTGTCTATTCACGTTTCGGCAATCCCACAGTCACGATGTTCGAGCAACGCCTCGCCCTACTCGAAGGGGCTGAAGAGTGCAAAGCGATGGGGAGCGGCATGGCCGCAGTGTTTGCCGCGCTGGCAAGTCACCTCAGCGCGGGCGATCGACTTGTCGCATCCCGTGCGCTATTCGGCTCTTGCCAGTACATATGCGAAGAACTCTTACCGCGTTTCGGTGTCACAACGGAACTCGTCGACGGCAGGAATATCGAAGAGTGGGAAACAGCGCTTTCAAAACCTGCAAATGCTGTATTTCTAGAGTCCCCCTCCAACCCGGGATTAGAAATCATCGATGTCGCCGCCGTATGTGGATTAGCCCATAGCGCCGGCGCAACAGTTTTTGTTGATAACGTTTTTGCAACGCCCGAACTACAAAAGCCTCTGGAATTTGGCGCTGATGTCATAATCTATTCAGCAACCAAGCATATCGATGGTCAAGGACGGTGCTTAGGGGGGGCCGTGCTTGGCACCAAATCCTTTATTGAAGACACCGTTACACCTTTTATTCGACACACCGGCCCAGCTTTGAGTCCTTTTAATGCATGGGTTTTACTCAAAGGCCTTGAGACACTCGCTCTGAGGGTCGACAGGCATTGTGATTCTGCCAAGTCCATCGCAACGCACCTCTCCACCAAACCTGGGATAACGCGTTTGCTTTATCCTGAATTGGACTCTCATCCCCAACATGAATTGGCCATGCAGCAGATGAAGCGCGGAGGAACCGTTGTCGCGTTCGAATTAGAAGGTGGCAAGAATCGCACGTTCGATTTTCTAAATAGACTCAAGATCATCGATATTTCCAACAACCTTGGTGATGCAAAAAGCCTGATTTGCCACCCTGCCACAACGACTCATCAGCGGTTGTCCGATGAGGATAAGGCACGAGTCGGCCTCACACCTGGCTTTGTACGCCTTTCCGTCGGATTAGAATCGGTCGATGACCTCATTCGCGATCTAGATCAAGCTCTTGCTCAGTAAGAAATGGATTG
The DNA here is from genome assembly GCA_012103295.1 of Alphaproteobacteria bacterium. Lineage (GTDB taxonomy): Bacteria > Pseudomonadota > Alphaproteobacteria > Rhodospirillales > Rhodospirillaceae > WLXB01. The sequence goes on along the minus strand of WLXB01000023.1, from coordinate 2,823 downwards.
AGAAAGCGGCTATGGCCACTAAGGTAATGCACGGCACATCGTAAACCGATATACCCACGCGTTATTCTTGATCAGCGACCGGATGTAATATGTACGAGAAAACGACTCGCTCGATAACTATAACCGTCCAACCTTTCTATTTGGACGAGCAATCGGAACCCGACGAAGAGCAATATGTATGGGCTTACAAGGTCAATATTGAGAACTCTGGGACCGAAACAGTTCAACTTCTCAACCGGCACTGGCGCATTACGGACAAACTCGGCAGGTTGCAGGAAGTTAAAGGTTCCGGTGTGGTGGGAGAGCAACCGGTGCTCAACCCGGGCGACTCCTTTGAGTACACAAGTGGCACACCACTGCCGACACCATCGGGAATTATGGTTGGATCGTACGAAATGGAGAGCTCTGAGGGAGAGCGATTCGACGTTGAAATTCCGGCGTTTTCCTTAGACAGCCCCTACGATTCAGCCGCCGTCAATTAGGGCAATTGATCCGGAAGACTGGCAGTTTCGTAGCAAGTACGTAAACTTAAGAGCCACTTGAAAGCGCATCGTAGAAAGCGCTGATTCGAAGGGACCAGACATGACCCAATTCCGACCAGGATCGTTGGAGAAGGCGACCCGCGATCACGGGGAACGTAAGGGCACCACAGATCGACCGACCAGAGGCGAGGCCGAGGAAGCTGTTCGCACGCTCATTAGGTGGGCCGGTGACGACCCGAACCGTGAAGGCCTCCTAGGAACACCTGATCGAGTTGCGAGGTCCTATGGAGAATTCTTTGCCGGTTACTGGCAAGACCCTGAATCCATTCTTCGCACGACCTTTGAAGAAACCGAAGGGTACGACGAAATGGTGGTATTGCGAGACATCGACTACGAGTCCCATTGCGAACACCATATGGTGCCCATAATTGGGAAGGCTCACGTCGCATATCTTCCAGAGAATCGAGTAGTAGGTATTTCCAAGTTGGCACGTGTCGTTGAGGCCTACGCGAAACGTCTGCAGATTCAAGAGAAGATGACGGCTCAGATCGCGAAGACCATAAATGATGTTCTAGCGCCTAAGGGTGTTGCGGTCGTGATTGAAGGCAACCACGAATGTATGAGCACGCGCGGTGTACACAAACCCGACGTAACAATGGTAACCAGCACAATGCTTGGAGCATTCCGAGACGATCCCTCCACGCGCCGAGAATTTCTAGCCTTTATTGGCAAGGCGTAGACCTTAGCCTCCCCCCCCGGTTATACCGTACTCCTTTGGAGCGGCCCTTTAGTCGTTTATGCTGTCTCCAGACTGGCCGTTCATCGATAGACGTCAGCGCGTCGCCAGCCGGCACGCGGATGAACGGATTCTAGGCCAAGGCAGCTATCATGATCGACTTCAGGCCCGTCTTTCTTGTCCTCGGACTTCTGCTGATAATTCTTGCCGCCGGTATGGGCATCCCCGCCTTCGTCGATCTTTTTGATGGCAATCCGGATTGGGCGGCCTTCGCGGTTTCCGCCGCGTTTACACTTTTCGTAGGCGCTGCAACCGTCATGACCACACGCACAGGCGAGGTAACACTTACTCTGCGTCAGGCTTTCCTTCTCACCACTCTATCGTGGATCGTCCTGCCCGCCTTCGCTTCCGTTCCATTCATGATATCTGATTTTCGCCTTTCGTTTACGGACGCGTTTTTCGAAGCGATGTCGGGCATTACCACGACGGGCGCGACCGTCATAACCGGACTCGACAATGCGCCGCCCGGATTATTGTTGTGGCGCAGCATCCTTCAATGGCTAGGTGGGCTTGGCATCATCATTATGGCACTCACAATCCTGCCAATGCTTAAAGTTGGTGGCATGCAAATGTTTAAGGTTGAGGGTTTCGAAGCACAAGAAAAGGTATTGCCTCGCGCCACCCAATTGGCAGCGGCACTGGTTTTGGTATTCATCGGCCTCACAGGCATATGGGCCGTCTTGTATTGGCTTGCTGGCATGAATGGTCTTGATGCCGTGACCCACGCTATGACGACGATTGCGACCGGCGGGTACTCCACACATGACGCATCGATAGGCCACTTTGATAGCGGCGCTATAGACACGATAGCAACGGTGGGCATGGTCGTTGGTGGAATCCCATTTTTACTCTACGTCCAAGTCTTGCGCGGTCGCGCTGACGCCCTTTGGCACGATACTCAGGTACAATGGTTTATCGGTGTAGTGATTGTTTTTATAGGGATCGTTGCCACCTATCTCATCTTTACGGATACGTACGCGCCGCTTTCGGGGATGCGGTTCGCGGCGTTCAACACTGTCTCAGTCATAACGGGAACCGGGTACGCGACAACCGACTTCGGACAATGGGGTGGATTCATAGTCGTGATTCTCTTCATGCTGATGTTCGTTGGTGGCTGTGCGGGGTCGACTACATGCGGAATCAAGATATTTAGATTCCAGGTTCTTTTCGAAGTTGCCCGCGTGCAGCTTCGCCAACTTCTCCAACCCCATGGGGTTTTCACACCCTATTTTAACAAAAGACCAATCGACGATTCAGTCGCCAGTTCAGTGATGGGGTTCTTTTATCTGTATGCCCTATCTGTCTGTTTGCTAGCCGTTGCGCTGGCGGCGCTGGGGCTGGATTTCATTACAGCTTTTTCTGGCGCAGCCAGTGCTGTTTCAAATGTCGGTCCAGGACTTGGAGAAACGATTGGGCCGGCAGGTACGTACACAACACTGCCAGACGCCGCGAAATGGCTGTTATCTTTGGGTATGCTATTGGGACGACTTGAGCTTTATACCGTGCTCGTGTTGGTTCTTCCGCGTTTCTGGCGCGGCTGAATGT
>WLXB01000158.1 GCA_012103295.1 Alphaproteobacteria bacterium | reverse complement strand
ATTATTCGATGTCTTTCTGCAACCGTTTCATAAAAAAGGGTTGGAAAATCGAAACAAGCTGTCTACGATCTTCTCACCAACGAAAACATTAATCAGTAGGCCGGTTGGCCAGCGCACTAAGGTTTTCGTTTTAGAACAGCAGGGGCTGTTCACAGTCAACTCCCATAAGACGATCTTCGGGAGCCGCAAGGCGGAAACGTTTTCCGTGGCGGTTAAGACTGGACCAAGAGGAAATTGATCCAACAACTCGGCACCAGACTCTATGTCAAAAATGACCGGTTCTAAGGGACGGGGGCGCAACCGCAATAACAGTGGAAAGCGTTCTCAGGGCAGAGGTGGAAACTTCGACCCTAATGGCGGCCGTAACCGCGGCAATGCACAACAGCTGATGGACAAATATACGTCCTTGGCGCGTGATGCGACGCAGCAGGGTGATCGTATCGCGGCTGAGAATTACTATCAGCACGCGGACCACTATTACCGAATCGTCAATGCCAGAAATGAACAGCAGGCTGCTCGTAACGAACAGCAAGGTGGAAGAAACGAGAATCGCCGACCTCAGAATAATGGTGCGTCGACGTCAAACACCGATGCTGTTCCCGTTCAATCTGGTGGTGCAGAAAAAGGGCCAGCTGATGTCGCGGCTGGAGCGGACACGGTAGTTAAAGACGTGCCGATTAAGACTGAGGGCAGCGCGGCACCCGATACGCAACCTGCCGCAGAAGAGAAAAAAGATGCCGCGCCCAAGAAGCCAAGGCGTGCCCGTGCGCCGAAGAAAGCGGCAGCGGCTGACAGCGATGCTCCAGCGCCAGAGGCTGCTGAGTAAGTCTTCTTCCCGGCTAACGTTGCTCTGATTGTTCATTTAATTCCGAGCTTCGTCTTGCAGTAACGGCATGTGTCCCCAATATTGATGTCTGAGCCCATAATTGAGGGCCGGGAATCTCGCCACCCGTGGGGGATTTTGGCCTGTCGCGTGCAAGGGACTTGGACCGATGAACCTTGAGTCTTTGACCGAACGGTCAAAAGGATTTCTTCAAGCCGCTCAGACGATTGCCCTTAGAGACAATCATCAGCAGGTTATGCCATTCCATCTTCTCAAGGCTTTGCTTGATGATGGTGAAGGGCAGGCAGGTCGTCTCATAGAGGCGTCTGGCGGGGATGCGAAGCGCGCCCTGGCCCTATCCGATAAAGCCCTCAATAAGCTGCCCAGCGTCGAGGGTCCAAATACACAAATGTATATTTCGCAGGATCTGGCGAAAGTCGTTGATCAGGCGGGCCAGCTGTCAAAAAAGGCGGGCGACTCTTTTGTTACTGTCGAATACCTCCTCCTGGCTTTGGTTTTCGAAGCGGAGTCTGGGTGTGCCAAAGCCCTGTCGGACGCTGGCGTCACGCCGCAAAACCTGAATACGGCGATCAATGATTTGCGAAAGGGGAGAACCGCAGACTCTGCGAGCGCGGAAGATCAGTATGAGGCCCTTAAGAAGTATACGCGTGATCTGACTGAGGCCGCATCAAACGGCAAACTTGATCCGGTCATCGGTCGTGATGAAGAAATTCGTCGCACAATTCAGGTTCTCTCGCGTCGTACCAAGAACAACCCTGTGCTGATCGGTGAGCCTGGGGTTGGTAAAACGGCGATTGTCGAAGGTCTGGCGTTAAGGATTATTCATGGTGATGTCCCTGAGAGCTTGAAACAAAAATCTCTCCTGACCCTGGATTTAGGGTCGTTGATCGCGGGGGCAAAGTTTCGTGGCGAGTTCGAGGAACGTCTTAAGGCGGTCTTGAATGAGGTGACGGCCGCCGCCGGCCAGATCGTTCTGTTTATTGATGAGATGCACACCTTGGTGGGTGCGGGTGCAGCTGAGGGGGCGATGGACGCATCCAATCTCTTGAAGCCGGCGCTGGCCCGGGGTGAACTTCACTGTATCGGCGCCACAACGCTGGAAGAATACCGCAAGCATGTTGAGAAGGATGCGGCACTAGCGCGTCGATTCCAGCCCGTTTTTGTCAGTGAGCCAACTGTTGAAGACAGCATCTCGATCCTTCGTGGAATTAAAGAGAAGTATGAGATGCACCACGGGGTGCGGATTTCTGACAGCGCACTGGTCTCCGCGGCGACTTTGTCCAATCGATACATCACTGACCGATTTTTGCCGGACAAGGCCATCGACCTGATGGATGAATCGGCTAGCCGTTTGCGTATGGAAGTCGACTCAAAGCCAGAAGAACTGGACGAGTTGGATCGCAAGGTCGTTCAATTGAAAATTGAAAGAGAGGCGCTGAAGAAAGAGAAAGATAGCGCTTCGCAAGACCGCCTCGGCAAACTTAGCGCCGAGCTAAAAGAGCTTGAGAGTAGTTCAGCATCGCTTACGGAACGGTGGCAAAGTGAGAAGAACAAATTGGCTGATGCGACGCGAGTAAAGGAAGAGCTTGAGCAGGCCCGACTGGAATTGGATAACGCGTTGCGCGCAAGCGAGTACGAACGTGCTGGTCAACTGCAGCATCAGGTTATTCCCGATCTTGTACAAACACTAGCCGATGCCGAACGCCAGGATGGTTTGGCTGTGGTTATTGAAGAAGTCACGACTGAACATATTGCGAGTGTTGTGTCGCGCTGGACAGGTATACCCGTCGATAAAATGCTTGAAGGCGAACGCGATAAATTGCTGCAGATGGAAGAGCAAATTGGACGCCGCGTTATAGGGCAAGGAGAGGCGATTGCGGCCGTGTCCAACGCGGTACGGCGGTCGCGAGCCGGTCTGCAAGATCCTAATAGGCCGATTGGGTCTTTCCTTTTCTTAGGCCCTACTGGTGTCGGCAAAACTGAACTTACAAAAGCTTTGGCGGAATTTTTATTTGATGATGAGACGGCGATGATTCGCGTCGACATGTCCGAGTACATGGAAAAGCATGCGGTTGCGCGACTCATCGTCGCCCCGCCTGGTTACGTTGGGTATGAGCAAGGTGGTGCGTTGACCGAAGCGGTCCGTCGTCGGCCTTATCAGGTTATTCTTTTCGACGAGGTTGAAAAGGCCCACCCAGACGTCTTCAACGTGCTGCTTCAAGTGCTAGACGATGGGCGTCTGACCGACGGGCAGGGACGTACCGTTGATTTTCGCAATACGCTCATCGTTATGACGTCGAATCTTGGCTCTGATATTCTAGCAGCGCAAAGTGACGGTGCCCCCCCCAGAAGAGGTGCGCGGTGATGTCATGGAGATTGTTCGCACCGCCTTCCGACCAGAGTTCCTCAATAGGCTCGACGAAATCCTTCTATTTCATCGCCTTAGTCAGGGGCAAATGGGTGCCATCGTTGATATTCAAGTGGCCCGCCTTGCCCGGCGACTTGCTGATCGGGACATCGTTCTCAATGTTGATGATGTTGCAGCGGAGTGGCTCGGTCGACAGGGTTATGATCCAGTCTATGGCGCGCGTCCGCTTAAGCGGGTTATTCAGCGCCACCTAGAAAATATTATGGCGACCATGGTGCTCAACGGCGACATCCTAGACGGCGCAACTGTGCAGGTTTCGATCGATGGCGACAGTTTAACCATAAACGGAAAAGCGGTCTCCACCGAGGTGGCCTAAGCTCTAGTTTGACTGTTGCTACTCGAGTGAACGGGTTGCGTTGTCATCGTCAAGAGATGCCACATCCCGTTCGGCGAAAACATTGGCCCAGGCCATATCGGTTGCTTTTCTGACTGTCTGAAACGCGATTAGCTCGTCTCCGGTAAGCGATTTGGACGCGGGGAAGCGCACCTTCATCGGGTTCACCTGGCCGCCATTTTTGAGAACCTCATAGTGCAAATGCGGGCCAGTTGATCTGCCCGTTGTGCCGACGTAACCGATGACGGCGCCTTGCTTGACCCGGCCACCGACGCGGTAGCCTTTGGCGAAATTTTTCATGTGAGCGTAGGCGGTGGCAAAGCCATCGCCATGCCGAATACGTATATAGTTGCCAAAGCTACTCCAGCGCTGGCGTTTCTCAATGACACCGTCGCCGGCGGCATAAATTGGTGTGCCACGCGGTGCGGCGAAATCAACGCCCCGATGCATCTTGGTATAGCCGAGCACAGGGTGTTTGCGCCGTCCAAAAGAAGAGGATAGACGCGCCCCGTTTATAGGAGTGCGCATCAAGGCTTTGCGAATACCCTTGCCATCTTCGTTGTAGTAGTCGGTCTGATCTTCGCTGTGTTCGAATGCGTAAATCTTGAAAACTTTACCGCGCAGGGTCATGGACGCGTAGTCAATCGCACCATTGGCGACAACCAGGCCGTCTTCGGTGACGCGGCGCTCGAACATCAGTTCAAAACTGTCGTTGCTGCGGATATCGCGCTGGAAGTCGACATCGTACGAAAACAAACGAATCATCTCGACCAACACGGGTGCCGGAACGCCTCTGTCGACCGCCGCTTCATACAAGCTCGAGTTAATGGTTCCGGTAAAAGCCTGTGGTTCTAAACTCGTCTGGGCCTTCAGCGTTGTCGCATTAAACGTTTCTGTAGCCGAACGAAGGGCCAGTACGTCGTGACCTGGCCCAACAGCAATGCGTATTGCTTCGAGGTCGGGCGCTGCGGTGTCTGATGTTGCGGAAACAGTAATCTTTTGACCAACCCGAATATCTCGTGGGTCGAAAATCTCACTCAAAGCGCTTACCGCGGCATGGGCTTCTGAAGCAGGAATTTTGCTTTCCCGCAGAAGTCCGAGGAGGGTGTCGCCACGACCGACCGTAAGTTCAGTCTTTTCAAGGACTGGTGTAGGTCGTCCAGAAACGACAATCGGCGACAGCCCGAGGGCGTCCGACGGGTTGATGACCTCAACAAGAGCACTGTCTTGTGCCTCGGCGTCAAAACTGATGCCTGGTCCAGGCTGTGAACTGATTTGGCTGCTGATCGCCAGGACAGCGCCTAGAAGCGCTCCTGAACTCGTGTACCAAACCGCGTTCGGATGCAAACCGATCCCCATATTGCCCCTCGCGAAACGCGGTTCTCTCTCATTTTTCGTCGTAGTTTGTTGTTTTTTGTTGGGCTGGGGGCGTCGAATGTCGTGATCCGTTTATCCCAACCCCTTGATTCTTAATAGAAATATGATGGAATCACGAGGTGATGTCAATGTCGCGGCGTGGAGCTAAGGCGCCGGGGACAAGCGGCAACAAAATATCAGCCTTTAGAACTCCAAATCTTCGCCCGTGCGAGCGTCTAGATAGCGCTCAAACCCCCGGAAATCTTGGCAGATTCGTTTGACAGACCTAAAATCGAGGCCTATCTTTGGACCTTCGCGCTGAGCATGTCGGTTTTTATGGTTTCAGCGTAGCCAGCCCATTGAAATCATTGGGTTTTATAAACATTAATTCTGGGCTTGACGCAGGGTAGGTCACCCTGTAGAACCCGCTCTCCCGTTGAGAGGGGCCCCTTGGGGCCCTGACCTGCGGGGCCTTTTTTGAGGGGTTCACGGTTTTTGCCGAGGACCCCTTAGTTAAGTGCTCTTTGACATTGTGAAGAGATCTCGAAAGGGATGCGTAGGCGGCGGTTCGCTAGTTCGGACGTTGTCAACGCATCTACGCAACACCAAGTAATTGTGTGAAGTGTTTGTGCAGGACAGCTCCAATTCAACTTGAGAGTTTGATCCTGGCTCAGAACGAACGCTGGCGGCAGGCCTAACACATGCAAGTCGAACGATCCGTGGTCTTCGGACCACAATGGATAGTGGCGCACGGGTGAGTAACGCGTGGGAATATGCCCTGGAGTACGGAATAACCAATGGAAACGTTGGCTAATACCGTATACGCCCCAAGGGGGAAAGATTTATCGCTCCAGGATTAGCCCGCGTCTGATTAGCTTGTTGGTGGGGTAACGGCCTACCAAGGCTACGATCAGTAGCTGGTCTGAGAGGATGACCAGTCACACTGGGACTGAGACACGGCCCAGAC
>WLXB01000157.1 GCA_012103295.1 Alphaproteobacteria bacterium | reverse complement strand
GATACCGAAAAAGCATCGCTCCACGAAACATCTTCGCCAAGTTCGCGCCGCCGGCTCAATTCATACAGGCCAAGGGCAACGAAGGGTCCCAACAAGGCAAAACCAGACACCAAGGGAAAAGCGAGTGGCAGAAGATTCTCATTCACTGTAAAGCCGATGGCGAGGATCATCGCTAAGGGATAGATCAAGCCAACGAATAACGGATGACTAGGTTTGGCGTTAAAGTCTTCAATGCCTTTGGCAATCGCCGCGGTTAAATCATTAAAGTCGACAACACGGACAGCGGCTAGCGCGCGTGTTTCAGTACTTAGGTTTTCGTGGGTGGCTTCCTGTTGCACGGTCGGTCCCTCAGGTTAGGGCCGGTCCCCGCGTTGAAACATTCCTAAAACATATCTGGCAACGCTTTAGTAGCGGTGGCCGACAATTGGAACGAAGTAAAAACAGGTTACACCCTTGAGGACACTATTTCCATGGCCGTTCCCGGTCATGGAACCGCCTCACCGAAACGTGTTGGTGGTCGAAAATCCGCGCGGAGCAATGCGTCCCGCCTGAGCGCGCTTGCCCATCCAGGCCCGCAAATCTTCTTCTGTGCGCTGGCGACCACCGGTCATCCAAGTAAGACCCTCGTCCAGCACAAACGACTTCGCGTCAGACAATCCGCCATCCTTATAGCGTTGCAGGATAACACCTCGACCCCGGGTCATTTCTGGCATTTCTTCAAGTGGGAAAATTATGAGCTTACGGTTCTTACCGACGACAGCGACATGATCATCGTCCTCTTCCATGGTGTGGCAGGCCCGCGCCTTCTCACCCTTACCAAGGTTGAGCACCTGTTTGCCGTTCTTGGTTTGGCCGAATACGTGCTCTTCGGGCACGACAAAGCCACGCCCACCGCTGGAGGCAACAAGTAAGCGCCCGTCTTTCTCCCACACCTTCATCTCGACCACGGTCGCGTCGTTGGGTAGGTCAACCATCAAGCGTAGTGGTTCGCCGAAGCCACGACCCTGCGGCAAGCGATCACCCGGGATGGTGTAGAAGCGTCCATCCGACCCAAAGAATAATATTTTATCGACAGTCGTCGCCTGCAACGAGAAATCCCAGTCGTCTCCATCTTTGAACTTGATGTCGGAGATATCCTCACGATGGCCTTTCAGGGCACGAATCCAACCTTTCGTCGACAGCACCACGGTAATCGGTTCTTTCTCGACTAATGCTTCGATGGGCACAACAACGGCTGATGGCGCATCACCCAGTTCGGTTCGACGTTTTCCGAGCGGTGTGCTTTGGCCAAATTCTTTCTTAGCCGCACGCAGTTGCTCGCCGATGGATGCCCATTGTTTGGACGCATCCTTCAACAGGGACTTAAGCCCTTTCTTTTCCTTGGTGAGCTTTTCGTGCTCACCTTTTATTTCCATTTCTTCGAGCTTGCGCAATGACCGCAACCGCATGTTGAGGATCGCTTCCGCCTGAACATCAGTCAGCTTGAAACGCTTCATGAGTACTGGCTTAGGCTCATCCTTCTGCCGGATGATTTTGATCACCTCATCAAGGTTGAGATACGCGATTAAATAGCCTTCTAGCACCTCAAGACGGTGTTCGATTTTGGCAAGGCGGTGGGCTGACCGGCGCTTTAGCACCTCTTGTCGATGATCCAGATAGGCCTGCAACACTTCGCGTAAATTCTGAACCCGCGGTACACCGTCGGCGCACAGCACATTCAGATTGAGGCCAAAGCGGATTTCCAGATCAGTCTGGCGGAACAATTGTTCCATCAGCGTATCTGGATCAACCGTCCGGCTTTTGGGCTCCAGAACCAGGCGAATATCTTCGGCTGACTCATCCCGGATATCGGCGAGGAACGGCAGTTTTCGCGCATCCATCAACTCCGCGATGCGCTCAATCAGTTTTGCCTTCTGCACCTGATACGGCATCTCAGTAACGACAATATCGAACTGGCCACGGCCGTGTTTCTCAACTTCATACTTCGCCCGCACTCGGAAGCTACCCCGCCCGGTGCGATAAGCTTCGGCGATGGCTTCTTTGCTCTCTGCCAACGTACCCCCGGTCGGGAAATCGGGCCCCGGGATATACTTGAGCAATGTGGCATCGAGAATTTCAGGGCGGCCGCCCTTTTGTTTTGCTTTCTTCGGGTCTTTCTTCCGCACATCGGCCATGTGAATCAGCGCATCACACAGCTCGCCGACATTATGTGGCGGAATGTTGGTCGCCATGCCGACAGCGATACCTGAAGATCCGTTGGCCAACAGATTTGGTACGGCGGCAGGCATCACTAGGGGTTCGTGTTCTTCCCCATCATACGTCGGCTGAAAATCAGAGGCGTCTTCGTCGAGGCCATCCATAAGCGCGATGGCATAGCGGGTCAGCCGCGCTTCCGTGTACCGCATCGCTGCCGCGTTATCGCCGTCGATGTTGCCGAAGTTGCCCTGCCCCTCGACCATCGGATAACGCACTGCGAAGTCCTGGGCCAAACGCACCATGGCGTCGTACACCGCGACATCGCCGTGGGGATGATACTTGCCGATGACATCGCCAACCACGCGTGCGCATTTCTTGAATCCCTGGTCGGGATTCAGTTTGAGCTCGCGCATGGCATACAGCAGGCGCCGATGGACCGGTTTAAGGCCATCTCGCACGTCCGGTAGCGAGCGCGACACGATGGTCGACATCGCATAGGCCAGATAGCGTTCCGACAGCGCATCCGCCAAAGGCGTCTCAACAATCCGCTCTGGACCGGCGGGTTTCTTAGGGGTGCGGGATCGAGCCATTGGACCTGCGTTCTAGCTAAAAAAATCTCGCAGTACGTTTTCTGCGCCGACACAAAATGCAGTGTGTCCGCCTAACTGTAAACACGAAATGTGGTGAAATACTGCCTAATTCAGCACGCAAAACGCGAATATGACAACTCAATTACAACGCAACCACAACATACCTTGTAACGTTCTTCGTCTGCAGGATCGGAAGACGGTCTCGGGAACCGGATTTCAGATTGGTGGTTTGACGCTTCTGCGTATCAGAAACCAATCCCCAGGAGGGACCGACGATGATTCCCGAAACCTCACAAATCAGACTACTCAGTCTGTCGTGCGTAATGGCGTTCGCGATTACGACAACAGGTACAGCCATAGCTCAAGATACACAGCGTAGCCGTCAGGTTGGCGCGTCGGCTCAAAGTTCAGACATGTGGACTCAAGCTATGTCTGGTCTTGGCCTTTTCACGCCTCATCGCGACGACTGCAACGCAACTACAGAAGTCTTTGTGAAGGTCTATGCAGAAAATTCGATCGACTTCGGCTTTTGCATGGACAAGGACGAACGCTCGGCAGGAATTGTCGAATGGGAAGATGCTCGCCAGGAATGTTTGGATGACGGAAAACGATTGCCAGAACCGGCTGAATATAAGTTTGCTTGCCAGATAGGTACCGGACTCTCAAACACGACAGACGACTGGGAATGGTCTTCCAACTTTGTTGCTCAATGGCGCAACAGTTTTGGATCAAAGACTCCAGGCATTTCCACCGTGGCGTCTGGCAACGGTTCGTGCTTGCACGCCACGCAGGGTTGGGCTGGCCTTGCCAACGGCACACAAGACAGCTTTGGCTTTCGCTGCGTCCGCTAACTGCATCGTTTAGCTCAACTTTCTGAACTCAAACTTTTGCCACGCTTTTGTGGCCATCCCGAAAGGACATCATCATGACCTTACGTACAGCACTGCTTTGCACTTCAATCATTCTTCTTCCCTACACCGTTTCGGCTGAAGAATTCACTCAATGGTCCTCACCGGCCGTCGGATCAGACTCCGTCACCAACCTTATGGGCAAAGAGAACTTATTTATGCCCCATGAAGACGATTGCGTGACCGGTGAGGAATTCATCCAGGTTTGGGACAACGAAGACGGCACCGACATCGGCTTCTGCATCGAAGAAGATGAACGCACCGCCGCCGACTGGTCCGACGCCCGTGATACCTGCGTCAATGCCGACATGCGTTTGCCTGAGCCCGGCGAGTTCAAACTGGCCTGCGATAACGGTACTGGCCTGAACGACATGACAGACGATTGGGAGTGGGTTTCTAACTTCGCTGCCCAGTTGGCCACCGACGATGCCTCCCCCAATGTCGGTACAGCCGTGCCTGTAGGCGGCAACGGCGGCTGCAACTATGGGTCTGCCGATTATGCCACGTCGATCAACGGCACCATCGGCTCCCTCGTCTATCGCTGCGTGCGCTAACCCGAGCAGAGCAGCAGCGTGAGGGCGTGTCCTGTTTTTCCCTTGCCCGGGAATGGGGCACGCCCAACGCGTACCACAGCTATAGAAAGGATACGAACATGACCTATTCGATCAAAACACTGGGCCTTAGTTTGGCTCTCGCCATTGGACTTCTAATCACAAGCATCGGTGACACGAGTGCGCAAACGCTGCGCCGAGGAAAAGCCATCGGTCAATCTGGCATTGGAACCGATGTATGGACAACGACAATGGCTGGCCTTGGACTCTTTCGTGCACACAGGAACGACTGCAACGCGACAACGGAAGCGTTTGTCAAAATCTATACAAACCCGAATAGTGTTGATTTCGGTATATGCATAGATAAGGACGAACACTCAGCGGGTTCGAAAGAATTTGAGGATGCTCGTCAAGAATGTTTGGACGATGGCAAACGTTTGCCGGAACCAGCTGAATTTAAATACACCTGCGACCAGGCTGGCACCCTAAATCTAAACAATATGACTGATGATTGGGAATGGACGACCAACTTCACGATACTCGGTTCTTCCTCAGGGTATGGTCCGGCTGCGACGACGGGAGGTAACGGAAGTTGCAAGCATGGATCGTGGGAGTTCGTGGCGCGACATACAGGCACGTCCGCATCAAAAGTTTTCCGCTGCGTTCGCTAACCACATTGAACAGATAAGCCCCGCCTCTCCAATAGTAATGGAGGCGGGGTTCGTCTTTCCGTTTAACATCTCAAGCCGAGATAAGCGCCCGAAGTCGTTGCCGGGCGTCAGGCAAGCTACGCTGATGCGGCGCATACACATGGCGCTCTAAAAAGAAACCGGTGAGATCCAGGCCAGCAATTACATCGTCCATGCCTGGTTGCTCTGGCACCTCTTGCACAAGGAATGCCGGCAGCACACGCAGTTGACCTTTGTAGGGCCCCCCCGCTTCTCGCGACACCGCTCGGCCACTTTTGGGCGAGACATAAATCAAGTCATCGGTGACGCCGGTCGAAGCGCAGGAACTGAGGTCAAGGCCAAAGCCAAGTTCATTGAGCAAATGCATTTCCCACAACACGTAGTCAACAACCCAGTTCGCTTCCCCCAGAGTCTCGAGCAAATGGCAGGCTTGCTGATAGGCCAGCGGATGTGCTTCCCGTTCCGGCAGTACGGCTTCGGCCATCGCGCAGACAGCCGTCATCGCTGTCAGCATCATGCGGTCGTGCAAGGCCCCGGCGGCGAACATTCGCTCGGGCTCGCAAACGAAAGTGCCGAGATGATCTTCAAGGCGTGCCCGCCATCTGGCATGTAAACGGTTCCCCGGTTGGTATAGGCCTCGCGCCCGCCGCCCTGCCCCGCCCTTTACCACGCCGGCGTGATGGCCGTGCTGCTCTGTCAGAATATGTAAAATGATATCGTGCTCGCCATGCTTGCGCACGGAGAGGACCAAACCAAGATCGGTCCATTCGACAGCCATGACGAGGGGTTTACCCGAAATCGGGCAGAAAGATGAGCGCCAATCCTGCAATCATGCAGGAGATACCGGAGAAAAGGAGGACATGATCAGGCCAGCGCGGTCCACCCTGCTTACCTCGTCGCCAAACGAGCCCAAACAGCGCCATCGCACCAATCCAGAATAGAATTATCCCCAAACGGTCTAGTGTCACGGGCGAAACCTCGCCTATTACGAGTACTAGCGCTAATTAAGCCTACTCATGCATCAAAGTCGAGACCCCAGGCCGAAAAATGGGCCCGCCGCTCACGCCACTTGGGCTCAACTTTAACATGGAGGTTATTGGTGGACATGCTTTTAGAAAGAACCGAATACC
>WLXB01000156.1 GCA_012103295.1 Alphaproteobacteria bacterium | reverse complement strand
CTCGCTTGTAAATCAACTGGCCCGACCGCCCTTCCCCGCTCTCGCAATTTTTCAAGAGAAACAACGGCGATATCAGGAAAGGATCTGCTTAGGAGCGAGACCAAGCGTGGATCACAGGCAAAGGTCAGTGATCCAGCCCGGGTGGATGTCTGCAGGGCTAAACTGGCTGTTAGAATTTGCTCGCCGATCCCCTGGTCTGCCCAAACCGCTAGATGTTTGCCGGTCAAGTCTTCACCCGACCAATAGGGAACCTCCAGAGCATGCTGCCAACTATCGTAGTACGCATGTTTCAACCGGACACCATAGTCCGCCCATCCGCCTGCCAAATCGCCCAGCGATAAACGGATCTGCCCACGCCGCTGCAACACCAGACGAGAATCAACCAAACCTGAGTCGATCAGGCGCGTCAGAATGGACTCCGCCTCCACCAGGTCTCCTGTTTTTTCAGCAAGCAGCGCTAAATTCCATATCGCCGTCGAATTCGCTGGATCGCAAGCAAGGGCTCTATCAAGGGCCTTCTTTGCGACCGCGATATCGTCTCGCTCGAGGTGGCGCTCGCCCAATAGTGCCCATGCAGATGCCCGATTTGGCTCTAGACTGAGCGCACGCTCAAGAGCAAGCATGGACTCAACCTCGTCACCCGCGTTGGTAAGGTATGTCGCACGCCGCTCGTGCAACTCGGCGATGGAATCTCTCTTCGATATCGCAGTCGTTATGCTTTCAACAGCGTCAGCCCACTGTTTTTGAACGGCATAGACTTCTGCGAGATGGACTAGAATAGACCCTTCTTCTGGCAGCCGTTTTCGCGCGGCCTCTAAGACCGTTCGTGCCCGTCGATGATCACCAGTTGCTAAGGCGATGCGACCGAGGACCAAGTTTTCCCACGGGCCTGTGGCGTGCGTAGCCAAACGAGTTGCGAATTCTTGGGCCGCCTGAAGGTCGCCTCTCTCTAATGCCGCCTCAGCTCGAGCCCGCAGATCGGCCATTGAGTCCTGGTTCTGAGAATTATCAGGTGGCTTAGTCATGATGATCTAAGTCTGACGTCGCCGTTATCGCCGAGCAAGTCTGAACGCCGCCCTAGTCGCCCAATTAAACAGCATCAAGGCGCGCCAAAGCCTCTTGCACTTTAGATTTCGCATCCTCGGCAACTGCGATTCTTGCTCGGTTCTCTTCGACCACCTCCGCTGGAGCCTTGGCGACAAACCCCGCATTGCTGAGTTTCTTCTGGGTCTTAGTGATCTCAGTGTCGTGCTTGGTGATTTCTTTCTGTAGGCGCGCGCGTTCGTGATCCACGTCTATCACCCCGGCCAACGGCAACATGAGGGTCATTGACCCTACAACCGCTTGAATCGCGCCCGCGATATTGACGTCACCCTCAACTGCGGTGATCGACGCCAAGCGTGCATTGGCCTCGATGAGGGCACGGTGTGAATCGAGCCTCGCTTTGGCGGCGGCATCCGCATCTTTGACGCTAATATCGAGTTTCGTCTTCGGTGGAATGTTCATTTCTGCGCGGACAGAGCGAATTGCGGAGATGAGCTCTACAGCCCAATCCATTTCCTCCTGCGCGTCCGGCGCTGATAACCCGGCATAGTCGGGCCACTGCGCATTGATCAGCGCACTTCCCCGCGAGTCATCAATGCGACGCCATAACTCTTCGGTCACGAAGGGCATGATTGGCTGACTAAAAATTAGAATTTGGTCCAACGCCCAGGCCGCCGTTGCGCGGGTCTCAGCTTTGGCGGCCTCGTCGTCCCCCTGGAATACCGGCTTGGCAAACTCCAAGAACCAATCGCAGAAGGTATGCCAAGTGAAATGATAAAGGGCATCTGCACTTTCATTGAACCGATAGGCCTCAATGGCCGTTGCAACGGCGTTCCCCGCCTCTGCCGCTTTAGACACAATCCATCGGTTGAGCGTCGTCGTGACCGTCGACGGATCAAAGGTTGCCGAGGGCGCACATTCGTTCATTTCGCAAAAACGAGCGGCATTCCAGATTTTAGTGATGAAGTTGCGATAACCGGCGATACGTTGCTCCGCTAGTTTGATATCGCGCCCTTGGGCCGCCATTGCGGCCAAGGTGAACCGAACTGAATCAGTTCCATATTTGTCGCATAGTTCGAGAGGGTCCATGACGTTGCCCTTGGACTTCGACATCTTCTGGCCCTTCTCGTCCCGCACGAGAGCATGGATGTAGACTTCTTTAAACGGCACCTCGCCGATGAAATGGATGCCCATCATCATCATCCGGGCGACCCAGAAAAATATAATGTCAAAGCCGGTAACAAGAACGTCGCCAGGATAGTAACGATCCAGCTCGGGTGTTTTGTCTGGCCACCCCAATGTCGAGAACGGCCATAAGCCGGAGGAGAACCAGGTGTCGAGCACGTCGGGATCTTGGATGAGCTCGACGTCCTTGCCGTAGTGCGCCTTTGCAGCGGTAAGTGCCTCGGCTTCTGTTTCCTCGACGAAAAACTGACCATCAGGTCCGTACCACGCGGGAATGCGATGGCCCCACCACAACTGGCGCGACACGCACCACGGCTGGATATTGCGCATCCATTCGAAGTACGTGTTTTCCCACTGCTGGGGAACGAACTTGGTACGCCCCTCTTCCACTGCCTTGATGGCTGGTTGAGCAAGGGTATGAGCATCGGCGAACCATTGGTCCGTCAACCACGGCTCGACAACCACACCAGAACGATCGCCGTAGGGAACGACCATCGGGTTCTCTTCGATCTTTTCGAGGAGGCCGAGCTCTTCTATATCGGCGACGATCGCTTTACGGCCTTCAAAGCGATCCATACCGCGATACTTTTCCGGCGCGTTTTCGTTCAGCGCTGCGTTTTCATCTAGAACATTGATGCGCTCCAGATCGTGGCGCGCGCCGACCGCAAAATCGTTGAAGTCGTGGGCCGGTGTAATCTTCACCGCGCCAGACCCTTTTTCAGGATCAGCGTACTCATCGGCTACGATTGGAATCTTGCGACCGACAATCGGCAATACACAATGCTGACCAACCAAATCGGTGTAGCGCTCATCGTCGGGATGTACGGCCACGGCGGTATCACCGAGCATTGTTTCAGGCCGGGTGGTTCCTACCGTTATGAAGACACCTTCGCGCCCCTCAACCGGATACTTGAAGAACCACATTTTCCCGGTGGTTTCACGTTGCTCCACTTCGAGGTCGGAAATCGCGGTATGAAGCTTTGGATCCCAGTTCACCAGACGCTTGTCCCGATAAATCAGACCTTCCTTGTGAAGCTGAACGAAAACCTTAGTAACAGCCTTGGACAGCCCTTCGTCTAGCGTAAAGCGTTCTTTCTCCCAATCGGGTGAAGCTCCTAGACGCCTTAACTGACGGATAATTGTGCCGCCTGATTCCGTTTTCCAGTCCCAAATCTTCTCGACGAATTTCTCACGTCCAAGGTCACGTCGGTGAATGCCCTTCTCTGCCAGTTGCCGCTCAACCACCATTTGGGTCGCGATCCCCGCATGGTCCGTTCCCGGCTGCCACAGCGCATCGCGGTTTTTCATACGGCGATAGCGGACCAGGACGTCCTGCAGGGTAAAGGTCAGCGCGTGGCCAATATGGAGGCTGCCGGTGACGTTAGGTGGCGGCATCATGATGGTATACGGCGCTTTATTGGACTCCGTATCTGCCGCAAACGACCCAGCGGCCTCCCACTCTTCGTAAAGTGTTTCTTCTACGTCGGCGGGGTTATAGGTCTTCTCTAGCATCTGCGTGATCTTTGCGGTCTGTAAAGCGTAGGGCTGGCTTGGAGAGTGGGTTTACCGCCGCCCGGACCAAAGCGCAACGCCTAGGCAGAAGCTAAGCATTTCAGCCAGATCGATGCCTATCAGTTGCAGGAGTGATAGCCAATTCAACCCATCACATTCTGGTGAAATAACGGGAATGTTGTCCTTGCTGATCCCTAAACCTCATAGTCTAGTGATCTTCCCAAGCCCGATTTGGCAGGGAGGATAATGAGTCAACCCAGAGAGGAACTCCCCTGATGACCAAACGAAAATCCCACGTGATTCGTAGAGCAATCGCTCCCGCTGTTCTTGGCGCGGGCGTCGTGATGTCCGGCGGCTTAATCGAACCCGGGTCCGCGCGCGCTGCTTTGACCAGCCTTGAACAACAGACAAATTTGCCTAAGGCCAAACAGGTCAATATCAGCATGGCACAGCCCAATTGTTGTGGCGGTTGTTGCGGTGGCTGTGGTGGCTGCGGCGGCTGTGGTGGCTGCGGCGGCTGTGGTGGATGTTGCGGTGGATGTGGCGGCTGCGGCGGGTGCTGTGGCGCAGCCTAATATTTAAGCTGCTTCCAACTCAATGACTCCGGTTCCGCTCAACTTAACCACGCTACCGCGGGACCGGCTCGAAGATATGGTGATCGCCGGTGAACAAGTGCTCGAATGTATGCGCGTACTTGGCAACACCGGCGATTCCATTGTCGGCGAAGTCGTCAACGATTTCGAAGACTTCGCCGTCTGGTCGCATTACCCGAAGGGCGATGTCATTGATCGGCAAACCCACTCACAATTCTACTACCATGCCCACCCCGAGCAGCAGCGTCCCGGCGAACACGGACACTTTCATCTGTTCCTAAGGTGTGACGGTATCCCTGAGACCGTTCAACCAGCAGACATTGGGGTCGATAACGCGCTCGACGATTTCAAGACACCCATGTGTCACATTCTGGCCATCGCCATGAACCAGCACGGCATGCCAATTGCTTTGTTTACAACAAATCGGTGGGTCACCATGGACCCATGGTTCGATGCCGCGGATACCATCAGCCTTCTCGATCAATTTGATATTGATATTGCCAAGCCGTCATGGCCTCTGAATGTTTGGATGTCAGCGATGGTCCGGCTCTACCGACCAGATATCGAGATATTGCTCCATGAGCGCGATTCCACGATGACGGCAGCGGATGAACAATCTGCAGACGGCAGCGCATACAATGATCGGTCAATTGAGATTGCCTCTTTGCGCGATATTGACCTGGCCGACCGGATAGATTCTGTCAACGCGGCTTGGGCTACGATCGAAAGCACCGCCTGACGAGACTCTTCGATGTCGTCGCCCATCGCGCTATGGTCCCACCATGTCGAACGACCGAAACATTCCTTTAGATTCTCTGGATCAGGCCGCCACGGCCCTCGATCGAGGAGCTCTGGACCAGGCTGAGCAGGGATTCCGAAAAGTTCTTGAAACAGATACGGACCACCCAGATGCACTGTTGCTCTTGGGCGAAACATTAAGACGTCAGGGTAACTTGAAGGAGGCTGAGTCTGTTCTTCGCCATGGTCTCGAAAAGGCTCAACCGTCCGCTCTTCCCCACACCCTGCTTTATCAAACCTTGCTTGATGCTGGGCGCTACACCGATGCGGTTGAGGTGATTGAGAACGCGGTATTGCTTGAGCCAAACAACCCCGACCTGATTTACAGCCAAGCTTTAGCCCTTGAGCGGGTTGGCCGCCTCAGTGAAGCGGTGAGCCGAGCGCAGCACTGTCTGAGCTTGCGTCCAGGTTGGGTGGCTGCCGCCAGCTTAGAGGCGTCTGCGTTGCGCGTCATGGGACACGGCGAACAGGCTGTCGATTTATTACGGGGCCTGACCAAGGCTGAACCAAACAACCTATCCCTATGGGGTAAGTTAATCCTGTCCCTACACGGCGACCCTCGGGCCACCTTGACTGATATCGCGGACACGACACGTGCGGCGTGGCGCACCGCGGGCGATATTATCTCGGACAACGTATCCAATGCCGTGATTCCAAATAAGAAACTAAAGATCGCCTATGTATCAGGAGATTTCAAAGAACACCCAGTCGCGTACTTCCTCGACGGCGTCCTAAACGCCCACGATCGCAGTGCCTTTCACGTGACATTGGTACCCACCCTTGCCGGCACAGACAAGCGCACCGCCAACCTCCGGCAAAAAGCGGACGCCTGGCATCCGATATTCAATTTGACCGATGAAGAGGCCGTCGCAAGCCTGCGGCAACTCGACATCGACATTGCTGTTGATCTAGCCGGTTGGACGCGCGGCCAGCGCCTAGGAATATTCAGGCATCGCGTCGCCCCCATACAAGCCACCTGGATCGGATATTCAGGTACGACCGGACTCAGTGCGATGGACTACATTATCTGTGATGGCACCGTGTTGCCGACTGAGCACGAAGCCGACTACAGTGAAACGCCGCTCCGTATGCCGCACAGCTACCTCAGCATGATATCCCCAAGCGGCATAATGAAGAAATTCCAGCCGGATATCGGCCCGCGCCCACCATCCAATGCCGACCGCATTGTGTTCGGTTCGTTCAACACGTTGGCTAAACTCAC
>WLXB01000022.1 GCA_012103295.1 Alphaproteobacteria bacterium | reverse complement strand
AACCGCCTTCGGGCTTTTGAAATTTGAGCACGAAGCGATGCGTGTCGCCGCGCAGGTCCGGTTGAAAGACAATCACATTTAACGGGTCTTCAAGGTTTTCTAAGACGTCGGTCTCGCCAACCAATTCAAAGCCCGCTGCAGTGACCTCGTCAACGACGACATGACGTTCAATGCGGTGATTGCCACGGACATCGCTGATGCCCATTCCAGGCGCGGCATGATGATCGACAATGCCGAATATGCCGCCCGGCTTAAGCGCCTTGTAAATCGCTCTATTCATTGTCGCTCGGTCGATCTCCAGCCAGTAAGTGTCGTGATAAAACAAAATCATATAGGCCTGATCGAGCGTATTGTCGGGAATCTGAGGGTTTTCTAGTTCCGACATCAACTCTTTAACGTTGGTCAGACCTGACGCAGTAATCCGGGGGCCCAAAGGAGTGCCTTCTGTGATGCGATTAGTTAGCCAACTATTATTTTGACCGTAGACGGTCCCATCGGAGCCAACCATTTCTGACAGCACGCCGACGTAGTATCCGCGCGAGGCCATGAACTCAGCAACCGTATCGCCGCGCTCAAGGCCAAAGAACGCCATAACTTTGGCTGGGCGTCGGCCAGCATCGCGATCTTTATCCTCGTCGGGCCTGCTCTTCGCCTGAAGTGCGTTCTTCATGAATTCCGGCACTGTGATCGAAGCCCCGGGAGTCACGCCAGCTGCGCTTAACTGGGGTGAGGTCAGACAGAAAGTTAGAGACACAGCAATGGCAATTGCAGAAAAATGGCGACCCAACATGGCTACCCCCCTAGAACGACGAGGCATGTATCATGCCAAGGCTGGGTGGGGTTGTCCTGTCAAAACGGACCCGTAACATGAAAATCTAGTGATCCATTGCAAGAGGTATCGGTCATGCACTTCAACACCAAGACCGCAGCACTGCTGCTAATAGACCTACAGGTCGGGTTTTGCTCTCCGGATGGCCACACGGGGCGGCGCCTTGATGTCTCCGGCTTTAAGCCCGTTTTGAATTCAGCGAAACGCTTGGCAATAGCAGCTCGTGCAGCTGGGATGCCGGTGATCTATACGACAATGGCCTTCGCACCGGACTATTCCAACGGCGGCCTGACGACGTCGGAGCTGCGGCCTAATCTCAAGGAAGAAAACGCCCTTAGGGCTGATCAGCCGGACCGGGAAATTATGCCTGCGTTGGACCCCCAGCCGGAGGACATCATTGTCGAGAAGCAGCGCTATTCGGCGATGATCAAGTCTCCTCTACCTGCGATATTGGAGGAGTGGAAAATTGAAGGTGTTGTGGTCGGTGGTGTCACCACGTCCATGTGCGTAGAAAGCACGGTGCGCGATTTGGCGATGATGGACTATCGGGTGTTTGTCGTGCCTGAGACCTGCGGTGATCTCAAAGCTGATTTTCATGACCGCGCGATGCAGATGTTTGCTTTGGCGTTCGGTCGGGTGGTTCCTGAAGCCGACATGATTTCGGCGATTAAGGCTGGGTCGGAGGAGTTTCCGCATCAGGCACGGTAACTCCTCCGCCTAATTGTCTTAAGACGGTTTGCGGAACTTGAGTACAAACCGATGAGTGTTGCCTCGGATGGTGGGGGCAAAGACGCTGATATCGAGAGGATCATCGAGGTTTTCGAGAACGTCGGTTTCTCCGGCCAACTCGAATCCTGCTTTCATAATTTCTTCGACTACAAGGTGCCGCTCAGTGCGGTGATTCTTGGTTAGGTCAATCATGCCCATTGCCGGAGCGGCATGGTGATCGATAATGCCGTAGATGCCACCAGGCTTCAGAGAGTCATAGACGGCTTTGTTCATAGCAGCCGTGTTGGTTTTAAAGCCGCCCATCGCGTCGTGATAGATTAGAACGATGAATACGGCATCCATCTCGCCGCGCGGCAATTTTGGATCTTCGAGTTCACTAACAAGATCAACAACGTTTGTTAGCCCGTGTTCTGCGATGCGCTTCTCGATCGGCGACTTGCCGTCTTCCTGGCGTTTCATTACCCAGTCATTGTTTTGTCCGTATACCACGCCGCTCTCACCGACGATTTCGGAAAGAACGCCAGTGTAATATCCGCCAAAAGTGAGGAGTTCAGAAACCTTGTCGCCGGGCTCAATCCCGAAGAATGCCATTACTTCTCCGGGTTTCCTGTTTGCGTCTCTGGCTTTTTCTTCTGCTGGTCGTTTACTGCTTTTCAATCCGTCTGAAATGTAAGCCGGAACGACAATGTCATCACCAGAGACAACTTTGTCGGCCACCTGTGCGGTTGCAGAGAAGGCGGACAAAGCGAATGCGATAGTCGTCGCGGTAGCAAAGAGCTTGTTCATGGTCGTCCCCTATGTGTCTTTTGATTGTGCGATATCCAACAGTATTTGAAGTTTTGGTAGATGCAAACCGCGCCTCTCTAAATCGTTACCCAGCAACCTTTGTTGCTCCGCTATCGATCATCGCATCTATGGCTGATTGACCTAGACCAGCCTCAGAAAGGATTTCAATCGTATGCTCCCCCAAAAGGGGCGCATGGCGGCGAATGTCAGCCGGAGAGTCAGAAAAGGCGATTGGAAACGCAGGGGTGCGCAGTTTGCCTTCGGTGGGGTGATCGATTGATTTCCAGAATCCGACGGCATTCAGATGCTCGTCATGAATTAGATCTTCAAGGCTGTTTACGACAATTGTTGGAACGCTAGTCTTGCCGAAAATATCCACCCATTCTTTGGTGGTTTTTGTCAGCATCGTTTTGCCGGTTTCTTGATAGGTGTCGTCGATGTTGGCGACGCGATCAGCCAGTGTTTTGAAGCGTGGATCTTCGAGCAATTCTTGCCGCCCAGCAAGATTGCAGAAGGTTTCCCAGTGGGCGTCGAGATAGGGCAAGATCGCGATATAGCCGTCCTTGGTCGGGTAGGGTTTGCGATGCTCGCTCATCAGCCGCACGTAACCCGGCGGACCCATCGGTGGTTCAAACGCGTTGCCCCACAGGTGTTCTGCCATAACGTAGGACACCATCGTTTCGTACATTGGCACTTCGATTTCCTGCCCCCGGCCAGTGCGCTCGCGGTGGAATAGGGCAGCCAGTACCGCTTGGACAACGGCCATCGCTGTTGTTTTGTCACAGACGATAGTTGGCAAGTAGCGTGGTTCCCCGAGCACCAGTTTGTTGAGCATTGCGACGCCGGACACGGCCTGTATTGAGTCATCAAGTGCGCCCTTTTCACCGTAGGGTCCCTTTTTTCCGTAACCATATGACCCGCAGTAGATCAGCTTGGGATTGATCTCTTTTAACGTGTCGTAATCAAGCTTCAGTTTATCCATCACTTGAGGGCGATTATTGTGGACCAAGACATCCGCGGTTTTGACAAGCTCGAGCAATGCGTCGCGCGCCTCGGGCTTTTTCAGGTCAAGCACAAGACTGCGCTTGTTGCGGTTGCAGGTTAGATAGAGCGCCGCCATCCCCTTGGTGTTGCGAAACGCACCGAGAGCGCGATTGCTGTCGCCGTATGGGGCTTCAATTTTTATGACATCGGCACCCATATCACCGAGCATCTGACAGGCCCAGGGGCCAAGTACGACGGCTGTGAGTTCAAGAATTTTAATGCCGTCGAGCGGTCCGGGCATGGGCAAATGTCCTTACATGAGCAAGTGAAAGTGGTCTCTAATTGTTGGTATCAGATACTTTGAAGGCAGTCGACCGCAACTCGTCTAGGGCTCAATACTGGAAAGAGATTGGTCTATCGCCTCTGCCAGACGTTCGGCTGCACTATCAGAAAACATGTCTTTATTTGTACCAAGGAGACACGTGAGCTCTGTGCCATTGTCGAACAAAAATACAGCGATGTCGGCAACCGCAAACAAAGGGGGGTGCTCGAAAGGAAAGTCCTCAAGCGTGAGCCCCTCGATTGACGGCATCGCTGGACGAGGGACAGAGTCGACGAATATGCGAGGCAGAGTATCGACGATATCCTCATCCATAAGGAGACCAATCGGGACACCGCTATGCGGCTCTATCTCACGCGTGGCGTCGCGCACTTTCTCGACCAGGGCTGAGAGCGACGTATCTTTGCCGCTGAATTGGAAACGCAGCATAACCAGGGTTGAAAAGAATCCGATGAGATTTTGAGTACCCGGTGTATTTCGGTTGGCGTGCATTATGCCGATTGGTAAGTCGGTAATATCAGTTAAGCTTTGAAAGGCCGCTAGAAAGCCGGCAAGAAATACAGTGTGCACAGAAGTCTGCGTGGATTTGGCAAGAGCCCGAATAGCGTTCTGAGTGCTCGCATCCAGGGGCACGTCCGACCGTCTAACGGGAAAGTTAAACTCGGACTGGCGCGGTTGATCGCATGGTAATTGAACGTCTAGGGCCGATAGCAGGGCATCCAAGTAGCCACGCCAATAGTCTATCGAGGCCCGGCCGGCGTCAGACGCGAGCCACTCCCGATGCCAAGCAGAATAGTCTGTAAATTGATAGGGCAAATCCGGGAGGGTAGGGGTGTCGCCTCTGGTTAAAGCCTCATAGGTCTTCGCGATTTCGCCGACCAATATACCCATGGACCATCCATCACTGATGATGTGGTGCATGGAAACGGCGAGAACATGCTCGATTTCAGTAATCTCAATGACGGCACATCTAAAGGGTGGTGTCTGCCCGAGGTCAAAAACACCTGAGGTAACCTCGGCAACCAATCGAGCAGCATCAGCGCGACGTGCCTCCGGTGTATCACCCTCAACAGCGTGCACTTTTAGATTCACGGCGTCGGCCGGATGCACATCGACGTGATGTCTGCCGTTTTCCTCGATAAAGGTTGAACGCAAGACTTCGTGCCGTTTCGCGACCAATCCGATGCTGGCCTCCAATGTGCTTACATCAAGCGCCCCAGTAAGAAGGGCCGCGCCTTCGCCGCGCAATTGGAAACGCTTGGGGTCTGGGTTGCGTTCATACGGCCAAAGCCGTTCTTGCAAAAGGGACGCCGCCATTCGAGTAACCCCATTGGGGTTGCGCGCATGGACCTGGATAGTGCGGGCGTTTCCTGCGGACGGTGGCGCACCTTCAATAAAATGCACAAGACTATTTATCGTTGGAAAGTCGAACACCGCTGTCGAGGGGAGGGGGTAGCCCGCCTCATCAAGGGATGTGACCGCGATGGTCGCGAGCATCGAGTCTCCGCCCAGCTCAAAAAAGTTCGCATCTGGATCGACTGATTCAATGCCTAAAGTCTCGACGAATACGCGGGAAACGTCCTCAGATGCAGATCGCGACCGTTTGCGTTTAAAAAAATTGAACATAAGTCGATCCGTTGTCGCCGCGCCCGCTAGGCCGCAGGGGCGCCTTCAAAGAAACGCGCTCGTACTGCATGTCGATTTATTTTTAGGTTGCGAGTGAGCAACCCATTTTCGGTCGTGAAGTCTTCATCGCAAACAGAGAGGCGAAGATGATCTTTGAACGATGTCGCCATACTACCGACGATATTGCGCGCATCATTTTCCAAGGGTGCAAGTTCAGGTTTTGTAAGGCGCCGTGTGGTTTGTAGAACGATACCGAGGCTGCGACCGTTGTCGAGGCCAACCAATACAGCTTTAGAAATCAGCATACTTTCTTCAAGGACCTTCTCAATTGGCTCCGGTTGAACTTTAACCCCCGAATGCCCCACGATTGTTGATTTTTTGCGTCCAACAAGGGTTAACGTGCCGTCCTCTGAAAGGTGTCCGAGGTCGCCAGTGTAGACCCCACCACCTTCGAAACGGGTGTCTTCGCTGGACTCCTCAAAATGAAAGAATCGACTGGTCTGGGGCGCGTCTTTATGCACCACAATTTCTCCGTCGTCGGCGATGGAAATGGTGTTTCCAGCGAGAGGCCGGCCCACCGTGCCTATTTGATTGTTTGAAAGCGTATTGACGCAAACAACACCACATTCTGTCAGTCCGTAAACTTGCACTAAGGGAAGCCCGAGAGATTCATAAAATTCCAAAGTCGACGGCCCAATTTTTGCCATGCCGGTTACCATCACTCGCATGCGGCCACCAAAAACTGCGTGAGCTTTGGCATATACGGAATGAAGCAACCGAGACGATGTGCTTGTCCCTCCGACGATGCGTATCGTGCGCGCTAGAGCTGATGCGATGAAAAGTGCAATTCGTGCCACTGCAGGCGTTCTTGCTAGTGCCGCCTTGATACTCTTTTCAACGGCTTCATAGAATATGGGCGGTGCGACCAGGAATGTTGGTCGAAACTGTTTCAACCCATCCAGCAATTGGGTGGATGGAGCTACAACGATGTCAAGGTTGCGCATGATGCCGCCATAGTACATCACGCGATTCTGCAATGAGGAGAAGGGCATGAAAAGCAACATGCAATCTTCTCCGGTAATGCCTAGGGCATCACAAAAAGTTTCGACCTGGTCCAAAATACCTTTCTGCGAGATGACCATGCCTTTGAACGCGCCGCTTGTCCCGGATGAGAACACGAAAGAATGATCATCGTCCGTCACTGGATAGGGGTCGTTTTCAACGGCACTGGTTTTATGACGATTAGGATCGATCTGTCCCATTGTTGCGACATCTGACCGGGTTTGCCCATTTTTTGGGGCGGCATCCGATAGCAGGCAAAAAGACAACCCGTATGTAGAGATTAAGTCTTCTAAGGCGTGATCGTTAAATTCTGCCGGGAAAACGACTGAAACCGCTCCCAATTCTGCAAGGGCGACGTCGCTAACCATCCAGAGGAATGAGTTGTCACCTCGAATGCCAACTTTAGTGCCGGGGCGGATGCCGATTTGTGACAACGCCTTTTTTTCAA
Organism: Alphaproteobacteria bacterium; assembly: GCA_012103295.1. Lineage (GTDB taxonomy): Bacteria > Pseudomonadota > Alphaproteobacteria > Rhodospirillales > Rhodospirillaceae > WLXB01. Next base: position 29,276 of record WLXB01000022.1, on the reverse strand, counting down.
AGTCGACCCGCGTCTCGAATTCCTTCGCGGTATAGTCTCGAATGCCGTCCGCACTGAGCCAGCGGATGGAATAGGTGGCCTGCGTCGTTTGGCTAGAGCCTAAGAGGCGCATAGATCATATCCAGAAAGCTGGGTAGCAACACTTGTGAGTCCTAGTCCGATCACGCCAAAAGGCCTAGTCGTATCGTCGGTTGAGGTTCGGCTGCTAGGCGTCGAACTGAGCGGCATTTATATTGACGTGCCATTTTAAAGAGTGTTTTAAGTACAGTTCAAGATCGGGTCAAAACTAGGTGTATGTTCTAAGCCGCTCTCCACGACTTCGATTGGCGGTCGCAAAGAGTTAATTTTGGGGGAAATGTGTCGCGCCTCGTTCGTACAGAACATATCTATGAGGTCGATGCGGATCGGTTGTGGGGCAGTTGCGTTTCCTATGACTGCTTGGCTGAATCTATGGCCAGTCTTTTGAGTTATCAGGGGTTGCCAGAAGGAGAGCTAGAAGCGGGACAATGTCTCGAAGTCTCCCTGACTCATTTCCGAATTGTACCGCCCGTCTCCTGGTGGATTGACGTCATCGAACGTGACGATTCGCGGCGTGTGTTGCGGACATCCGAAAGGGGCGGCTCGATTAAATCCTATCTCCATACATTGACCGTTGAAGATATGGGGCATGGCGTGTCCCGCCTCATAGACAATGTGGAGTTTGACGCTGGGTGGCTATCTGGCGTGATGTCTATGTGGATTCAGCATATTTATGAATCCCGCGATAAACCGCGACGACGTCTTCTCGGCCTAGCACCGTAAACCGCTTCAATAATCCGCAGCAAACATTCACCAATAGTTGTGGTACTCGTTTGAATTTTTTTGGTGCATGGGCTCGTTTCACCGATCATACGTGCATGGGCTCGAGTGCTGGAACGAATGGTGCATGGGCTCGTTCCTAGCAAATTCAAAAATAACTTTCTTGCCGTTGCCCTTCGCCCCTTGTGTTTGTCGAGGCGGCAGACGATGCTTCGACATCGACATCCGACATTGAAAGGTTATACAGATGCGCATTCAGATCGCCATACTTGCCCTCGTTTCCGCGCTTGCCGCGCCAGCTTCTGCTCAAGTCCAGATTTACTGTGATGGTGAGTCAGAGAACCTCAACACCTATTTGCAAATACACAAGGTTCTGTTCAGCGATAGAGATGGCAGCAGAGTTGAAGAGTTCTATGCCGATGAGATCATTTCTCACAACAACGACGCCGGTGGGCCTGGCGCAGTTGTTACGCCTGACGATATGCGCAAGATGTGGGAAGAGTCGTTAAAGAATAACCCCGAGCGTGTACTCGAGGATGATCTTATTCTTTGCGCTGATGATTTTGTTGTTGTGCGAACTATCGTCAAAAGTAGTTTCAATACACCACTTGCCGGATACCCACCCACTGGCGAGCCGTATGAGATCAGTGCTATCGATATATACCGTTTTGAGGAAGGCAAAGTTGTTGAGAGATGGGGCAACGCGGACGTCGCCTTTATTTTCCGTCAGCTCGGATTCAAGATGGTGAAGGAAGACGAATAGAGTCTTCCTAGATAGAACTGAGGGCGCTCAATCGTGTGACATGGCCCATTTTACGACCCGGCCGAGCCTCTGATTTTCCGTAGACATAAACGTGGCAGGCCGGGTCTGTATAGAATCCGTCGATGTCGTTGATGTCTTCGCCAAGAAGGTTCGTCATGACAGCGTTGGAATGCCTTAGGGGCTCAGCCAAGGGTAACCCACAGATCGCCCGTATCAGCTGTGTGAACTGATCCGTCTGACAGGCGTCCAAAGTCCAGTGGCCAGAGTTGTGAGGACGGGGTGCCATCTCGTTAACGAGGACTCCTCCGTACGAGGTGACAAACATCTCCACGGCGACAATACCAACAAGGTTCAAAGCCTCTGCCGCGCGTTCGGCAATTCCTATTGCAGTTTTCGCTGTCGCTGACGAAATATTTGCCGGCGCCGTAGTGGTGTGAAGAACGTGGTTCTTGTGAACATTCTCAACGGGTTCAAAGCACTGGGTCTGACCGTCTAGTCCACGTGCTGCGATGACGGAAATTTCGCTGGTGAACTTCACGAAACCCTCGAGGACGGCAAACGGTGTTGTCGTCGAACTAGGGGGCTGACCAGACGTGAGTTGAACCCAAGCCGATTCCGCATCCTCTAGCTTTTCAATGAGGATCTGCCCTTTGCCGTCGTATCCAAGACGCGCAGTTTTTAGAATCGCGGGTGTGTCGACTGCTTTTAGGGCGTCCATAAGGTCGTCAAGGCTGTGGACTGGCCGCCAAGGTGCTGTCGCCGCACCGATGTCCGTAAAGAAGGCTTTTTCTTTCGCACGGTCTTGAGCAATTTCCAGGGCTTTCCACGATGGCCGAACGGGCGCCAACTTTGATATGCGCTCTACCGTTTCTGTAGGAACATTCTCAAATTCAAAGGTCGCCACGTTGACGCTAGCAGCGAAGGAATCGAGAGCCTGGTTATCATCGTAAGACGCGCAAGTAGTGCGAGTGGCGACGAAGGACGCTGGGCAGTCAGCTTCAGGGCAATACACGTGCGTGCCGTAGCCAAGTTTCGCAGCCGCAAGTGCGAGGAGGCGACCAAGTTGTCCCCCTCCAAGAATCCCTATCATCCCACCTGGGTCTATACGCTCCGTCATTGTCCTTAGAACCAGATCTTAATTTTCAGAGGACGGCGTTTCAGCGACCGCGGCGGTTTGTTCCGATCGCCATGTATCTAGTTTTGTGGTTACCGCTGTGTCGGAAAGAGCAATAATTGAAGCAGCCAACAGTCCTGCGTTCTTCGCACCCGCGGGGCCGATCGCAAGTGTGCCTACAGGGACACCACCTGGCATTTGAGCGATGGAAAGAAGGCTGTCCATTCCGCTCAAGGCTTTGCTTTCAACTGGCACGCCGAGCACGGGCAGGGGGGTCATAGCGGCCGTCATTCCCGGCAGATGTGCCGCACCGCCGGCACCAGCGATGATAACTTTAAGTCCCTGCTCACGGGCAGTTTTAGCAAAATCGACAAGACGGTCGGGAGTACGATGAGCAGAGACAATGCGTGTTTCAAAGGGTATCTCAAGTGCCTCAAGCACATCTGCTGCGTGGCTCATGGTGGACCAATCTGACTGGCTCCCCATTATGATACCGACAACGGCGTTACTCATGTCAGAACGCTCCAGCCCCAAAAAGGGGCGCACTTTACAGAGGGGTCCTGCGGTTCGCAAGCTGAAGTGCTATAGTGTCAGGGTGGTGGCTTTTGCCCAAGGTGAATGTAGAGCTCGATTATGTCAGATATCCCGCCTCCTTCCGGTATTATTGGCGTTCAAAGACGAGAGGAACGGCCGCACCAGGATGCTGAGCAGAAGCAGCATGAGCCTCCAGCGAATAAGGTTGCTGAGGTTTATGAAGAAAGCGCCCGTGCGATAGATGACAAAATCACGATTCTTGGTATCCCTGTCGATCTAATGACGACCCAGGTACGGGCCACGATTGGTGGTTTGGTTTCTGAAGTGGAGCACCTCAAGTCGAAAGTGAAACGCTACGAGTCCTCGATTGAGAACAGTGACAGTGGTGTTCCCGATGCCCTGCTGATGGGGGACAATTTCGTAAAGGCTCTTGACCGGGTGCTGGCCAGCGTTCCGTTGCAGGGTCAGAACCGGCAGTTGGCGCTGATCGATGTCAACACGTTCGAAGATATTCGTAAGAGTTCCGGGTTGCTTGCCGCAAATTCCGTACTGGCAGACGTGATCGCTGAAATTCAGGGTAGCCCACTAGAGGCGGCGCCGATCGGACTAATCGGAGGGCCAAGTATAGCTGCTTTACTTACTGAACCGGATGACCTGATTGGACAACTCGATAACAAAGATGCTGACACCATTTTATCGGTTGCGGATAAAGTCAGGGTCATTGTTGAGGATGCTGCATATTCAGTATCAGGACTTGATATGAAACTCAGCTTCACTGTCGCATCTGTTAGAGTTGAGACTGGGCAAGATGCTCTACAGGCTATTGGCCAGGCCGATCATGTATTGAGATCATAGTGAATAGAGGTCTATGCGATGATGTCTGGTAGAAGCTTATTGCTTAGGCTGGATATCTGATCTTTCAACATTAGCTTTCGCTTTTTGAGTCTCGAAAGCTTGAGTTGATCAAAATCCCCCTGAATTTCTAGATTCTGAATCACCTCATCGAGATCTCGGTGCTCAAGGTCTAGAGCGGCGATCTTTTCTTGAATTTGGTCCTGGGAATCGTCTGTTTCGATCATCGCTATGTCTAATCATTCTGGGAAGAGGTGTATAGGCACCGATATATGTGCGTTGAGCTTAGCCGCGTTGTGAAGGAATCAAGCTTATCGAGTCGCGGCTGATATGGTCATTTTTTCTGGATATTTGCTCTCTACTGCTTGGCACCTAGCCCATAAAATCTGGGCTTCAGAGAATGTACGGTTCGCCCGTCACTGGGTTATCGGTACTGCGCATACTATTATTGCTTTCATAAGTAACAATATTGCCAGTAAAAAATCGAGTTAAGACAGAGCCTTACGTAAGCCTCTGGCGCTGAGTTCGCCGGAGGCGTTACGATAGAGGTGTTGTAACAAAGTATGAGAGGAGTTTCGTCTATGGGGCAGGATGCTCGTTTGGAAACCTTGAGAGTAAAGCACGAAGAACTCGATCATCAGATCGAAGAAGAGGAAAACAGACCCCTCCCTGATTACACAATGGTCCATGATCTTAAAAAGCATAAGCTTAGGATTAAAGACGAATTCGAACGAATGCCCCATTAAAGGGAGCTCTTGTATTCTGTAAACCGGAAATCTAGTGGTCAACAAAGACCAGGCGCCCGTCAAATAATGGTCGGTTAATCCGATCCCCTTCGGCCTATCCAAAAATGGATGGGCCGTTTTTTTTATAGATAGCTTTCTAGTTTTCAGCCGTGCTTGGACGGAATAGATTTTCAGCTGTGACTTCGGGGGCGGCGGGGGCTGTGGGAGCTGTCTCTTCAGGTGCACTTTGCTCTTCAGCAGGCTGTTCGACATCTGGGGCAGGTTTGGGCAGTTCTATACCCGCTTTTTTTGCTCGACGCGCTGCCAGGGCCAGAGCCTTTTGCAAATCAGGTTCGTTGCATAACCCTAAAGTTACGGGGTTTTGCGGTTTAATGTTTTGCATATTCCAATGAGTGCGTTCACGGATCGAGTTGATCGTCGGCTTTGTCGTGCCTAGTAAACGAGAGACTTGTGAGTCGGCAAGCTCTGGATGGTGGCGCAAAAGCCAAGCGATGGCATCAGGGCGCTCCTGCCGTTTTGAAACAGGTGTATAACGCGCGCCCTTAGATCGGGCTTTAGGCTTGGGAATATCTGATCTGCTAAGCTTAAGGCTGTACCCAGCTTTATCCTCGCCGCGCTTTATTTCGTCGGCGCTGAGTTGCCCATTGCTTGTTGGATCAACACCGACAATACCAACAGCGACTTCTCCGTCTGCTATCGCTTGAACTTCAAGCTCATGCATGCCGGTAAAGTCGGCAATTTGCGTGAAGGTGAGTGTCGTGTTGTCGACCAGCCAAACTGCAGTCGCTTTTGGCATTAGCGGCAAAGCCATGGAACTTCCTTTCGAGGGTGATCAGCACCAGCTTAAGCCCGGCATTAGCACTGAAAGTCGCGAATTGTGGCGCTGGTATATCGGAATAGGGGAGGCAGGGTCAAACCTGTTGAATGCTTAGCCCTGGTCAATTCTAAGCAAAATTTTGCCGATATGGCTGCTGCTCTCCATAATCTGATGTGCTTCTGAGGCCCGAGAAAGAGGTAGGATACGGTCGATTTTCGGCCTGAAATGGCCTTTTTCCAACCAAGGCCAAACCGCCCGTGTGACGGATCTGGCTATGGCCCTCTTAACGGAAGGTGGCCGGGTGCGAAGGGTTGAGCCGGTTACCGTCAGCCTCTTAAGCATGAGGGGCATAAAATCGATCTCAGCTTTAGAGCCACCAAGAAACGCAATAAACGCCAGCCTGCCATCAGGTCTCAGGCATTTTAGATCTTTCGCGATGTAATTGCCTCCAACCATATCGAGGATGACGTCCACCCCCTTGTTGGGCCGGTCGCGGATGACGTTGACGAAATCCTGGTCACGATAATTGATTGCTATGTCAGCCCCGATATCGAGGCAGGCCTGACACTTTTCGTCTGATCCGGCCGTAACGATAACCTCGCAGCCGTGAGCCTTCGCCATTTGAATTGCAGTTGTCCCGATGCCGCTCGTTCCCCCGTGAACAAGCAGGCTTTCCCCTGGCTTGAGGTCGCATCGGTCGAAGACATTGTACCAAACGGTAAAAACCGTTTCTGGTAAAGCAGCCGCCTCGATGAGGTCCAGTCCGATCGGTATCGACATGCATGTATCCGCATCGACGCTGGCGTATTCAGCATAGCCGCCGCCCGTTAGAAGGCTGCAAACGCAGTCACCGACTTTCCAAGTATCAACATCTTGTCCGACCGCAACCACTGTTCCAGAGACCTCGAGACCGGGTAGGTCCGAGGCGCCGTCCGGCGGAGGGTATTGACCTAATCGTTGGAACACGTCTGGTCGATTCACACCGGCGGCTGCTACCTTGATTAGTATTTGATCGTGGCCATACGTAGGAATAGGTCGTGTCGTCTCGACCAATACCTCTGGCCCGCCAGGTTTCCGGATTTCTATGCAACGCATAGACTGTGATGGTTTCATGCTCTTTTTCTTCCAAGGATTTTTGTCTTAGAGTTGCCCGAACTTTAGTAACGACGACCGGTGACGTCCAGACAAAGGGCAGGCTGGGTGTATAGGAGAAATGTGATGGATGCTGAAGACCTTGAACCTTTGGGCAAGAAGGTAAAGCCGCGCGATCTTACGGTCATGTCTATTGAAGATTTGGAAGAATATATAGAGTTAATGTCAGTGGAGATTGAACGCACGAAAGCGGCGATAAAAGCAAAGCAAAGCGCACGCATGGGGGCGGAGTCTGTATTCAAGTGACCACACGTCGCGGCCTATAGATCTGCTAACTCATCTCGATGTGTGTCAGTCCATGCGATTTCAAATAATGACTTCGGCTTTTCTATGCCCTTCATTTCAAATTCACCCCGGGGTAGGAATTTGAATTTTTGGCCCTGGCATGCGTCGACGATTATCTCTGATACCCAGGCGTGGCCGTCCGCTGCCTTATCGCAGATTCGTGCGGTCATTTGTACAGCTTGCCCAAAGAAGTCATTCTCTTCTTCCACGGCTTCACCTGTATTGACGCCAACTCTAATTTCAACGGGAACGTCAGGGCTGGCCTGATTGTGGGAGACCACACCCTGCAACATTTGGATTGATGCAGCGACAGCTGATGGGCCGTCGGGGAACGTGGCCATGATGCCATCGCCCGTATGCTTAACTTCACGACCATTATACTGCTGAATGGCGCCCCGGACGGCGTCGTTGTGCGCACGTACTGCTTTTTGTGCGCCGGCATTGCCGAGGCGTTGGGTCATCGCTGTAGACCCAACGATATCGGTAAAGAGGAAGGTAAACATATTGGGTACGGCAGCCCGCTTTTCGGGCAAATTCCACTCTGTCAGCAGGCCGCTTAACCCTGCATTTATGTTCGGTTGTCCACCCATGAAATTCTGCATGGCTTGGCTTCCTGCCTGGATCATGCCCGCGTACCGTGGATTGCTTCCATGGGTTGGGATGTCGTCGCAGAATGATTGAGCGCTCGAAGCATTTGTTCCGATCAAGCCCAAGCCATTCTTTAGCAATGTTAGCATCACGTCGTTGGCCAAGCCCTTAGCCTGACAAATAGTTGAGCAGGCTCCACACATATACAAATTCATTCCAAATTTACTAAACGTGTTCAGTTGTGGGTGCTCTGCCTGAATCGATGTCACCGCATCTGTAAGGAATTTGAGAAAGTCCGGTTTGACTGTGTCTACGGGGCTCTTTTCCTTTTTCTTTTTTTCTGCCGCCTTACGTTTTTCCTCATCCTGCTTGGATTTTTTCTCGGCTTCTTTTTTCTTACGCTCTTCTTCCTTCTTTTTTTCGGCTTTTTCTTTTTTCTCGTCTTTTGGTTTCTCTTTTTCTTTTTCTTTCGGTTTTTTGTCGCCGCTCTTGTCGGATGGCTGATCAGACTCAAAGCCATCATCATCAAGAGATGGGACTGTCATGTCGCCTTCCGCATCGTCTGCTTTCACACGTTTAGCAAGCTCATCAATGTTGGCATCGGCAAGATCAGAGGCGTCACGCGGCGTTGGTTTCTTTTGTGCGAGTGGCACGGTCTTTGGCGCTGGTCCGCGCTTCTCTTTTGGTTTCTTCTTGAACAACTTCATGAAGTTGAAGTTCTTGTTTAAGTGCATAAAGGCCGAACCGAAGAACAAAAGAATGAAGGTTCCAAAGAGGAGGGGGTTCCGATTCCCGTTCGGAACCAGTCCCGCTTCGACCAATTGGAATAGAATTAGTGTTACGGCTACAGACCCGATTACAGCAACGAGCAGGCTTAGTGCAAAGCCAGTCAAAACAGTTAGAAAAGCGCTCTTGGCCTTTTTTCTCGTTTTTTGTTTCTGTTTATTCGCGTCTTTCTTGATGGCTTGCTGGCGAGCACTTGATCCCGCACCACGGCCCTCTGGTCGTGGAGTAGATCGTGCAGGCTTGCCCCCACCGGATTTACTACCGCCGCTCGCTTTGCCGCCTCCACCGGAACCGCTCTTTGCCGATGACCCACCAGCCTGCGCGTTTGCTCCGAACATCGTGTCGGAATCCGATATCTTCTTTGCGCGATTGCCCTGATAGGTGACAACTTCTTCTGTTGTATTGGTTTCTGGGTAAAAAGTTTCCCGAATGACACGCGCGGGATAACCAAGATTGGCCTCGACGGATTTGGTTTCCTCGATGGCGATTTCGCGTTCTTCGGCTTCAAAACGGGCGTGTACGTGCCATCGGCCATTTTGGAAATAATATATCTCGAAGTGTTCGATCGCCATGGCCTGTGCTCGCCGTTCGTTCGACGGTCCTTTACCAACGGTCGAATTAGAGTCCGACTTATCCCACCATTAAGGGGATTGTTAGTGGTTTATGCCCTTAACATCAAGAATATGCAGGAGAATCCCTAAAGGGGTCTTAACCCTTAAGCGGAGAATATCTCCTAAAAAACGCTCAAAATGCTATGCAGGCAAAGGTTCCCATAAGATTTCGACCGCTGGGCCATGTTCTGAAATGCCGCTATGGGCACTCGGGATGGCGCGGTCAAAAACCACATCGTGAATAGTGCAGACATCACTGAGTGTGGCGTCGCAGGCGATCCGGCCCTCTCCAAGGCGCCTGCAAAGGCCGTCGCAATAACTAAAAACCTCTCCTGAGAAATCTGGATCGCTTTGATCTAAGAGACTAGCAACCACAGCAACACGTGTCGTCGGAAGAGGTTCCGCCGATTTTCGCTTTTGCTCCTGGTCTTGCTGAATGGAAATAGCTGCGCAGATCGCGTCATCTGGGTGGGCGAACCGGGCAAAAATACCCTTTCCTGTGTGGCGCACCTCCTCGCCATTGCAGTTTTCCAAAACCCGGCGAACGCTATGATTGTGCCTGCTCATATCGCTGTCCTCAGCTCCGGCCGACGGTGTGCCGGATATATTTGTATAGGTAAGAAGAAAAATATCACCGAGGCTAGGGGTGGGCGAGTGCGCTGTCTTGTCCCACTTTTGGAGGAGTGCGCCTAAGTCTTTGGCAGGGCAGTTTGTGAATTGAAGGTGTCGGGTCATGGCCTGTTGACCCGCCTCAATAACGCCCTGATTCTTTTTGGCCGCCATATTCTCATCATAAGCTGTGAAGAAGGAGTCTCGCTTGGCGTTCCCGTGCCCGATGAGTTTGAGAGCATCTGACAACACGGCATGTTCTGAATCAGGAGTAAGGCCACGCTGGTCGGCCAAAGCCGAAGCGGCACCAGCCAAGTAGAGGCTAACTCCAAATTGCGTCCTAGCGTCCATCTGGTCGTGACTGGCTCGTAATGTCATGACGGCGTCACCGAGAAATCGCATCATAATTAACCGCTCAATGTCCATCTCTGTGAGAGTCGTTGCCTGCGCTACCTCGCTAGGTTTTTGGGTGTCCTGGAGCTCGTTTTTGGCCTCCACTATTGGGTTAGAGGGTGGAGCAATAGTTTGTTTGCCATCTACCTTCTCTGAATTGACGACGCCTTCGTGGTCTTTTGGATTTTCGGATTCTTGGTCGCTTGTATGGCCCTCATCGAGGGTGCCGAAGACAGTGGTATCGTCGAGTTGTGCGGGTTCAGCGGCGACATCTATGTCGCCACGCATTGTTTTCATTTCAAATACGGCTCGATCTTTTTCAGCTTGGATCTCTGAATCGGGATGCTTCGGTTTTAGGTGCGTTTCTGGAGGTGGTGATGCGGGTTCTATGTGTTGCGCGACTGCTGCGTCGATCGAACGCCGGGCAAAAAGCTGACGCCAGGGCACATAAGCCTTATTGAGCGCGACGGCACTCAACAGAAACATGGCGATGTACCAATATATCGTAATCTGCGACCCTGCATCGCTTGAAACACGATAGCCTAGTTTGTTGATAGCGTTTAGTGCTGTTGCAAGTAACGCAGTCAGCGCGGCGGCAAGTATCATGCTGCCGCCTAGGGCTAGGACAAGCCGGACAACGAATGTTCCGTCGCTCACTGGCTGAAGAGGTTTACGGTTTTGCGGGTCTCCCGCTGTTCCAGGTTTCCCTATTGCTTTGCTGCGGTGGGTTTGGTTTCCCCGCGTCTGTCTCGAATGCAATGGGGCTGACTTGTTTTGTGCTAGATGAATCTTGGCATTTGGACTTGTGTAGGTCGTTGTCTCTTCCGAATAATTTTGATCGCGATGATAGGTATCTTTGACAACTTTTGTCGGATAGCCGGTCCGTACCTCGGTATTCCGAGCATCCAGTATGGCTTCGTCCCGCTCAGCACCTGGATAACGGGATTGGAAGAACCACCGGCCTCTGTCGAGGACATAAACTTCGTATTGTACGACTCTCAGCATGCGAATTCGTGGTAGTTGCGGTTATATGACTAACGCACAAATTGGCTAAAGGTTCGCCTTAGACACAAAAAAAGCCGCCTTCCGAAGAAGGCGGCTACCATATTTGGTATTTGGCCGAAATTAGTTCTTTAAGCCAAATGTAGAAAAGCGCTTGTTAAATTTGGCAAGTTGGCCACCTGAATCAAGCAGACGGTGCACGCCGGTCCACGCAGGGTGAGTCTTGGGATCAACGTCAAGACGGATTGTATCGCCTTCTTTGCCCATAGTGCTGCGGGTCGTGTACTCGCTGCCGTCCGTCATGATCACCGTAATGTCATGATAATCGGGATGAATATCTTTTTTCATTATGTGCCTCGTATGAAAAGTCGCTGGGGTATAGCGAACCAGATACCCGGAAGCAAGACCCCTCAGTGATCAAGGGCCGTACTATCTTTGGTCTAATTTTAGCTCAATTCGGCGGTTTTTGCCCCGGGCTAAGCCGGTTTTAGCGGTGTCAATTGGCTGATACTCGCCAAAACCTGCCGCGGCGAGGCGCTCTGGTGCCACACCTTGCGTGATCAGAAAGCGGACGACTGACAGCGCCCGTGAGACCGAGAGCTCCCAGTTTGACCGAAAAGTGGCGGTACTGATGGGTACATCGTCGGTATGGCCGTCGACCCGCATGATCCAATCCACCTCTTCTGGTATGTCGCGGGAAATATCGATGAGCGTCTTCGCCAGTTGGGCCAGTTGACGTTGACCCTCAGCCGCTAATTCAGCTGATCCACTTGCAAATAGCACTTCAGATTGGAACACAAAGCGGTCACCGACGACTTGAATGCCGGGCCGGGTCCCCAAAATGTCCCTAAGGCGGCCAAAGAACTCGGATCGGTATCTCTGCAGTTCTTGCACTTTTCCTGCCAGGGCTCTGTTCATTCTACGCCCGAGGTCGGCAATCTGGGCTCGCTGTTCTACTGAGAGCGCGTCAGAGGCATCTAATGTTTCTGCCAATCGGGCAAGCTCTTGCCTAAGCGCTTCCAACTGCTGGCTCATTAGTGCGGCCTGAGCTCTGGCTGCTACAGATACCTGGCGTTCTTCTGCAACTTCGCGGTCGCGCTCGACAAGGGTATCGCCTAATCGAGAGATTTCTGTCTCTAACTCTGCTTTCAAGGCCTCAAGCGCTCTAATATTCTGTTGCAGCAGCGCTAGCTGTTGGCGTTGCTCTGTAATCTGGGTTTGATCAGCCTCCGCCGCTTCTAACGCGGCGTTGATTGCCGTCTGCATTCGCGCTAGTTCGGCTTCGCGAGCTCGCGCATCCGCATCTTGTGTTTCGATTTGTCCGAGTAGTTGTCGGTTCTCCATTCGTAGAGATGCTAAATCATCAAGCTCTATGTTCGCAGCCTGCAGTTGGTCGGACAATTGGGATACGTTGAGTGTTAGATCCGTATTGGCTTGCCGCTCAAGCGCTAACATTTCACCAAGTTCATTGACCTGAGCCGTAAGTCGTTCAAGGGCAGCGTCACGCCCTGACAGCGCTTGGCCCAGAAAAAATTGGCCGAGAACAAAGACCATTAAAATGAAAATGATAATTATGAGAAGAGTCGAAAGGGCGTCGACAAACCCTGGCCAAATATCTGTGGTGCGACGCGTGCGGCGGGCCAGTGCCATCGGGTTTCTCTACGACCTAGCTTTCCGACGTATCGGGGCGGCTGCTGGATGCTGCGACCGTCTTTGCGAGCAGTTTGATTTCTGACCTTAGGTCTTTGACCATTTGGTCGCGGCCGGCTGTGAGTTCTGAAACCAAACGATTCAAGGATTGATCAATATTTCGAATATGAGTCTTGGTGCCGTCGTCCATACCAGAGTCTTGCGGTTGAGCGAGTGCGTCACCAAGAGCACCGACCTTTTCCAGGAGGGGGGAAAGGTCTTTTTGGTTTCCAGCCATCTTTAGTAAGACTTGTTGTTCAGCTTTCATCTGTTCAGTTAACAGAGTCAATTTATCGTTCATGGTTGCGAAATGCTGGTTGCCGGCGATACGGCTTTCCTCGCCGCGGCCCAATATCCGCTGGAGTTCGTCCAGGCTCTCAGCGGTTTGCTCTAGTAGTGCTTCGGTATATGCCGAAACGCCCTGTTCACCTTCGCTCAGACTGGTTCCCGACGAAAGCCGGGTCATACCCGATAGCCATTCTTCGAGATCGTTGTAAAACGCGTTCTGTGCCTGACCGGCTTGCAAATCAAGGAAGCCAAGAACTAAAGAGCCAGCTAAACCAAACAGCGAAGAGGAAAATGCCGTACCCATACCGTCGAGTGGCGCTTCAAGACCGGCTTTTAGATCATTGAAGACCAGCGATATGTCTTCTCCCGTAATGGATAGGTTGCGAATGACGTCTCCGACAGACGCAACGGTGCCGAGCAATCCCCAGAACGTACCGAGTAAGCCCAGAAAGATTGAGAGTCCGACAAAATACCGCGCTAGATCGCGAGATTCTTCAAGGCGCGACGCAATACCGTCCAGAAGAGTTCGCATGGCCTGAGCACTGAGAGAGAACTTTCCGCCTCGACTTTGGCTCTCGGCCAACATACGCGCCATTGGCGAAAGTAACTTCGGCCCACTTCCGGATAGAGGCGGCGGGGCCTCATCCGCGCTGTGCCCACCTTCACTTTTCTCCTGAGCGCCTTTGTCCTGGAATGATTCTAACCACTCAGCTTCCGGTCTGAGCATCAGAACTTGACGCACGTTTAAAATAATACCGATGAGAAGAACGCCGAGAATCAATCCGTTTAGAAGTGGATTGGCCATAAAGGCTTCAACCAGGGTTCCGTATAGAAATGCGCCAGCTATAGATCCTGCGACCAGGAACAGCGTCATCCGTGTGAGGAAGCGTGTGGTGTCAGTCATTCCGGCACCATGAATCTATCTCCGAAGAGTCATTCAGCGTCGCTCGACAACTGCATCGACCCGGTCAGGCGCTCCATCCTCAACCTTGTCTCCCAGGGCTCTAACTTCGATGCGTGTACTTTGAACGCCTTGATCCATTAGGAACTCTCGAACCGACAGTGCACGGCTAAGAGATTTTCTGCGCACACTACTTGGAGATCCGTCTGCACTACTGGCGTATGCGAGTAACTGGACGCGAAGCTCTGTGTCAGATTTCATCCGCTCAGCCACCGGTGTGAGCGTGGCTGCTGCTGATGATGGAAGGTCAGTTTCCTCGACTCCGAAAGCGACGGAAACCGTCCCGGCATCAGAATCTGGCTTCGGTAACGCTGCGACCTGCTCAGCTTGACTGCGTTCAGTTGCCTGCTCGGGCTCCTGCGATGTCGCCTCTGATGGAGCGATGGGCCCTGATGTTTCTATGGTCGCTGTGCTGTCATCAGACTGAGATATGTCTGGGACGCTGGCGATAGGCGCCGGCGGCTGTGGTACGCTAGTCGACGCCGGAGCTGGCGGTGCGGTTACCGATACAGGTGGAGCGGGGGCCGCTGGAGCTTTGGGTGGCACAGATATTTTTGGCGCAGATGCAACGCGTGTTGGCGCACCTGGCGGTGGGCGCAGCACGACACGCGCGCGCTGTGGTGTTATGGCGTCAACGCCCGCGGGTGGTGTTAAAATGACGCGGCCACGGGTGGGCTGAGAACTTGGCATCAGGAGCCGGGGGAGAGTCTTCATCGGGTCGAGATCGTCGAGTACGCCTAAGTTGACAGAAACTCCATCGATATTTTGAGCAACGGCTTCTGGGCCAATTGTCGCCCCTGACGCTATGACGACGGGGGCTAAGAGCATTGCTAATAATTGTGGCCCGACGCGTATAGCGCTTCGCCTCGTAACGCGTTTCTTAGCCATGCCAACATTCCATCCTGAATTTGAGGTCCCCAACCAGGTGTTTCAACACCTTCTCAAAAGAACCCTACCCTAAGGGTGGTCCTCCGGACAATGTCCGACTAACCGCACAACGTGAGTTATCGCGCCCGGAGCCGCTCGGTCTTTTTGCCTGTCAGAAGGTTGCTGAGCGGTTGATGGAGCCGCGGATTGGCGGCCAAGATGGATTCGCCACCAAGAGCTTCACCCTTACCATTGATTTCCGTTACAAAACCACCGGCTTCGCGGACCAACAATATGCCCGCGGCGACATCCCAGGATTGCAGGCCTGTTTCCCAGAATCCGTCGAACCTGCCAGCTGCAACGTACGCTAAATCTAAAGCTGCTGAACCAAAACGGCGAACGCCTGCGGTTGCTTCCATCACCGACGTGAGTTGGGGGAGGTAGGCTTCGTGATCACCTCGTCCAAGGTGGGGGATTCCCGTGGCCAAGACGCAATCGCTTAGTTCTGTGCGTGAGGAAACCCTGAGGCGTCGGTTGTTGTAGGTCGCACCTTGTCCTTTTTCAGCAAGGAACATCTCATCAAAAACGGGCGCGTAGACGAGCGCGGCGACCAATTCACCATGCTCCTGCAGCGCGATCGAGATCGCAAAATGCGGAATGCCATGGATAAAGTTTGTCGTGCCATCAATCGGGTCAATGATCCATGTGCGGTTTGGGTCTTCACCCTCAATGACGCCGGATTCTTCCATGATGAAACCGAATGCTGGTCTCGCCTTAGCTAACTCATATTGAAGAGTCTTTTCGGTCCGTGTATCGGCAATCGTAACGAAGTCATTGGTGCCTTTACGTGACACTTGAAGGTTTTCTACCTCGCCAAAGTCACGTTTCATGGTCCGCGAAGCTTTTTCGGCGGCACCGACCATCACATTGAGGATTGCGGAGCGGACCGCCATTTGAGCTGCCTCAGTCCTTGGCGCGTTCGACGTACGTGCCGTCGGTCGTATTTATGACAATCCGCGTTCCAGCTTCTACGAATGGTGGGATCATAACCTTAACACCGTTCTCTAGAACACCTGGCTTATAGGAAGACGCTGCCGTTTGACCTTTGACCACGGCGTCAGCCTCAACGACTTCTAAGGTGATGTGCATGGGTAGATTAATGTCTACAGGCTTGCCTTCGATCGTCGACGTTGTGACGGCCATTCCCTCTTGTAGGAAGGGGGCCTTTTCACCCAGATCGTCTCCAGTCAGAGTGAATTGCTCAAAAGTCTCTGTGTCCATGAATGTATAAATGTCGTCGTCCTGGTAGAGATACTGGCTATCACGCTCCCGCACTTCTAGCTTCTCAACGGAATCTTGAGTGCGCCACCTGTCGTTGGATTTGTTGCCCGACGCAATGTCTCGCATTTCTACTTGTATGAACGCGCCACCTTTTCCCGGTTGCAGCAGTTCGATCTTGAGGACGGTCCACTGCTTGTCTTGGTGTTCAATCACCATTCCTGGGCGCATTGTATTGGCTTGAATTTTCATGACTTCATCACTGTTGGACGTATAAAGAATGGAACGACGATGCGTATCTCTTAGGCCGGGGGCTTTTATCAGTTTGGCCTGGGCCGTGCAACGGGCGGCCGGTCAAGGCCATAATGTAGGTGAGCGCTCATAAATGCCTGAAACGTGGTGGGATCAATCAGCCTTTTCCAGACGGCGAGCAAATCTCCAGGTCAGGAACCAGGCAATTGGCGCGGTGCGAGAATATCTCACCGGTCAGGGATTCATAGAGGTCGACACGCCGGCGATTCAGGTGTCGCCAGGCATTGATCGCCACATTCGTCCCTTCAAAGTCAATGTGCGTGGCCCATTCGAAAGCGCTGATCGCCGTCGCTTTCTTCATACGTCACCAGAGTTTTGTATGAAGAAACTCTTGGCAGCAGGTGAGCAAAAGATATTTCAGATCTGCCACGTCTATCGGGATGGTGAAGAGGGGCATCTTCACCACCCTGAATTCACGTTATTGGAATGGTATCGCGCACAAGCGACTTACGACGCGTTGATGGAGGATGTCATCAATCTTGCGTCGTCAGCCGCCGCCGCCGTCGGCCAGGCGTGTTTCCGGCACAGGGGCTATTCCACTGATATCAATCAGGCCTGGAATAAACTGAGTGTATCGCAAGCGTTCGCCGAATATGCAGGCATTGACCTTCTGGCCGAAGTAACGGGTCAAGATGAATTGCCGTCGAGAAAATTTGTCGCCAGCGCAGAAGCGGCGGGCGTGCGGTGTGATGAAAATGACCGTTGGGATGATGTTTTTCATCGCGTCATGCTGGAGTGTATTGAACCCCAAATATCTGACGGACCACCGACGTTGCTTACGGATTTCCCAACTCCCGTGGGCGCGTTGGCTCGCCCCAAGGCAGCAGATAGTAGGGTCTGCGAGCGGGTTGAGGCCTACGCTTGTGGTATCGAACTGGCCAACGGGTTTTCTGAACTAACAGACCCAATTGAACAGCGGCGTCGTTTCTCACGAGATCAGTCAGCGTATGCGCGGTTGCATGGTGAGGCGCCGCCAATTGACGAAGACTTCTTGTCCGCTTTAGCGCAGGTACCAGAGTCAGCCGGCATGGCGTTAGGCGTCGACAGGTTGATTATGTTGTTGACTGGGGCTGATCATATCCGGGATGTCCTGTGGGCTCCTGTCGATATGGACGTCGAATAACAGGCGCTAAAAAGAAAACGGCGGGTTTGTGACCCGCCGTTTCTAATTCTTCGATCAAGGAAAAATTTATTCTGTGATAGGGCCGCAGGCGGTCTCGACCATGGCCAGCGCCGCTGCTTGTGTCTGCGGATCTGCGATCTCAGCTGCTGTGAATTGCATTTCCCCGCACCAGTATTCCTTGTTGTCACCGCATTCGGCCGATGTGCGCCGCGCAAACTCAGTGTTTGATTCTGAGGGAACCCAAGGAGTGTAACTGCTGTTTTCATCGTCTTCAGCAATGTCTGCGAGTATCTCTTCATACTCGACACGGTCTTTGCGGCGCTTACGTGTCGCCTCGATTGCAGCACTCTTCGAGCAAAGAGCGGCTCCCATGGCGCCAATTTTCCATACACCGTCGCCGAGATCGGCAATATTTTCGATTCCGTCACACGCCTTCGCGGACTGTGGTCCACAATGATCGAGCTTCTTTTTCTTCTTCGCTGGCGCTGCCACTGGGGCATCGGCAGTTTCTTCTTCAAGTTCTGGAGGTGGCGGAGGCGCGAGGGTATCCGCTTCTTGGGCGTATCCGGTGGAGGTTGCGCCTAGTAGAAAAAGCGCCGTCGCGAGAGCAATCCCGTTTTTCATATTAATCTGCCTGCTTTCAGGTTCTCAGTCGGCGTCACATTATTCGGATCGGTCCTAGATGGGAAGTCCCAGAAAGGTCCAAATTTCGTTTATTCTGCCATGCGTTCGGAAAACAGACGCACCGCACTTTCCGGCCCGTCCGGATGGTTCCAGACCCCGGAGGAGACAGCTAGGAAATCCGCGCCAGCCGATACCAACGGGCTGCAATTTTCTGGCGTAATCCCGCCAATAGCGACAGCGGGTACGTTTGTTGTTTGAGACCAAATTTCTAGAAGCTCGACAGTTGCTTCGTCGGTGTCTTCTTTGGTTTTCGTCTCGAAAAAAGCACCAAAGGCCACATAGTCAGCCCCGTCGTCAGCCAATGTCATGGCTAAATGACGGGACGCACCACATGAAACACCGATCGACGCATCTTCGCCCATTACGGTCCGTGCCTCAGAATAGGGCATATCGTCGGGGCCAATATGAACGCCATCACAGCCGGATTTTGCCGCTAAGTCTGGCCGGTCATTTAGAATCAAGGCTGTATCAGTCTGTTCGCAAACCGGCAGCATTAGGTCGATCGTCTTAAGTATCTCCTCGTCGCCGGCACCCTTTAACCGCAATTGGATGCATGCAACATCGCCAGCTTCAATGACTTCGCGAAGACTAGTTGCGAAGGCATTGGGGTCGTCTAGCTGCGGCGGAGTTACGAGATAGAGTCGACAGCCTGTTGAATCGCTCACTCTTTGCCTTTGTAGATATTGATGAGCGTGTCCAGCATCGCTATGGCTTCGTCCCTTGGGCGCTGGAAGGTATTCCGGCCAATGATCGAGCCATTACCGCCACCATCACGGATGGCGCGCGCCTCATCGTAAAGTCCATCGAGGCCTTTCTTGCCGCCGCCGGAAAACACAACAATTCTGCGCCCCTCAAAGCAACTCTGAACAACGTGT
The DNA here is from genome assembly GCA_012103295.1 of Alphaproteobacteria bacterium. Classification (GTDB taxonomy): domain Bacteria; phylum Pseudomonadota; class Alphaproteobacteria; order Rhodospirillales; family Rhodospirillaceae; genus WLXB01. The sequence continues at coordinate 10,149 of WLXB01000022.1, read as the reverse complement.
TGGACTCTGTCAGCGAGGGTCGCAGCTGAAATTTTTTGCTCTTCATAGACTTTCTTCGCCGCAGGTAAGCTCAATTGATCTGTGGGAAGTTTAACTTTGATGATGTGAGCGCCAGCGAGGGCTGCCATATGGGCGGCGTAGCTGACGATATCAAACGCCGTTTCACCTTCCTTTGAAACATACGCTCCGCGGGGGTAAGACCATACGACGACCGCCAATCCGACGGATTTGGCCTCTTCGGAGAGTTCTCTCAGGTCTTCAATCATTCCATAGGCTTGCTGGGAGCCAGGATAGATTGTGTAGCCGATCGCAGAGCAGCCCAAGCGTAAAGCATCACCGACGCTCGCGGTGATTGCCTGGGTCGGAGCGTCGTTCTCGCCGTTTAGCGAATTGGCACTATTGACCTTGAGAATTGTCGGTACGGATCCGGCAAATGTAGCTGCGCCAGCCTCAATCATGCCGAGCGGTGCCGCAAAGGCCGAAAGGCCTGCGTCTATGGCTAGCTGCCAATGGTAATGGGGGTCATAGGCAGGAGGGTTGGGGGCAAAGCTGCGGGCAGGACCGTGCTCAAACCCTTGGTCTACTGGGAGGATGACCACTTTGCCAGTGCCACCAAGGCGGCCCTGCATCAAAATACGGGCGAGGTTGGCTTTGGTCCCCGGATTGTCGCTTTCGTATCCGGCTAGAATTTTCTTAACCCGCTGGGTCAATTTCATGTGTCGTAATCCCCTACTAGTAGAGCGCGGCAGCTTAGCGTTCCGTGCATATTGATACTGGTCTGGAACATATATCGGCACCGCGCGGCGGTGAACAGACTCAAAGCTGACAGAAGGCGGGCTGCGCAAAAATATTTGCATCTCCAACTAAGATTGACGCCCAAGGGAACGCTGCTTATGTTCCAGTATCGCTTCAAGAAAAGGGTGCTAGGGCGTTGAAAGATATCGCGATCTATAGACTGCAACGTGTTGAGAAAGCACTTGAACGATTGGGAGCAGCTGTCTCCCGGTTGGAATCTGCGTCCGCAGGGCTAGACGTTGTGGATGTCAAGCAAGAGGACAGCCCTAAAGAGGGGGAACAGTTTAACCTCCTACAAGCCGAGCTAGACGCCATAAGAGCCGATTATGAACAGCTCCATACGGCAGCATCGCAAGTCGCTGATCGACTAGATGATAAAATCGAGCTCCTCGATAGCGCCGTTCAAAGCGCGTCGGCATAGGATATGGCTCAGGTTTCCATAACGCTGCGCGGCCGCAGCTATCAAATCGCGTGTGAAGACGGTCAAGAGGCACATCTAAGCCGGCTCGGCCGATATCTAGATGAGCGAGCGAACCAACTGCTGCAGACGACCGGACCCGTATCGGACAGTATGTTGCTCGTTATGGTGTCGCTCTTGATTGCCGACGAACTATCAGATGCGGCGGGAGAGCTCGAGAATCTGGGGAATAGTGGCAAGGGTGACGCTCGTATTGAGGCCGAAGACGCCGTCGTAACTGCCATTGACAGCCTAGCCTCCCGGATTGATAGCCTTGCTGAAAAGCTTGAACGACCTTAAGTTCCGCGATTGGAGCTACCGGGTGCGTTAGGCTGTGGTTACTCCCAGGGGCGATATCGTAAGACCGGGAGCTGCCTCTCGTAGGGCCCTGGCCCTTTGATCGCGGCGCCCACATGACCCTGTGGCCCATGGCGAGGTCACGTTAGCCGACGGCCACGGTGGCTCCACCCAGCAAGAATTGTATTGGTACCTTATTATGGCACGATCGGCTTCAGATAGCGGCCAAAACGCTGACGAGGCTCAGGCCGCCAAGGCTGCTTTGCGTACACAGATGCTGGCAGTTCGGAAAACGATGCGAGCGGCAGAGCCGGATGCGCCGGACAACCTAACGACACAAATACTTCAGGTCATTGATACCTCAGAAACGCTTATCATCGCCGGGTATGTGGCCATTGGTGATGAACTTGACCCATCGCCAGCTCTAGAAGCTTTGCAGGTTGCCGGCGCTTCTATCGTTTTGCCGGTTGCTGGTAAATCTGGCGATGTCCTTGCCTTTCGCGCCTGGCAGACGGGCGATGCGTTGGAAAAAGGCCGCATGAGCACCTACCACCCGGCGGCAAAGTCAGAGGCCATTGATCCGGATGTGATCTTGGTGCCCTTGGTTGCGTTTGACCCGTTTGGCTACCGCCTGGGTTTTGGCGGCGGATATTATGACCGCACTCTTCCGAAGTTGCGCTCGACAAAGAAGATAGCAGCCTATGGAATAGGGTATGACGGTCAAGAGGTTGTGCGGATCCCCCGGGAGTCATTCGACGCCCAGTTGGATGGCGTGATTACACCGAGCAGAACTATTCTCGCGAAATCAGACGGCTGAGATACACGATGAGGATTCTGTATCTAGGCGATATCATGGGGAAATCCGGGCGGCAGGCCGTCATCGACCGTCTGCCAGACTTGCGCGGTCAACTCGGTTTGGACTTCGTCATTGCCTGTGGCGAGAACGCCGCGCATGGCTTCGGGATTACGGTCAAAATTTGCGAAGCTTTATTCTTGGCTGGTGTGGATGTCATTACGACCGGCAATCACGCTTGGGATCAACGGGAGATTATCGACTACATCCCGACGGAACCGAGGTTACTGCGACCAATCAATTATGCCGACGGTACTCCAGGTTTGGGTTCAGGGTTGTATCACACCGCCGATGGGCGTCAGGTCGCGGTTTGCCAGGTGATGGGACGCCTTTTCATGCCCCCGATTGATGATCCATTCCGGGCCCTAGAAACGTTCCTGGGAGGAACACAGCTGGGGCAGGACGCTGACGCTATCGTCATCGATATCCACGGCGAGGCGACCAGCGAGAAAACGGCCTTGGGCTGCATAGCTGACGGACGAGCCTCTCTTGCCGTTGGTAGTCATTCCCACATTCCAACCTCCGATACCCGAATAATGCCGGCGGGGACCGGGTTTCAGACTGATGCCGGAATGTGTGGACCCTTTGATTCAGTGATCGGCATGGATGCTGGCATAGCGGTGAGGCGCTTTGTTGACAGTCTGCCGGGCGAGCGCCTTGAACCGGCGTCAGGAACCGCCACGATCTGTGGCGTTATGGTCGAAACTGATGATCGAACAGGTCTGGCTGACAAGATTTACCCGCTCAGGGATGGCGGTGAATTGGCCCCGGTGTTGCCGCCGAGCCCTTGATGAAGCTTGACACCTAAGGTCGGCCCCGGCATTTGATGCTTTTCCACCCATTTGGGTGCTAAACACTACATCTGGTATAAGTTATTGAGGGGAGCTGCCGTCTGTGGTGGCTCGAAGGACGTCGCTATGGCTGGTCATTCCAAGTTTAAGAACATTATGTTTCGCAAAGGTGCGCAGGATAAGAAGCATGCCAAGCTGTTTAGCAAGCTGGCCAAAGAGATAACGGTCGCCGCCAAAATGGGGATGCCTGATCCTGATCATAACCCTCGGCTGCGATCAGCGATCGTCGCCGCCAGGGGCCAAAGTATGCCTAAGGACAACATCCAGCGGGCAATGGACAAAGGCATCGGCGGAGACGGCGAGAATTATGAAGAAGCCCGTTACGAGGGTTATGGGCCTGGCAGTGTCGCACTCATTGTCGAAGCCCTGACCGACAACCGAAACCGCACTGCCGGTTCTGTACGCACTGCATTTAATAAAGGTGGCGGCGCGATGGGCGAGACCAACAGTGTGTCGTTTAATTTCGACCGGGTTGGTCAGATAACCTATCCGGCCGACGCGGGAAGCGAAGACACGGTAATGGAAGCGGCCATCGAGGCGGGTGCGGATGATGTTGAATCCAGCGACGTCGGGCATGACATATTTTGCAAGCCTGATGATCTCAATACTGTTCAAAAAGCGTTGGAAGAGTCTCTTGGCGAGCCAGAAAGCGCGCGCTTGGATTGGCGTGCTTTGAACACGGTCGAAGTGGATGAAGCTAACGCGCAAAAACTTTTCAATCTATTGGACGTTCTTGACGATGACGACGACGTCCAACGGGTTGCCGCAAACTACGAAATTGATGACGCAATATTAGCAAAGCTAGGAAACTAGGCCGAGCGGTGAGAAGGGAAAGTGGCAATTCGTCTATTGGGACTTGATCCAGGCCTGCGCGCGACGGGTTGGGGTATCGTTGATGCAGACGGCAACGCTTTGTCCGCCGTAGCTAGTGGCACGGTGTGTGCTGACGAAAAGGCTCCTCTATCAGAGCGATTACATTTCATTTTCTCCGAAGTACGTAAGGTTATTCGTGATCATGAGCCAGACGAATGTGCGGTCGAAGAAACGTTTGTGAACAAAAATCCAACCTCAACGCTGAAACTTGGTCACGCCCGCGCCGCAGCTATGTTATCGGCTGCCGAAGCAGGCTTGCGAGTGGCCGAGTATACGCCCAATGCCGTTAAAAAAGCGGTCGTCGGGGCGGGGCACGCGGGCAAGCAACAAATCGAAGCGATGGTTCGAATGCTTCTGCCTGGCCATAACCCAGAATCTTCTGACGCTGCGGACGCTCTCGCCGTCGCAATTTGTCATGCTCATTATCGCGTCTCAGATGACCGTCTAAAAAAAGCCATCGCAGGGGGGCAGTCCCGGTGATCGCCAAGCTCAAAGGTCTGGTTGATAGTGTTGGTGACGATTGGGCAGTCATCGACGTGGCAGGTGTTGGCTATCGCGTATTCTGTTCATCCCGCACGCTGTCCGCGCTGCCGGTTGCTGGGGAAGCTGTGAGTCTTTCAATCGAGACCCATGTGCGGGAAGACCACATTCATCTCTACGGCTTTGGCTCAACTGCAGAAAAAGACGCTTTCCAATTTGTAACCAAGGTGCAGGGTGTCGGCACAAAAGTCGCGTTAGCAATTCTATCTGTGTTGAGCCCCGATCAAATGGCACAGGCTATCGCCGCGCAAGACAAGACAGCCTTTACTCGTGCCAGCGGCGTCGGGCCAAAGCTGGGCGCCCGCATTGTTACTGAACTGAAAGACAAGGTCGGGAGTATTGCTTTAGCACCTGGGCTATCAGGTGCGTCGGCCGCAAAAAATGACGGAGGCGCGGTTGCTGATCCCGCTGCGAGTTTGGTCGAAGACGCGGTATCCGCCCTCGTCAACCTTGGCTTTGGTCGCGCCGATGCTTTTGGTGCAGTTAGTCGTGCCGCACATAAGGATCCGGGTGGTCAGAATCTCGACGACATGATCCGCGACGGATTAAAGGATCTTTCAAGCGATGGCTGAAGATCGGATTGTCTCGGGTGGTGCCCAAACGGAAGATGCAGACGCGAAGCTGCGTCCTCAGCGGTTGACTGAATTTATTGGCCAACGGCAACTGTGCGAGAATCTCAGTGTTTTTATTTCGGCAGCGTCCGGCCGTAGTGAACCCCTTGACCATGTCCTGCTTCATGGTCCGCCGGGCCTAGGCAAAACAACCTTGGCCCAAATCGTATCGCGGGAGCTCGGCGTTGGCTTTCGCGCGACGTCCGGGCCGATGATCGCCAAGGCGGGGGATTTGGCGGCGATTCTGACCAACCTCGAGGCAAGGGACGTCTTATTCATCGACGAAATCCATCGCCTCAATCCAGCCATAGAAGAAGTGTTGTATCCGGCGATGGAAGATTTTCAGCTGGACCTCATTATTGGGGAAGGCCCAGCAGCGAGGTCGGTGCGAATTGAATTGCAACCATTCACGCTCGTTGGCGCGACGACGCGCTCTGGGTTGCTGACGACACCACTGAGAGACCGGTTTGGCATTCCATTGCGACTTGAGTTTTACAAACCGAAAGAATTAGTCAGCATTGTGGAGCGAGGTGCCGCCATTATGGGTTGTGATTTGTCTCCCGACGGTGCTTTGGAAATCGCGAAGCGTTCACGTGGCACGCCGCGCGTTGCTGGTCGGCTTTTGCGGCGGGTCCGAGATTTTGCCGCCGTTGATGAACTCGCAACCGTTGATGCCAAGGCAGCGGACGCTGCCTTGCAACGCTTGGATGTCGACGTTCTGGGTCTTGATGCAATGGACCGTCGTTATCTTACATGTATTGCAGAGTACTATGGTGGCGGACCGGTCGGTGTGGATACGTTGTCGGCTGCATTGGCAGAGGAGCGCGATACACTTGAAGATGTTGTTGAGCCGTTTCTTATTCAGCAAGGCTTGTTGCAGCGTACGCCCCGCGGTCGAATTCTCGCCGATAGTGGGTATCGTCATATCGGACTAGCCGTGCCGCAACGAGACCAGAATCAATTCGATATGCTTGGTGACGAAACGTGACCAGTGACGTACCGAGACCAACCGCCGGAGTGATGGATGGCAATGTTCATCTCTATCCGCTGCGTGTGTATTACGAAGAAACCGACGCGGGGCGCATGGTCTATCATGCGGCTTATTTAAAGTTTGCGGAGCGCGCTCGGACAGAAATGATGCGGGTGAACGGGCTAGACCATATCGAAATGATCGAGAAATACGGTTTGGTCTTTGCCGTTCATTCCGCCGAAATTCGATACCTTCAACAAGCGAAGTTAGAAGACGAGCTTGTCGTGCAGACCAGTGTCGCCGCACTTGGTGGCGCGTCAATGACCATGGATCAGCGCATTAATTTGGTTGGAGACGACGGCATCGGGCCGACGATATCCAATATCAAAATTAAACTGGTGATCGTAGATGAGGCCGGCAAGCCCCAGCGCTTGCCGGCAAACATAAAAACCGCACTTGAAAACTTACGTGATGAGAAGGGTTAACGAGGCATGGAAGTAGAATCTGTCGGCGCCCTTGGTGCCCTTGCAACACAATCTGAATTTTCGCTTTGGGGCCTTTTCCTTCAGGCGGACATTGTCGTCAAATCCGTCATGCTGTTTTTGGCCGCAGCATCCCTGTGGAGTTGGGCAATAATATTCGACAAAATTTTACGCATACGGTCTTTGACCAAACGTGCGGAGAAGTTTGAAGAGAAATTTTGGTCCGGTAGTTCTCTAGAAGAGTTGTATGACCGGGTTGGTCCACGTCCTCCAGATCCAATGTCCTCTATATTTGTGGCAGCCATGCGCGAGTGGCGGCGGTCTTCTTCTAAAAACAAAGAGGGGAAACCGGAGAATATTGCTGGGCTGGGGCCGCGAATTGATCGCGTCATGCGCATCAGCTTAGAGCGCGAGATGGATCAGTTGCAGAGCCGAATGACGTTTCTTGCATCAACAGGGGCGGTGGCGCCGTTCGTTGGATTGTTCGGTACGGTCTGGGGAATCATGAACACCTTTACTGCTATTGGTGCATCCAGTGATACGAGCCTGGCCACGGTCGCGCCAGGGATAGCCGAGGCTTTATTCGCGACTGCCCTTGGCTTAGTGGCTGCCATTCCTGCCGTCATTGCCTTCAATTCAATTTCTTCGGACATGAACAGGTACGCGCTGCGCCTGGAAAATTTTGCTGGGGAATTCGGAGCGATTTTGTCTCGTCAGTTGGAAGAGCGGACGTAAATTATGGGGATGTTTGTTCAACCCAACGAGGGCGGCGGCGGTTCTCGGCGCAAACCCTACCGACCGATGGCGGAGATCAATGTCACTCCTATGGTCGATGTCATGCTTGTGCTGCTCGTCATTTTTATTGTTGCAGCACCGCTCCTAACAACAGGAGTGGATGTTGATTTGCCAGAGGCGACAACACCGAACCTTCCCCAAGACAACAAGGCTTTAACGGTCAACGTTAACCAGGATGGCGTCACTCTACAGAATACGCCAGTGGAAATTGAGAATCTTGGTGCACGATTGAAAGCCGTGAGTGAATCAAATCCAGACGTGCGTATCTACGTTCGGGCCGATAAATCGCTCGCATACGGCACGGTCATGAATGTCATGTCTGAAATTTACAAAGCCGGGCTGCGCAACGCCGCGCTGGTGACTGACCCGCCAGCGGGGCGCTAGGGCAGCCGCGCATGGGCAAAAGCTTTCTTCTTTCGGCCGTATTGCACAGCTTGGTTGTTGTCTTCGCTTGGGTCGGCATGCCGATGTTTAAGCGAGACATTATTGATGTCGACACTCCTATCGTTGTTGAGTTGGTCACTATTGCTGAAGTGACTGCTGCGCCACCGCCAAAACCCGAGCCGGAACCAGAGCCGGAACCAGAGCCGGAGCCTGAGCCCGAACCAGAGCCCGAACCTGAACCCGCACCGGCTGCACCTCCGAAACCAGAAAAGCCAGCCCCACCACCTCTACCGCCTGAACCCGAACCGGCACCACCAGAGGAGATCGCCGAGGTGCCCGCGCCACGCAAGGTTGCCGCACCACCGCGTAAACCAGTGCCTCCAAAGAAAGACTCCTTCGATCAGCTCGTTAGTTTGGTCAAAGATTTGGAGCAGGAAGTCTCTAATCGACCGCCACCGAAAGTGTCGGAACCAACTGACGTAGAACCGGATGAACGATTGAGAACGCTGCAGACTGCGGATCGCGCAACACTCAGCGAGCGTGACGCTATAGGCGCACACATAGAGAGGTGTTGGCGCATCGATCCAGGCAAAGAAGGTGTCGATGATCTGGTCGCAAATGTGCGCGTGACGATAAATCCTGATGGCAGTGTGCGTCAGGCTGTCATCGAAGATACCGGAAGGTATTTTACTGATCCTGCTTTTCGAACCTTCGCCGATAGTACGCGTACTGCGATACTAAGTTGCAGTAACATCCCAATCTCGCCACAAAGGTACGAGATTTTTAAAGAAATCGTATTTACCTTCACACCCCAAGGACGGCTGAATTAGGCTGGATGTGTTATCTTCTAGAATTAGTTGGTCCCGTATTGCTGATGGTATCAGCACAGCGGGCAGGAGAGGTCAGTTAAGCGTGCGTAATTTTTGGATAAAGTTATCGAGCGTGGTGGTCGCGCTTCTTTTGTCAGTTGGCGCGCAAGCGCAGGTGCAGATTGACATTACGCGTGGTCGCGTAGAGCCGATGCCGATCGCAGTTGCGAATTTCCCAGGTAATGATGAAGAGTCCAACCGGGTTGGACGTGACGTTAGTTCGGTCATTTCAAATGATTTGGAACGCTCCGGGCTTTTCCGTCCCGTTGACCGAGACGCATTCATTCAAGCTTTGCCGTCACTCGACGTTCAACCCCGGTTTGCCGATTGGCGGGCTTTGAGTGCGCAGGCCTTGGTTCAAGGTGAGATCGAAACACAACCCAATGGGCAAATGCGTGTGGCATTTAGGCTTTGGGATGTCTTTGGCGGCCAACAAATGATTGGTCAGGCTTATGTCACCCAGCCCGAGAATTGGCGCCGTGTTGCCCATATCATTGCGGACGCGATCTACACGCAGATCACGGGTGAAACCGGTTATTTCGATACACGTGTTGTATACGTCTCTGAAAGCGGTCCTGGAACGGCGCGCATAAAACGCTTGGCGATTATGGACCAGGATGGTGCGGGTCATCGCTTTTTAACGGATGGCTCTGCCCTGGTGCTAACCCCGCGTTTTTCGCCGACTGCTCAAGAAATCACGTATCTGTCCTATTTTCGCAATGTACCGCGCGTATATCTTTTCAATATTGATACTGGGCGGCAGGAGCTCCTGGGCGATTTCCCGGGTATGACTTATGCGCCGCGTTTCTCGCCAGACGGCAATAAAGTAACCTTTTCGATGGCTGCTGATGGGAATTCTGAGATTTATGAGATGGATCTCCGAACTCGCCGAACCCTACGCCTCACCAACCATCCTGCTATCGACACATCCTCGTCGTATGCGCCGGACGGGCGTCAATTGACCTTCAACTCGGATCGTGGCGGAAGTCAGCAAATCTACGTGATGAACTCTGATGGGTCAGATACGCGGCGGATCAGTTTTGGCAATGGCCGCTATGCGACGCCTGTCTGGTCGCCACGGGGTGATTTGATCGCATTTACACGCATTAGTCGTGGAACGTTTTACATTGGGGTAATGGAACCGGACGGCAAAAACGAGCGGCTGCTTGCTCAAGGGTTCCTTGTAGAATCACCGACTTGGGCCCCAAATGGGAGAGTTCTGATGTATTTTGCTCAATCGGCGAGACGCGCCGACGGGTCTGGAGGGCGGACCAGATTGTATTCAATCGATCTTACCGGATACAACCAGAGGCAGGTGGTGACGCAGCAGGAGGCCTCTGATCCGGCTTGGTGCCCGGTAATTCCATAGGTC
>WLXB01000155.1 GCA_012103295.1 Alphaproteobacteria bacterium | reverse complement strand
AAATAAAGTTTGGGGAGGAACGCACGATGATCACTCTATTGGGGAAGGCGATTTCACGGTCGGCGCGCTGTTTGTGGGCGCTAGAGGAAACTGGGATCGCCTACGAGCATAAACCAGTCGATTACACCAAGGGCGAGGCCAAGACCGCAGAATTCACGGCGATTAATCCGGGAGCCAAGATCCCGGCGCTAACCGACGGTGAAGTGACCATGTTCGAGAGCTTGGCTATTAATTTATATGTCGCGCAGACTTATGGGAAAGGCAGCCTGTGGCCCGATGATGCCGCCGGGCAAGCGCAGTGCTTGCAGTGGACCTTGTTCTCAGCCACCGAAGCAGAGCCACCGGGGTCTGCCCGTCTGGTTCAGTTCATATTCAAGACAGAAGAGACTCGCAGCCAACAGGTTATTGATGACGCCGCAGAGCGATCCAAAGCGCCGCTCAATACTCTAGAAACAACTCTTCAATCCCAACCTTACCTCGCAGGTGACGCCTTCACGGTGGCCGACCTGAATGTGGCGTGCTCGATTGAGTATCTCGTGCGCACCAATTTTGATCTGTCACCTTGGCCCATGGTGCAGGATTGGATTGCACGCTGCATGGATCGTCCTGCGTTTCAGGCGATGACGGCGATTAAACAAAAAGAAGCCGCTTAAACTCCGCTCAAGGACTTATTTAACGATGATAAAACTTTACGGCAGCCTCGTCTCACGGGCGACTCGCAACCTTTGGATGCTCGAAGAACTCGGTTTGGACTATGAGCACGTTTCGCTCGATTGGGCGAAACAGGAGAACCGCTCTGCCGCATATTTGGCCATCAATCCGGCAGGTAAAGTACCCACTCTGGCAGACGGTGATGCGACACTATCCGAATCGCTCGGCATCAACCTCTACCTGGCCCAGAAGTACGGGCAGGGTGGTCTCTGGCCTGACGATGATGCTGGACGAGCCCGCTGCGTGCAGTGGTCTTTCTGGGCGGGTGCCGAGCTTGAACCCCTGGCCTATGGCCGAATCCGTGAGTTTCTGTTCAAGAAGGAGCCAGATCGGGATCAGACTTTGATCAATGATATGGCTGAGCAGACCGGGCCTTTGCTTGACCTCATGACTTTGGCGCTTGATGACAATGGGTTTCTAGCTGGAGACACCTTCACCGTGGCCGATCTCAACGTAGCCTGTGTGATGGAATATTTAGACCGGTCTGGTTTCGATATTTCCGGCTGGCCAAAAGTCGAAACTTGGTACAAAACCACCTATGGCCGTTCGGCCAATCAGAAAATTCAAGATCAACGTGCCCCGATTGCGGCAGAAATGATGAAAAGGTTACAGGGATGATTACGCTTTACGGTAACGACCGGTCACGCGCGACACGCAATGTCTGGATGCTCGAAGAGCTCGGCGTGGAATACGAACGTAACATGGTTGATCATACCAAGGGTGAAGCCAAGAAAGATGACTTCCTGAAGATTAATCCGGGTGCCAAAGTACCTGCCTTGACCGACGGCGACGTTGTCATGTTCGAATCCCTCGCCATCAATCTCTATCTGGCGATGACGTATGGAAAAGGCGGCTTATGGCCTGACGATGCTGCCGGGCAAGCCGCTTGCGGACAATGGACGATGTTCTCTGCGACGGAAGTCGAGCCTCATACAGTCGGCGCGTTAATTGAATTGATCTTCAAGCCCGAAGCGGTGCGCGATGAAGCGGTGGCTCAGGCCTGTCTCGCCAAACTTCCGCCCGTGCTTAATGTTCTTGAGACGACACTCAGCGATCGTGACTATCTCGGCGGAAATTCGTTCACCGCGGCTGACCTCAACGTCGCTTGCGTGGTGAATTCTTTGAATATGATTGGCTTTGATTTTACGCCGTACCCAAAGATGACGGCTTGGGTCAAGGCCTGCGTTGCCCGACAAGGCTAGTAAACAGTTTAGAGGTTAGCCCCGGTAGAAGGGACGGCCGAGCGCGACCCATGTCCGTACGGGCAGGGCGGCGACGGAACCTAGAAGATCCATTGTTTTTGATGACAGCCGGCCTTGCATTTTGCCGCTCTGTGTCGGGTCGACCGGTTTGGCCGGTGTGAACCGCATTTTGAAGGCGTTGCAATCGATCGCGTCGTCAAACATCAGCGCATAGCTCTTCTTGGACATATCGTCCGAGACGCTTTCAAGTTTGAAGGACCAATTGCCCTTCATGTTCTGCTTGAGCCACTTCTCGATGCTTGTGAGACGGCCTGCCGTTGTAAATCGGGCGGTATACTTCGCTGTTGTCGTCATGACCCACCTCTTCGCTGACCGCTGTAGGGCGCGATATCCGTTACACATCAATGTTCAGGGTCTAGGCTAGGGCTCAAATGGTTAACAAATTGCGTGCATGGAAGGTTATTGGCTGGTTTTCTGCGGTTAATCCGCCCCGTAGTACAGGCTGACCACGTGCTTTGCCTCGGCAAAGAACAGCCAGCGCTCGACCAGGACTCCGGCCAGGGTGAGGAGAGCGCCTGGAATGATGGCCCAGATCAGATAAGGCAAAGGTAGGATCGACGGTAGGACGCAGAATATTGCGGCGGGCGCAACCAGCAGCAAATTGCGGGCAACACGCCGGAGGCGCTCGGCATGCTTACGGGCGACCCGGTAGCCCATTTCCTTGAGGACATAGTTGGCTTCCGTATGCGGCCATTCGATTGACCGAACCGCGTTGCCTGGAGATGCGACGGCAGCCCCATTGTTTTGTGCGTGCTCGTCCCATGCTTTGTGTTGTCGTGACCAGTAAGCATTTTTGGCAATTGCCGCAGCCAGAACAAATATGATGGCAACAGCTTGAAAACGCACCGGGTGCAAACCAAATCCGGTAGCGACCGCGATAATTACGACCAGGCCGGTGAGTGGGCCGAGTGTCAGATACCCCGTAACTGTCCAATCAGTTGCCCAGGCGGGAATTGGTTTGAGAGACCTGTAAATCATCCCAGTCGTGAACAATGTTCCCAAAGCGGTCATTACTGTGGCAAAGCCAGCCCACACCCAAGGACCGTCGACGGCACCAAGGATGACCCAGGCGTATGTGTAGGCGAGCGCCGGCGGGTAGGAGATGATCGCCATGACGCCTTCACGCGATAGCCAGGAGGATTTCCATTGGCTCAATGCACGCCAGGCCCGTTCTGGGTGACCCAGGTGAAAGGTTGATGACAGTAGGCCAAGGGTCACAAGCCCAAGAGCCGGGAGCATGAGTGCGCCGCCAAGCCAGGGGTTGTCGTCGGGTAAAAGGCCATAGGCGACCAGCAGGGGGGCCAAAGCAAGAATGCCATAGCCGACGCCGGATGCGGTGGTGAACAGAATGACGGAGGCGGCTGGGTGCATTGTCTTGTCTCTAATCCATGCGCTCTAGCATGCGGTCGACCCAACCCAGTAGACCCGAGGCGCCAGAGGTGTCTTCTAGCGGTGCCAATGCACGGCCGTTACGGGGTGACGTGCTGCCCTCGCCACTTTTCTCCCGTTGGGGCAAATATTTATTGGTCGGGCGATATCCCATTTCAGGCATGAGGTCGCGTCCGTCGCGTTTTCGTACCAACCGGGACACGTCAGACTGCGGGTCACTGAGATCACCGTAGTGCCGGGCACCAGTGGGGCAGGTCAGTACGCAAGCGGGCACGCGGTCTTCTTGGTCGAGGTTTTCGTTATAGATGCGGTCGACGCATAGGGTGCATTTCTTCATCACGCCTTCGAACACGTCATATTCTCGAGCCCCGTAGGGACAGGCCCATGAACAAAGCTTGCACCCGATACACTTGTCTTCGTCGACAAGCACAATGCCATCCGATGTGCGCTTGTAGGATGCACCGGTGGGGCAGACTGTAACGCAGGCGGCATCATCGCAATGCAGGCAGGAGCGGGGAAAGTGAAGACTCTGGCTGTTGCCTTCAGGGGTAGTTACTTCGTAGCTGTGCACTCGGTTGAACCACACACCATCAGCTTCCGCCCCATACGGATTCGTGTCGGTCAGGGGCGCCATATGCCCGCCCGTATTCCATTCTTTGCAATTAGTAACGCAGGCCTGACAGCCGACACAGGTGTCGAGGTCAATCACTAGCCCCAATTTGCGCGTTGTTCTTTCAGGGAGGCAGGTCATTCAGCGGGCTCCCGGTTTTTGAAGGCGCGTCCGAAGTCGAGTCTTTGAGGCCGTGGCTCTGCCCCCGGACGCTCCGGTAAGGCGTCTAGCATCGGCTCGGTTTGACCCTGCTCATCAGGTTCTGCTTTGGTGACGCGCACGCGGAGATCAAACCATGCCGCTTGACCGGTAACCGGGTCAGAGTTCGACAAAGCGCCATCATCTAATTTTTCAGGAATGATGTGATTGAGAAGGAACGCCCGTTCGACCTCGGGCGATTTTTTGTCCAATCCCCACGCACCGCCGCGCTTGCCGATCGCGTTCCAAGTCCAAACCGTATCCCGGTTGACGCCATCAACCAGTTTGACCTGGCCTTTGACCCGGCCATGTCGAGATTCAACCCAAACCCAATCATCATCAGCGATGCCGAATTTCTCAGCCGTATCATGATGCATGAACAATCGGTTCTGTGCCGTGATCTGGCGCAGCCAGGCGTTTTGTGACCCCCAAGAATGGTAGTGATGCATGGGCCGTTGCGTTAGGGCGTGCAAGGGATAGGCCTCGTGTTCCGTCGCCTCGTCCTCGTAGGTCGGGTACCAACTGGGTAACGGGTCGCAAGCCTGTTCGACACGTTGACGCAGGTGATCCGGAGGCTGATTGACGCCGTGGCCACGCGCTGCGTTGCGGAACTTTTGCACGGGTTCGGAATAGAGTTGCATTACGATGGGATCTGCGGACCCAAGGAAACCCATGCTGACCGCCCAATCTAGATAGGCCTGGTTAGCCATCTTGTAGTAGTGGGCTTCGATTGGCATCTCGCCCTGCCAGAAACAGCCATTCTCAATGTAGCGATCAAGTTGTTCAGAATTAACTGCACCCTTGCCTTCGCTTTTTCCGTCTTCGCCACGCCATCCAGCAAGAGGGCCAACGCCGGGCGCGCGTTCGTGATTGACGATGTAGTCGGCATAGCCTCCCGGAAATTTGGCGCTGCTGTCGTCGTTGACGAATCCCGGTAAACCTAAGCGAGCCCCAAGATCGAGCAGGACCGTTTGAAAAGGCCGGACATCGCGATCCGGTTCGACGACGGGCTGGCGGATCGCATCCCCAGCTCCGTCTGCATTGCTGATTGGACGGTCTAAGAGAGAGATGCAGTCCCAGCGCTCCAAGTAGGTCGTGTCCGGAAGGATGAGATCGGCGTATGCGATTGTCTCCGAGGCGTATGCATCGCTATAAATGATGTGGGGGATGCGATATTTGCCAGTGTCGGGGTCCGTTGCGGTTAGGGCATCCAGCGTCCCCTGAATGTCCATCGACGAATTCCAGGCCATATTAGCCATGTAGAGGAACAGGGTGTCGATCGGGTATGGGTCGCCTGCTGCCGCATTGGCGATGACACGATGCATGGCGCCATGGGCCGACATCGGATTCTCCCAGGTAAAGGCCTTGTCGATGCGCACGGGGGTGCCGTCGTCTTCAAGCAACAAGTCTTCAGGCCCGGTGGGAAAACCAAGCGGCATTCCGTTCAGTGGGGTATCTGGGCTAGAGCCTTTGCCGGCAGGCGTGGGCCCCGGTGGGACCGGCTTCGGAAAAGGCGGCTTGTAGCGAAAGCTTCCGGGCGTATCGACAGCGCCGATCAACATTTGCAGCAAGTGCAGAGCGCGGCATGTTTGAAACCCGTTGCTGTGCGCTGAGATACCGCGCATGGCGTGCATCGCCACGGGGCGCCCCGTCATTGTCTCGTGGTGGGTCCCGTCGCTGTCTGTCCAGGGGATCGGCAGGCTAACCGGATGATTGAAAGCAGCGTCGGCAATTTCAGCGGCTAGCCGTTTGATTGTCTCAGAGCTAATACCACACCGGTCTGCAACGGCCGCGGGCGAGTAGGCATCGTCGGTGTAGCGGTCGGCGATCAGCTGAAACACCGGCACTGCTGTTGTGCCGTCGACGTTATATGTTCCACTGAGGGATGCCGTTGCGGATTTATCAGTCTGCGGCACAGCCTGTTCACGTGTCCGATCCCAGACGAGTGGTGTGCCGTGTGGGTCACGCAGAAATAGGCCGTCTTGTTCGTCACCGTCTGATTGCCGGACGAGCCAGCTCGCATTGGTGTATTTCAGGAGGTAATCGAGGTCGATCTTGCCAGCGCGCAGCAGTTCATGGACCAGAGCCAAGACGAGCAATCCATCCGTGCCTGGTCGGAGTCCAACCCACTCGTCAGCAATCGCTGCATATCCCGTTCGCGCCGGATTAATCGCGACGACTTTGGCACCGCGCTCTTTGAGCTTGCCGAGGCCAATCTTAATTGGGTTTGAATCATGATCTTCGGCAACGCCAAACATGAGAAAGATGCGGGCATGATCCCAATCCGGTTCGCCGAATTCCCAGAATGATCCGCCAATCGAATACAGACCACCGGCCGCCATATTCACAGAGCAGAACCCACCGTGGGCGGCAAAGTTTGGGGTGCCGTATTGTTTCGCCCACCAGCCAGTAAGCGA
>WLXB01000154.1 GCA_012103295.1 Alphaproteobacteria bacterium | reverse complement strand
CAAATTAATCCGCAAGCGCGGGTTACCGTCAAATTGGTATCGCGTACTGGCATCGGCACCATCGCTGCCGGCGTCGCCAAGGCCAATGCCGATGTGATCTTAGTGTCTGGAAATTCAGGCGGAACCGGTGCTAGCCCGCAGACATCAATCAAGTACGCGGGCTTACCTTGGGAAATGGGTCTGACCGAAGTCCATCAAGTGCTCACCTTGAATCGCCTGCGCCATCGCGTCCTCCTGCGCACCGACGGTGGCCTCAAAACTGGCCGTGATATCGTTATGGCTGCGATGATGGGCGCTGAGGAATTCGGCATCGGCACGAGTTCACTAATTGCCATGGGCTGCATCATGGTACGGCAATGTCATTCCAACACATGCCCTGTTGGAGTGTGCACGCAAGACTCTGATCTGCGTGGAAAGTTCACTGGCACACCGGAGAAAGTCGTCAACCTCATGACCTTCCTCGCCGAAGAAGTGCGAGATGTTCTTGGCGAACTCGGGTTCTCATCGCTTGACGACGTCATCGGACGCACGGACTTGCTGCAGCAAGTGAGCCGAGGGTCTGCACACTTAGATGACCTCGATCTTAACCCGCTTCTGGTGCAGCCAGATTCGGGGGGGCTGCCAACGCGCAACATGACTGAAGGCCGCAACGAGGTTCCGGAAACGCTAGACGCTCAAATGATCAGGGACGCGGCTCCGGCCCTGGAAGATGGCGAGAAGATGCAGTTGACCTACAACGTCAACAATACCCAACGCGCCATCGGCACAAAAATGTCGCACAAAATAGTAACCAAGTACGGCATGACCGGACTACAACCGGGCCATATCACCGTTCGACTGCGCGGTAGTTGTGGTCAGTCCCTGGGCGCGTTTGGTGTTCAGGGGCTAAAACTGGACGTGCTTGGCGACTCCAATGACTATGTCGGTAAAGGTCTGTCTGGCGCTACCATTGTCATCCGGCCAACCACGTCATCGACCTTTCCGCCACACCTCAACACCATCATCGGCAACACGGTGCTCTATGGTGCATCGAGCGGAAAGCTGTTCGCGGCCGGTCAGGCGGCTGAGCGGTTTTGTGTGCGCAATTCCGGTGCAACCGCCGTCGTAGAAGGATGCGGCTCTAACGGTTGCGAATACATGACCGGCGGTGAAGTGGTGATTCTTGGCCCAGTCGGTGCAAACTTCGGTGCTGGTATGACGGGCGGCATGGCTTTTGTTTACGACAGCGATCAAGATTTTGAGTACCGGGTCAACACGGAGTCCGTGATTTACCAACGTATCGAGGTTGGACATTACGAAGCGATGTTACGCAATCTGGTGACCGAACACCGGAAAGAAACGGCATCTGTTTGGGCAGAACGCATCCTCGTCAACTGGGATCGGGAAGTCCGCAACTTTTGGCAAGTTGTACCGAAAGAAATGCTCAATAGACTTGACGTCCCCGTTCATCGGGAAGCGCCACACGCAAAAGACGACGAGAAAACTGCCTAGGCAAAGCGTTTGCGAATGACGTCGAATACGGCCCGTTGCGCATAAGCTTCGCCACCGACTGGCCGGCCAGGCTTGTCATCCGGATTCCAGCCGAAGAGATCGAGATGTACCCACGGTGTGTCTTCGCCAACAAACGTCTTGAGGAAAAGTGCGGCCGTGATCGCGCCCGCCAAACCTGACTCACCAGAATTGCTGACGTCCGCGACCTTACTATCGATCAATCGCCGGTAGCCGGTCCACAAAGGCAATCGCCACATCGGGTCATTATTCTGGAAACCGGCCTCCAACAACTCGTCTGCTAGGCTGTCGTCAGGCGTGAACAGAGCGGGCAATTCGGGACCCAAAGCCACCCGCGCCGCGCCCGTCAACGTGGCGCAATCGATCAACAGAGCGGGCGACTCTTCACAAGCCAAAGCCAACGCGTCTGCCAAGACCACTCGCCCCTCAGCATCCGTATTCCCAACCTCTATGGTCGGCCCCTTGCGGGTCGGCACGACATCGCCAGGACGGAATGCGTTTCCCGAGATCGCGTTCTCGACGGCCGGAACGATCACCCGCAACCGCACTGGAAGGTTCGCCCGCATGATCCAACCGGCAAGCCCAAGGACGGTTGCCCCGCCACCCATATCTTTCTTCATCCACCGCATGCCATTCGATGGCTTAATGTCGAGACCACCGGAATCAAAGCACACACCCTTGCCAACCAATGTGACTTTCGGTGACTCCGCATCACCCCACACAAGGTCAATCAGCCGCGGAGCGACCGCAGCTGCGCGGCCAACAGCGTGGATGGCGGGATAATTTTCGGACAGAAGGTCATCACCTATTGTCATGGTGATCGCAGCACCGTGCTCGGCGGCCAACACTTCGGCAGCGGCTGCAAGCGCGTCTGGGCCCATATCCTCTGCCGGCGTGTTGATAAGGTCGCGCGTCAAAATCGCGGCATGAGCCGCGCCCTCGACATAGCCGCGATCGATGTGATTTGGCCAGACCAGAACAGCGGGCGCTGGCGATGATTCAGATTTATAGCGGTGGAAGCGGTAAGCGCCGAGACACCAAGCCAAGGCGAACCAAGTCGCGACATCGTTTTCATCACCATCAGGAACACCGATGGTTTGATCCAGAGCGTACGTGCCATCCGGCAAAGCCCGTGACAAACCACCACCGGCCCACTTATCCGTGCCATCCCCAATGCCGATTATCACGCGTCCGACCGTGCCATCTTCCTCCGGCATCAAGCAACGCTCGCCCGATTTACCGGAAAATCCCGTTGAAGAAAGCCAAATCTTCACTGCGTTGGGCTGCGCGTCCCGCCATGAATCGAGAGCGGCGTCCGTGATCAGTGTGAGAGGGGTTGCTTGGGGATCAGAGTCGACAAGCGGTAAAGGAGACATAAGCGGAGCCTTTCTTGGAGACGGCGCAGAGGCTAACGAATTGACTTGGGAGGGTCGACCGTACCAGCTTGCTCCGTCGCGGGTGCAGGCAGAATGCCTTGCTCAACATAGTATTGCCGGGCCCCTGGATGAATCTTAAATCCGATTCCCTTGGCCGCGCCCGCCAGACTCATCAATTTGGCCCGCGGGTGTCCGTTAGCGAGAAGAGGGGCGGTGTTGGGATGCCAAATTGCCCGCGCCACACCATAGGCCAGCGCATTTGGCATATCGGCCCGCCCGATCAAAAGCGCGCCAACGTCCAGAGTCGGTGTCACTGGATTATCACCGTACACACCTTGCGGAATCACACCAATCGAGAAGAAGGGAAAGATTTTAGCCAATTGATGCGCAATCGGCCCGTCGATCGGAACAAATGTGATGTCCATACGCTCGGCCAAATCTTGTACGCCGAGCGCGGGCGCCCCGGTCACAACAAAGAAAGCATCTATTTCTCCGGCAACCAAAGCGCTGGTAGACGGCTCAAGATCCATCGTAATCAGGTTCATCTCAGAAAAACGAAGGCCGAACGCTGTCAAAATAAGTCGAGCGTCGATTTGAGTCCCTGATCCGGCTCCTCCGATAGAAACGCGCTTTCCACGAAGGTCGCTCAAAGTTTCAATCCCGGCGTCTGCGCGCGCGATGAGATGAATATTCTCAGGGAACAAATTAGCTAGGGCGCGAAGTGAATCTCTGGGTTTGTCGCCTTCAAAGGAACCGGTTCCATAATACGACCAGTACGCGACGTCAGCTTGAGACAGCGCCAGCTCCATAGCGCCTGATTCGACCGACTTAATATTGTCTAGAGAACCGCCAGTTGATTGAGCCACAGCAATCAGACCTGGAACGCCACAGCTACCGCCGCGCTCACATGGCCGGGATCCGGGAGGATTAGAAATCACAGTCCCGATCAGACCGCCAATGGGAAAATAGGTCCCAGCGGTCGAGCCTGTGCCGAGACGAATAATATTGAGATCTTGGGCATGAGCCAGACTTGAACACAATAGCGTCACAGCCGTCAGGGCTTGGAGTGCCTGACGCTCAACGCGCTTAAACATAGGTCTTAGGGATCGCACCGTTTGGATTCACGCCTTCGAGTAAGTTGTGTTCCGTCACATATCACACCTACAGCGCAAAGGTGTTCTAATTTCGGCGGTTTGAGGCGTTAAGCGATAGTTTTTCAACACCCATGTGTGTTTATGGTCTGCCCGAGGACCTCAAATCGTCGGTGAAGGCTCTCACATAGTCATCTGCGGGTGAGTCAACAATCTCGGCGCCAGTGCCAACCTGAATAATCCTGCCGTCCTTGAGGATGGC
This sequence comes from Alphaproteobacteria bacterium, assembly GCA_012103295.1. Classification (GTDB taxonomy): domain Bacteria; phylum Pseudomonadota; class Alphaproteobacteria; order Rhodospirillales; family Rhodospirillaceae; genus WLXB01. The sequence continues at coordinate 2,408 of WLXB01000154.1, read as the reverse complement.
CGTACGGGATCCAAGCTTGATCGCCTCAGACAAATCGTGGGTAACAAAGACAATGGTCTTGCCCAACTCTTGTTGAAGACCGGTCAGCAAATCCTGCATTTCACGACGGATTAATGGGTCCAATGCCGAAAACGGCTCGTCCATGAGCAAAATATCCGCGCCCGCGGCCAGGGCCCGAGCCAGGCCAACGCGCTGACGCATGCCGCCGGATAGCTCATGAGGCAAGGCTGTGGCGAACCCGTCTAATCCCACCCTAGCAATCCAATCGGCTACGGAAGTGAGCCGCACTTCTTCGGACGCACCCTGGACCTCGAGACCAAACCCGACATTGTCCGCAACCGTGCGATGCGGGAGCAATCCGAATCCCTGGAATACCATAGCAAGGCGGTCACGGCGCACCGTCCGCAAGTCAGTTGGCGAAAGCCCGTTGATGTTGGTGCCATCGATTGAGATGCATCCGCCGGACGGTTCGACCAAACGGTTAATCAAACGCAATAAAGTAGATTTTCCAGAGCCGGACAGTCCCATGATCATGAACACTTCACCGGCCGCGATATTTAAAGTCGTCTCGGCCAACGCCACCGTGGCCCCCGTTTGATCGCGGATCACGGATGCCTCGACACCATCGCGGGACAACGCCAACGCATCGTCGATCTGGTGCCCAAAAACCTTAGCTACGCGATCTAAGGCAATACGAGTCATGAATCGCCTCGGCTGATCTGCACACGACGCGCATACGCCTGGGTCGTGCAATCAAGGACGATCGCCATGGCCACGATTGCGAGACCCGCCGCCGCACCACGGCCCACATCCAAGGTATTGATGCCGAGCAATACTTCCTGGCCCAAGCCCCGGTTACCAATCATTGAGGCGATCACCACCATCGACAAAGCCATCATCGTCGCTTGGTTTACACCGGCCATAATCGACGGCAATGCCAGCGGCAATTCTACTTTCCACAGCCGTTGACCCGGCGTCGCACCAAAGGCGTCGGCCGCTTCAAGCACTTCTTTGTTAACCTGGCGAAGCCCAAGATCCGTCAACCGGATGACCGGCGGCACCGCATAAATAACAGTGGCGATGATCGCCGGCACCTTACCGAGCCCGAACAACATTAGCGCCGGGATCAGATACACGAAGCTGGGCAGCGTTTGCATCGCGTCTAGCACGGGCAAGCCTATGGCACGTGTCTTGTTTGACCGTGACAACAAAATACCGAATGGCAGACCGACTAAAACAGCAATCGTGGTCGCGACCAACATAAGCGCCAGGGTTTGCATCGCTTCATCCCAAAGGCCCAACACACCCATCAGGAACGACAAGGCCATCAACCCCAGAGCATGGCGGATACTGCGGCTCGCGCCATAGGCAACCAAGCCGATCAACAGCAACACAAACCACCATGGTGCATCTCGGAAGAACCCTTCAAGGGCAACCAGAACAACAAGCAACCCATCGGAAAAGAGCTCAAACAGATCGCCGTAGTTGATCACCAGCCAATCAACAAAAGTGTTAATTGGTTGAGCTATCGAAACTGTAAAAGACTCAGGAAACATGGCGGCCCCCCCTGCCGCAATCAAATCAATGTAACGAGTGTGCCTGAAAACAGACCAGATTGCGAAAATCGCCCAGCGTTATTCTGTCAAACGCGCCACGGCTGCTGCAATTTTGACCGCGGTTGGCTCATCGACCCAAGGAGTCCAAATATCAGAGCGAGTCCGTAGAAAAAAATGCGCAGCATCACCTGCTGTCCCGGCGGTATCTTCCATATAAGCGAGGGCGGCGCTCACCAGAGCCGCGTCTGTTTGATAACGGGTCAAGAACGCGATGACCGTGGGTGCCTCGTCAGCAAATTTGCGATTCGCACCGATCGCCACTTCAACCACCGGGTAGGCGGTCGCCGTTTTTGGATCAGGATTGGACGCCAAGTCTGCAAAAATCTCCGCATCAAATGGCGGCTCTTCTAGCTTGACCATGTCGTATTTGCCGAGCACCCAGGTTGGACCCCAGTAGTACGTCACGATTGGTTTCTTGCGGATGTAGGCCGACGCAATGGCCGCCGCTAAAGCAGCCCCCGTGCCCGGACGGAAATTGGTGTAATCTGCATCCAGACCATAGGCCTTGAGCTTTGCGCTGTTGATGACCTCACAGTTCCAGCCAGCAATACAATTATAAAAGCGGCCTTTGTCAGGCTCTTCAGGGTCCGTGAACAGCGCTTTATGGGCAGGCAGGTCAGCGACCGAAATCAGGTTTGGTGCAACCGCGTCTTCCCCGGTCACCATATACCGCGGAACATACCAACCCTGAAGCGCATGGGGGGGATTGGTCGCCGCCTCAAGAAGTTGCTTAGGACGTAGGCCGCGATTCCAAACCGCAGTAACGTTCTCTGGCCAAACCTCCATAACGAC
>WLXB01000153.1 GCA_012103295.1 Alphaproteobacteria bacterium | reverse complement strand
GTACGGCTCAGTGAACCCTAGATCGATCTGAGTTTGTTGCTGGGCAAGACTAAAGTTAAAACGAAGGTCTTGTCCCTTGCCAAGCAGATTACGCTCTCGAATCCCCACATCGAACAAAGCACCAGAAGCGCTCGAGAAGCCAATCCCGAATTGAAGTTCCCCGGTTGATTGCTCTTCAACTGTTGCCGTAACAACGGTGCGGTCTGGATACACCTCGGATGGCACGTTATCGACTTCAACCTCTTTAAAGTATCCAAGGTTTTGAAGCCTCTCTCGCGAACGCCTGAGCCGGGCTGTATTAAAGGCATCACCTTCCACCAAACGAAACTCCCGGCGGATGACCTTGTCGAGCGTACGAACGTTGCCAGTGATATCAATTCTCTCAACGAAGACCCGCGGGCCTTCTTGGACGTCAAAGACTATGTCGATGGTTTGCCGGTCAGTATTACGTGCGACGCGAGGACGAATATCAACAAAGGCATATCCAAAGGCACCAACCAAATCGGTAAACACGTCGACTGTCGCTTCAATCTCCTCGGCGTTGTACCAATCGCGCCGTGATGGAACGATCGCGTCTTCCAGCACACTAGGATCAAGATTCGGTATCGACACATCGACTGTCATTTCGCCAAACCGATATCGCGGTCCTTCGTCCACCGTCATCGTAATGAAGAAGCTTTTCCTATCCGGAGAAAGTTCAGCAACTGCAGATATTACTTCAAAGTCAGCATAACCTTCTGACAAGTAGAACCGTCTCAGCAGTTCCTGATCGAAAGCCATTCGGTCAGGGTCGTAGGTGTCATTAGATGTTAGAAAGCGCCACCAACGCTCTTCCCGCGTTAATACGACGTCTCGTAAGTCACCGTCCGAGAATTTTTCGTTACCGATGATTGTGATCTTTCGCACATAAGTCGGATCACCTTCATTAATCTCAAATACCAAGTCGACACGGTTTTGAGGAAGCTCGATAACCTTGGGCTCAACGGTCACCGCAAAACGGCCGCTACGGCGATACAGGTCGAGGATACGCTCTACGTCCTGTTGGACTTTGGTTCGCGTATAAACCACGCGAGGACGGAGTTGAACCTCTGGCTCAAGCTTGTCATTCTCTAGCCGCTTGTTCCCCTCAAATGTAATGCGGTTGATGATCGGGTTTTCAACAACCCGAATAATAAGTATCTGACCTTGGCGGCCTATACTAACGTCAGCGAACAACCCGGTTGCAAAGAGGTTTTTGAGCGATCGGTCAATTGTTACTGGGTCAAACGGATCCCCTTCCCGCACCGACATATAGGTCCGGATCGTGGCTGGCTCGATACGCTGATTGCCCTGCACTGCAATTTGCGAGATTGTTCCGCCCAATTGCTGCGCACGCGCATCCGCTGGGCCGAGCAACAGAAAAACTGCACACAGCAAGCTCGCTAACCAATTTTGACGATCGCCAGTCACCCCGTGGATGGCTCCTCTTTACTTATTTTCTTCCGGACCCAGTACAGGATATTCGCCGGTATCGTCGTTACAATTGCAGAATATCGTTCCAGGTCACGAACACCATGAGTGACAAAACCAGAACCAAACCAAAACGCAGCCCCCACTCCTGAGCCTGATCAGATAGCGGTCGACCGCGCAACGCCTCGATGGCGTAGAACAACAGGTGACCGCCGTCAAGCAGCGGCACCGGGAACAGGTTTATGATGCCTAGATTGATGGAGAGGATGGCCATAAAGATGACAAAATTCGCAAATCCGGATTTCGCAGCTTGGCCAGAAAACTTCGCAATTCGGATTGGCCCCCCGAGATCTTCTGTGCCTCGTTCACCGGAAATTATCTGTCCAACTGCAACGAAGGTCCCTTCCACCACTATATAGGTTTGGCTGACGGCTAACCCGAGTGCAGACACTGGATTATGGCGCACCATCATCCGCGTCTCACCAGATGAAGACACGCCTAATAGGGCCCGTTTCTGCGGATTTCCGAAGGCATCAGTCTCGTCAACAACACGCGGCACCGCAACGATATCGATCACGTTCTCGTCGCGCTGAACAGTGAGACGCATCGGCGCACCGTTCCCTAACGGCACCACACGCTGCAAATCTTCAAATCGGCTAATAGTATTTCCGTCGATCGCAAGAATACGATCTCCGGCGGTAAGTCCGGCTTCCGAAGCCGCACTGTCTTCAACGACACTGCCGATGATCGGCTCGGTAACTGGCCGGCCGACCGACATAAACATTACAAAGAAGACAAGTATCGCGAATAAAAAATTGACGGCCGGTCCAGCGAACACGATGGCCGATCTCTGCCCAAGGGTTTTGTACTTAAACGAGATCGCCTTTTCCTCTGGCGTCATTTCCCGTTCAACATCTTCCTCTTCCTCGTTATCTTCAGAACCCGGGTTCGCAATATCCGCTTCACCAAACATTTTAACGTAGCCGCCGAGCGGAATAAGGCTGAATTTCCAGCGGGTGCCATGACGGTCTGTAAATCCAACCAATTCAGGCCCAAACCCTATTGAAAAACTATCGCAGCGCACCTTGTTCCACCGCGCGACCAGAAAATGGCCGAGCTCATGAACAAACACCACCACTGAGAGTGCGATGATAAAATTCACGATAGTCAGGGAAATTCCGAGGACCTGTTCCAATGCTTTAACGTCCCTTTGCTCTATTCCGCAGCCGACCCAACGGCAATCCAAGTTTGCGCCAACCTCCGCGCCTCAGCGTCGAGGGCCATAACTTCATCCAACGTGGTGGGATGGTCGTTGCGGCATTGGGCCAGGGTATCTTCAACCGTACCAAGAATGTCTAGAAACCCTATTTCTCCAGCCAAAAAACGAGCAACAGCGATTTCGTTCGCGGCATTGAGGATAGTAGGGGCCGCACCACCAACCTGTAAAGCCTCACGTGCCAGCCTTAGCGCTGGAAACCGTTTAAAATCAGGGGCTTCGAAGGTTAGGTTTGAAATCTCGGCGAGGTTCAATCGCTCAGCCTGTACGGCCATGCGGTCCGGCCAAGCCAGCGCGTAGGCAATCGGCGTACGCATATCCGGAGAGCCCAACTGAGCCAGGACCGAGCCATCAATGTAACCCACCAGGCTGTGCACCACCGACTGAGGGTGGACAAGAATTTCGATCATTTCCTCGGCGACCGGGAATAGGTGCTGAGCTTCGATCAACTCCAAACCCTTATTCATCATGGTCGCAGAATCGACTGAAATTTTCGCACCCATCGACCAATTCGGATGGGCCGTCGCCTCAGCCGGCGTCGCTGTTGCCATACGGTCTAGCGCCCATTCTCGAAATGGCCCGCCTGAAGCGGTTAAGATAATCCGGTCAACAGAGTCAGAGAGTGTAGCGTCGAACACTTGAAAAATAGCGCTATGCTCAGAATCAACCGGCAACAGTGTCGTTCCGCACTGCTTCACGGTCTCCATGAAAATAGGTCCCGCACAAACCAGACATTCTTTGTTTGCTAAAGCCACAGTTGAGCAATGTCTGACCGCCGCTAGTGTTGGTGCTAACCCGGCAGCGCCAACGATAGCAGCCATGACCAAATCAGCGGAGTATTCAGCCGCCTCGATTAAAGCCTGTGGACCTGCAGCGGCGGTAACCCCGCTCCCGCTCAGGCCCTCAGTGAGTGGTCCGTAGCAGTCCGCGTCTGCGATAACAGCGACTTTAGGTTTGAATTCCAGCGCCTGCGCAATCAGAGCATCAACGTTTTTGCCTGCCGTTAGAGCGACAACGTCGAAGCGACCGGGGTTTTCACGAATCAAATCAAGCGTATTGACGCCAACAGATCCGGTCGAGCCCAAGACGGTTACGCGTTTTGCTGCGCTCTTGGTTAGCCCCATGCCGGTCTCACCATGTCGCCATACCCCCACCAAGTGCCGCGCAAATCAAAGCAGCTGCAGGTGTCGCCGCCCACAGACCGTCAACACGATCCATGACCCCGCCATGCCCAGGCATCCACGTTCCAGAGTCTTTGACACCGTGGACTCTCTTAAATCGACTTTCCGCAAGGTCTCCGATCTGGCTGACAATCGACACCAAGAATGCAAGAGCAATGCTCAATAGTGTCGGCGTAATCCCGAATGATGACGCAAGGGCGATTCCAGCAATGACCGCCGCAACCGATCCTCCGATTGCCCCTGACCAGGTTTTGCCGGGGCTTATCGCCGGGGCGAGCTTGGGGCCCCCAATAAGACGACCGACGAAGTACGCCCCGATGTCCGTCGCCCAAACGACCGCCAGCACCCAGAAGACAGTCTCTGCTCCACCGGTTTCCCGTACTGAGACCAGACAAACGGCGGGTAAACCGGCATACAACAAAGCCGTTTGAGTCGATGAAAGGCGCGCGCGATTGCCACGTTCGTCGGTGGCCAGCAGGATCAACCAGATCCCGGCGATTACTGCCAGCGCCAGACTCATGTTGTTAGGCGCGATGCCTATAGCCGCAATGGCAGTCCATAACGCCAATACGGCGCGGGGCGGGAAACCGGCCTTGCTAACAATATGGACAAATTCCCAGATAACTGCCGCAGCCATGAGCGCGACAAAGATATGAAAGACGGGATACCCTAGATAAACGGCCCCGATTGCAAGGGGCGCGATAACAATAGAGGTCGCAACACGGGTCCAAAACATCGTCGGTTAGCCTGCCACTGTTCCGTATCGCCGCTCGCGGCGGCGGAATTCGGATATCGCTTGTTCAAGGTCACTAAATCCGAAGTCCGGCCAACGGGTTTCGGTAAAGACAAGCTCTGTATAAGCCACCTGCCACAACAAAAAATTGCTGATGCGTTGCTCTCCGGATGTGCGAATTAGCAGGTCCGGATCCGGAATGCCCCGTGTGTATAGCCGGTCAGCAAATACGTTTTCTGTGATGTCGTCTGGATTGATTAGTCCAGCGCGGACATCCTCAGCCAACTGTCGAGCGGCAGAAACCAACTCTTGGCGACTGCCATAACTCAGCGCAATTGTGAGAACGAGACGCTCGTTAGAAAGTGTTCTGGCTTCTGCATCATCGATCATCGCCACTGTATCTTGAGGCAAGCGAGAGCGGTCACCGACCACCATGAGTCTAACCCCTTCCTCGGCCAACTCATTGATATTGTTCATGAGGTAAAAGCGCAGAAGAGCCATCAAATCTCTAATTTCTGATTCTGGCCGCTGCCAATTTTCAGAGGAGAACCCAAATAAGGTGAGATACCGTATGCCGAGTTCACCGGCCGCTCTGATCGTTCTTTTCACAGCCTCAGCGCCGCGCTTGTGCCCCGCAGTGCGCGGTAAGCCACGCGCTTGTGCCCAGCGGCCGTTGCCATCCATTATGATCGCAATGTGCTCAGGAACAGCGCCAGAGTCATCGACAGGTTTGAGCGACAGATCCTTCATTAGACCTGCATGATCTCCTCTTGCTTTTGGCCCAGCACATCATCGATTTGCTTGATCAAGCTATCTGTCATCTTCTGAATTTCGTCGTGATATTGATGGCCTTCATCCTCAGAGATATCGCCATCTTTTTCCATTTTCTTAAGCTGGTCGTTGCCATCCCGCCGGACGTTTCTGATCGCAATTTTGCCTTCCTCGGCATATTTCCCAGCGACCTTCTTAAGCTCTTCGCGGCGCTCTTCATTCAACGGCGGGATTGGCACGCGCAGCAATTGACCATCCACCGCAGGATTTAGACCGAGATTTGATTCTCTGATGGCCTTTTCGACCGCTTTCGCCTGTCCTTTGTCCCACACCTGAACGGTAAGCATTCTCGCTTCCGGCGCAGCGACACTGGCGACTTGATTAAGCGGCATTTGACTGCCGTAAGCGTCCACCATAATGGGATCGAGGAGGCTCACCGTTGCCCGCCCAGTTCGTAGACCCGCAAAATCTTTTTTTACAACGTCTAGAGTGGTTTCCATCCGGTGCTTTATGTCTTTCTTCAACTCAGCAAAGCCCGCCATCACTCACTCCTTTTCTGTAATAATTGTGAAGTTTCCTTCACCGTTGAGCACTTGGGTCAACGCCTTGTCGCCGTGCATGTTGAACACCACGATCGGCATGCCGTTATCGCGAGCCAGAGCGATTGCTGACGTATCCATAACCCGCAGATCCTCTGTGAGAACCGTGTCAAAAGTCAGGCGATCATAGCGCACGGCGTCGGAATCCATCTTCGGGTCTGCCGAGTACACCCCATCGACTTGTGTTGCCTTGAGAAGCGCGTCGCAGCTCATTTCGGCGGCTCTCAAAGCCGCTGCCGTATCCGTCGTAAAATAAGGGTTACCCGTGCCAGCTGCGAATATCACAACCCGGCCTTTTTCAAGGTGCCGTTCAGCACGCCTTCTGATGTAGGGCTCACACACCTCGTTCATCTCGATCGCGGATTGAACCCGTGTTTCCACCCCTACACTCTCAAGCGCGTTTTGAACGGCCAGAGCATTGATGACAGTCGCCAACATGCCCATGTAATCCGCAGAGGTTCTGTCCATGCCTTCGGCAGCAACTGATACCCCACGAAATATATTGCCACCGCCAATTACGAGGCAGACTTGGCGGCCCATGGAACTGACTGATTTAATGTCATTGGCAAGGGCGAGAACCGTCGCCTTATGCAAGCCATAGGTTTCAGGCCCCATAAGACCCTCACCAGACACCTTCACCAATACCGACCCCGATGGGTTCAAGCACAAGCACT
>WLXB01000021.1 GCA_012103295.1 Alphaproteobacteria bacterium | reverse complement strand
TCTGGAGCTTGAGCTCGAAGCCCGCAAACAGATGTACGAGGATGTCGCAACTGCAGCCGGTGAGTACATTTGGGAGTTTGACCGTAGCGGCGCCTTTACTTTTGTCTCTGACGGTGTTGAGGAGGTTCTTGGCTGCACCGCTGCAGAAATGATCGGCCGAAAACCTGCGGAGTTCATGAGTGCAGAACAGGCGCGGCTCGGCCGCCTTATGTTCGCTCGGCTCATAAAAACCAAGCAGAACTTTAAAGGGCTTGAAGTGCCAGGCCATCATTCCAACGGCCTCGTCGTATGGCAGCAGTTGAGTGGCAAAGCCATCATTAACGAAGAGGGGAAGTTGACCGGATATCGCGGTGTTGCTCGTGATATCACGGCTCAAAAACAAGCTGAGCAAGCGGTCACTCAGAGCGAACGGAAGTTCCGCGATCTTATCGAAGGTTCAATTCAGGGGCTCGTCGTTCACCGCAGATACGAGCCTCTGTTCATCAATGATGCGTACGCCAAAATGGTCGGGTACCCCGATGGTACCGCTATGCTCAATGACATCGACAGCATACTCGATATTCTTCCAGCGGAATTCAAAACGATAGCTGATAGCTTTTGGGAGCGCAGTATGTCCGGTCAGCTGGATGGACAAGTCTTTAGGGGAAAAGTCAACGACAGATACGGCAACACGGTGTGGACAGATGCCATTGGCCGGGTGGTCGATTGGGATGGTGAGCCGGCGTTTCAGCTTACTGTTCTTGATGTCACGGAACAGCGCAATGCAGAGCAAGCAATAAAGGACAGCGAAGAGCGCTTCCGGGTTGTTGCTGAGAACGCAAATGATCTCATAACGATTCGGGGAGCATCAGGGGGTTTGACCTATGTTTCTCCTTCTTCCGTTGCCATTACAGGTTATTTGCCTGAGGAATTGATTGAGAGCCCCCCGGGCTCGATGACGTTCGAAGATGATTTGCCGCACCTGGAGCAACGCAGAATAGAACGCGCCGCCAATCCAGAGGCTGAGTTTGGTTCGTTGTTGTGGCGCATGCGCCGCAAAGATGGCCATATTATTTGGCTTGAAACGCTGACGTCCACTTTACCTTTGCGAGAGCACGAGACTGTCCACCGTGTCTTGTCGACGTCGCGTGATGTTACAGATCGCGTAGAATACGAACGCGAAATTGAAACCGCCCGGGACCGCCTTTCGCAACAAGCAGACGAGCTGTCGGAGTTAGCCATTCGCTTGGAGCAAGAGCGTGAGAAGGCTGAAGCAGCGAACGTGGCCAAGTCCCAATTCCTGGCCATGATGAGTCACGAACTGCGCACTCCGATGACCGGTGTTCTGGGTATGGTTGATTTGCTCAATAGGACGAAGGTCACGGAAAGCCAGGGCGATATGTTGAACACCTTGCATCGTTCTGCGACGGCGTTATTGGAATTGCTCAACGATATTCTCGATTTCTCAAAAATTGAGGCTGGTGAATTTGATCTGGAAAGTGTCGATTTCCGAATGTCGATTCTCATGGACGACGTACGTGACCTCTTTGCGCCCGTGCTATCAGCCAAAGGGTTGTCTTTGGCCATTGATATTCAAGAAGGTGGTGAAGATGTTTTGTGTGGCGACCCAACGCGCCTGCGGCAAGTTCTGCTCAATTTAATCGGCAATGCCAACAAGTTTACGGAAACAGGCGGTGTGACAATAAAAGTTTCCCAGGACCAAGTTGAATCTGGGGATCTCTTGCTTCGGTTCGACGTTGTGGACACTGGCATTGGCATCGCCCCCGCAGACCAGCAGCGCCTGTTTCAGGCTTTTGTTCAGGCTGAATCCAATACAACCCGTAAATTTGGCGGCACCGGTCTCGGGCTGGCCATATGTAAACAGATCGTCGAAGCTATGGGCGGTGCAATCTGGGTTGATAGTGAAGTTGGTCGAGGGTCTACATTCACCTTTACCTGCCCGTTAGCGCTGGGGGATCGGGCGAGAGCAGACCTTATTGTGGCTGAATCGAGCACGCCAGATATTGGCCACCTTTCACCGATGAGAATTCTTATCGCGGAAGATAACCCAACAACGCAGATGCTGGTTCAAACTATGCTGGAGCGGGATGGGCATATGGTTGTTACGGCGGACAACGGCGCCGAAGCTGTGAAGGCGGCAACGGCAGAAGACTTCGATATTGTCCTGATGGACATGCAAATGCCGGTGATGGATGGACCAGAGGCGATGCAAGCGATCAGGAAACTTACCGGCCCAATTGCGACGCGGCCGATTATTGCTTTGACAGCTGACGCCATTCGTTCGCATCGACAAAAATATATTGACGCAGGCGCGAACGTCATCGTTACCAAACCGATAAAATGGCCTGTCTTGTTCGGAGAAATGAACCGGTTGCATGGCCAGGAACCCAAAACATCTAACGGTCAAACGATACCCATCAACGGAGAGCATGAGGTCGATGACATGGACAACAATGAATACGAGCAGGTGAATTTGTTAGATTCAGATATGCTTGACGCGTTGTTGGAGGTGCTTGACGAAGAGACGCTTGCGCCAATGCTGATCGCATTTAAGGAAAATATGAGCAAATATGCTGGCGAGCTAGATCGATTGGTCGAGCAGCGTGATTTGGAGCAAAGCAGGCGAACCGCTCACGCCCTAAAGGGTCTGTCAGCTCAGTTTGGTGCGTCGCGCGTGAGTTCGATGGCGAAGAGCATTGAAGATGAAATCACGGATATCGACGACGTCGGAAGCCTTTTGCCTTTACTGCACAGGTCGATTGAGGAAACAATCACGGCACTTGATGAACGCGCTTAGATTTGACGGTGTTCACCAGAGAGGTGATGAAAGAGAGATGATGGCGTGGCAGTACCCAAAGTAGATTTAAAGCCCCTTAGTTTCGTCGTCGTTGACGACGAAGTAGCGATCCTCAATCTAATAGGCGCACTCCTGGTGAATTCGGGTGTTAAGAAAGTTCATAAGTGCAAATCTGCTCAGGAAGCACAGAATATTCTGACAGACGCCAACGTTTCGATTGATTGTATTGTATCTGATCACAGCATGCAGCCGGTCACAGGCCTCGAACTTCTACAAAAAATTCGCGCAGGGAATAATCTCGGTGTAAGCCGGAACCTGCGGTTCGTAATGCTGACAGGACATGGCGACGAAGAGGTCGTGAGGGCCGCTCTTGCTCTTGATGTCGATGCTTATGTGATGAAGCCTGTTTCTCAAGGTGGCTTGATTTCATCCATAGACCGCGCATTCGCTCGCAAACGGATGCTCAAGTCTGGCCCGGATTATGAGGCCATCGCTCTACCCGGTTCGCCAGCTGCTAGCTAACGGATTACCGGTCGTTGTGATGTCGGCGAGACATTTAAACTAATCTCTTTATTTGTTCTTACCGTACCGCCGCGCTGATGGTTGCCCGCAGCGTGTCTGCTATGAATGCCATGTTTCCATCGGTTAATGTCGGGTGGACGGGCAGCATGAGCGTGCGGTCGGCGATACCGGCTGCATTGGGGCGCGGGTTAGACGTGTTGATAGAGGCGTGGGCGAAAGCTTTTTCACCGGAGATGTCGGGACAGGCGCCGACACGCGCTGGTATGCCGTGTACATTGAGTTCGTCTACAATCCGGTCTCTGGTCCAATTTCCCGACAATGCCTTCGGATCAATAAGAACGTTGTACTTATAGTAACTGTGTCGCACTGATTCGGGTGGCGTAAGGTCAGCGACACCCGCAAGACCTTTGAGTGCAGACGACAGAGCAGCGGCGTTGTGTCGGCGCGCTGAAACCCAATCCTCGAGTTTTCTCAGTTGCAGGCGGCCAATGGCAGATTGCGATTCTGTTAGGCGCCAGTTGGTCGAGAATGTATCCACGAGCCATTTAAAGCCGGTCGAATTATCCTGCTCGTTGGCGCGCTCATAATCCCAACCATGGTCTCGGAGAGACCACATGCGTTTGTAAAGGGCCGGGTTGTTGGTCAAGACCATGCCGCCTTCGCCACCGGTAGAGATTATTTTGTCCTGACAGAATGAGAAACACCCGATATCACCAAGCGTGCCAACCGCTTTGCCTTTGTATAAGGCGCCGTGTGCTTGGGCACAGTCTTCGATCACGGCCAGGCCGGAAGCCTGCGCCACAGAAAGTATGGCATCCATATCTGCTGGCCAGCCAGCTAGATGAACCGGAATGACGGCCCGCGTCCGTTCCGTTAGTACAGCGGAGAGCGTTTCTTGGTCGAGGTTTTGCGATATTGGATCAATATCCGCGACGACGGGTGTCGCGCCACATCGCACCACGGCAGCTGCGGTCGCGATAAAGGTTCGTGCAGGCACGACAACTTCATCGTCGGGTCCAATATCGAGAGCAGATAGCGCTAGTTCTAACGCAGCGGTGCCATTGGCAACGGTCAAGGCATGCTGTGCATCTGTCGCTGCCGCATATTCCGCCTCGAAAGCCGTTCCCTGTTTCCCAGTTCGATAATTGACGTGCCCTGATTGCAGGACAGCGCCCACGGCTTGGATCTCGTCCTTCGCAAAGAACGGCCAAGGCGCAAGGTTTGGGTCGTGATTAGACATATCCCAAAAGCAACTCGGTTGGTCGTGTGCAACAAATAAGAGAGCGCATGATGGTGATCGGTTTGCCTGAGCGCCGCTCCTGCGTCAACCGCGGTTAGGCAGCCCGGTCATGACGAGCGTCATCTTGCTCGAGGCATCGCGCTCGTGCCACTCTGAACAATACCCGCTCTTTTCCAGATATAATCAGCCCTCTTTTATTCGGAACCGCGAAGGTTTCATGACTCTCAGTCAATCAACCGATAAACAAAACACTGTCCTGGCAGGCTCAATGCCGGCGGCCAGGGTCATTTTTGGCCTCATCGCGCTGGCTTTTCTAATCCACCTTGGATTTTTTGCTATCGGGGTCGGCCCTACCGCGCTTGAGGCGTACTACGGTGATGCTGCCACTGGGTCGTCGTTCTATACGTCCTTGCAGACGCTGTTGCGTGCCTTGTTTGTTGATTCAATCGGAACTGGCCGCGTTTTCTCCATGATGTGCGCCATGAGTGCTTTGGTCTTGCTGGCTCGCCTTTGTGCATCATGGTCAGGAGATGTGGTTGTTGGCGCCGCTATACCGCTCGGCGTGCTGATGTTTCCTCAAACCGCATTTACGCTCGCTTTGGCAACACCGCATGCGCTTTTGATGCTTCTGACGGTTGTTGGTTTTGCTGCTACGCGCTGGGTGGGCGACCGCGAAAAGAGTGTTGCACCGTTGTCACTTGGCGTGGTGTGCGTGGCCTTGGTTTTCCTCGCACCTTCGGGTTTGGGTGTCGCAGCGGCAATCATCGTTTTTGTTTGCTTTGAAGGCCGTGGTCGAACTTTTCTCGCGATGCTGGCGGCAACGATATGTGTTGTTGGATTTCTGCTGAGTCTTTGGTTTCCAATTCCGCTTTCAGCATCACCACCGTTCGGTCTGGTTGAGACCAATGTTTTAACGTTGCAAGACGGGCTGTGGCGGGCGTTCGCGATGCTGTGGGTTGCCCTCGTTCTTAGCGCCGCCGCCCTCCTGGGATCTGTGTCGCTAAGACAATGCATCGGCAGAGATGCGGTTCGTCGGTCAATGGTGCTTGGGCTGTCGTTCGCGGTGTCACTGCTATGGCTGATATTTGGCGTTGCATCACCACCCGCAGATTTGCCTGTTTTGTTCACCGCAGTCTTGGTTCTGGGTGTTGTTGCTGCGCTGCCGTTGGTGTTGTGGGTTCGTCTCGTAATGCCATCTATCCAGTCGGTCTGGATATGGATTCTCTTGCCGGTCCTGATGTACAGCTGTTTTTGGGTGGTACTAGGGCCGATCAACTTAGCAGCCTTCCCGTACGACCAAATTGAGGCGCGGCCCTAGAGATACCGGCACCCTGCTGCCTCGATTCCCCTGTTTTTGCGCTGTATTGCCGGATTCTGGGTGTTTTCTAACCTAAGACTCTTTTAAGAGAATGCTGCTAAGCCCTTGATTTATAGAGGCATCTTTGCGGCCAATCTAAGCGTTTATAGACAACCAGCGTGATTTGGGTCCATATTATGCGCGATCACATGAGACCCCGGTTCATTCGATCGGGACACGTTAGACCTGACGTTGGCGCGCGACGGATATCCCGTAACGCGCCTTTCTGCGTTGTCTGGCTGCTTTTCGATGAAACGGCATGCGGCGGATTATGAGTTTTTGGACTAAAAAATGTGTAAGCGGAATGTTGCGGAAGGCACGGTATGGTGCCGTCGCTTTGTTGGCGATTGTTGCAGCGACTCCCGCGCACGCGCAAATTGAACGCATTCTTGAACACTTGGAAGCCGAGGGCCACGCGCGCGTTATCGTTCGCATGAAGGCCGGGGCTGAGGGGCAAGCGTGGGCAGACGCGGCTTCGATCTATGAGCAGCGTGCCACCGTTGAGCAAATGCGCCATAGTTTAGAATCTGCTTTGGCGGCCAATGATATTGTCATCGATCAGTCGTTTTCCAGCCTGCCGTTCGTTGGCTTGCAGATCGACCGTGACCGGTTGGGCGCACTTCTTGCTTTGACTGACGTCGCGGGCGTCTACCCGGTGATTGTCGAGCGCAAAGCCCAAACACAGACGACCTCGGCCATAGAAGGCCCAGCGCTGGCCTCTTCAGTGCCATCCATTGATGTCGAAGATGCTTGGGCTCGCGGATTCGAAGGTGATGGCCTAACCGTCGCTGTCATCGATGGCGGTATTGCAGAAAATCACGATATGCTGTCTGGCAAGTCTGTGGGCGCTGCGTGTTTCTCAGCCACTTTTGGTGGCGATACATTTACGCAATGTCCCTCCGGTCAAACGCCGGAGATTGGCCCAGGTGCCGCTTCTAATTGTCCGTTCGGATCTGATCGATGTGATCATGGAACCCATGTTGCGTCCATTGCGGTTGGCAACGATGGCACAAATTTTGGTGTCGCGCGGTCTGCTCAGCTTATGCCGATCGACGTATTCTCAGAGGTGACCGACGAAAACGTATGTGATCCTGACCCGGCCCCATGCGAATTGACGGACTCGCTTGCTGTCCTTGATGCGCTTAACTACGTCAACGAGAGCGTCGACGCCTATAACATTGTTGCTGTTAACCTCAGTCTTGGCGGAGGTTCGAATACCGGGCCCTGTGACTCTGATCCACGCAAAGTCGTCATCGACATGTTGCGTGAAAAAGGTGTGGCGACCGCCGCTGCGGCCGGCAACGCTGGATCCAATGGCTCGATTAATGCCCCAGCGTGTATTTCGTCCGCAGTTGGGGTTGGGGCCACCAATGATGGCACCAGCGTGGCCTCGTTCTCAAACTTCGCGTCGTTCATGGATGTCATGGCGCCGGGCGTGAATATCCGCGCCGCCGATCCCGCTGGTGGTTTAACGACGCTTAGCGGGACGTCAATGGCGACGCCGCACGTTTCAGGAGCCTATGCGGTGATTCGTTCAGCGATGGGCGAGGCGTCTATCGATGAAATTGATACTGCAATAACAGTTACCGGACTGGATGTATCGCGGACGGGGCAGAATTTCACGCTGCCTCGAATTCAAGTGCATCAAGCGATTTTAGAATTGCAAGGCATCAACATTAAGGTTTTCAACAACGTTATTGGATCGCGCACCACGGATGTAGGTGAGTCCTACATTCGTCTTCACAATTCCTCATCTGAAACCGGCAGAGCGCGTGTGACTCTGCGGGACGCAGAAACGGGTGCGCAGCTGGGGCGTTGGACGAGTCCGAATATTCCGGCGCATGCATCCTTTCAATTTAATGTCAGTCGTCTCGAGTCAGAGGCGGAAGCGGACACGGTCATCGCTCGAGATGATCGCACCTATTATAACTTGGTTGTGGAATCCGGATTCGACGGTTCTATGCAGCACGTCCTATGGCAAAGAACCGCGGGCGTGCTGACAAATATGACCAGTTGCCCAGATGGTGTGTCGGGCGGTGAGCGATCCCTGCTCAACGTCCATAGCCCTTCCATCTTGCAATACCCGTCGGCTGTGCGCGTTTATAACGATAGCGCGTCCTCCCGCACCGGTGTTCTCGATGTATATAATGCAACGACCGGTGAACTTATCGGGCAGTGGATGTCTCCACCGATCGAGGCCGGCGCGCATATGAGGCGTCCTTGTCCGAGATCATTACCGGTATTGAAACCGCCGACGGAACGACAGACCTGGCGAACGCTTTGCCGGGGCACCTAAACGTTGAGCTTGCCAGTGATTTTAATGGCTATCTGCAGCACACCATTCGCAATACACGCTCGGAAGTTCTAACGGATATGTCGGCCAAGTGTGCGCTCGGCAACAATAGCTAAGATCACATAGTTCTGGTGGTACCGCGCGTTAAGTAGTCACCATGCCACGCCCGGTTTTGATCAGCTCTTCCGGCGCTACTTCATCTCGACGCTCAGGAATTTCTACACCACGCTGACACGCTGGTCGTTCAGCCATGACGCTGTGCCACCTCTTGACGTGGTCTAGCCCGTCTATCGATACGCCAGACCACTCGTGCGTTCGTACCCAGGCCCAGTTCGCGATGTCGGCAATCGAATAGTCACCGGCCAACCATTCATTGTTTGAAAGATGTGAATCAAGAACTTCGAATAGACGTCGGCTTTCGTTCTGATAACGCGCAATTGCCGATGGAATTTCTTCAGGAAAATACCGAAAGAACACGTTGGCTTGACCCATCATCGGGCCGATTCCTCCCATCTGAAACATCAGCCATTGCATGACCAGTGACCGGCCTTTCACATCGGTTGGCATTAAGTGGCCGGTTTTTTCAGCGAGGTAAACCAAGATGGCTCCGGATTCAAATACCACAAAATCATCGGCGTCATGATCGATGATCACAGGGATGCGCCCATTCGGGTTGTGCGCAAGAAACCAGGGCTCTTTCTGCGCTTTGTCCTTCAGGCTTATCGATTTCACCGTATAGGGAAGGTTCAGTTCCTCAAGGGCGATGGAAATTTTATATCCATTCGGCGTTCGTGATGTGAGTAGTTCGATCATTGGCTTCGTATCCTGGGTCATCATTTTCTATGGCCTCTCAATACACAAGCTGACTCTGAGCGGAAAGGCTGCAGAGGTGTCAGTCGAGGAATTGTGAAGTCGGAGTAAGGGCCCTATGCCGCCGCGCCGCGCTTTCTGAATTTCCGCCGGCGTGGCTGGCCGAACACAAGAGTAATCGGCAATTTAAGAATCTCATATGCGACAAGCGCTAGAACGATACCAACGCAAACGTAGACGAGTGCGTTGGTATCCAAGGGCAGGGCCGGTACAAAATCGTTCAGGGTGCCGGAAATGATGCGGTCGTCGGATTCCCTGTAAAACGTAAAGGGGCGGGAGAGTAGCCCAGCATCGGTGATGGCATTGTACGCTGATTGCAGCTCGTCAACCCGTAGGGTGGCATCGGCTTCAAGCTCCTGCTTGACCGTCTTGCTCATTGTTTGATAGCGCACACCGGTCTCAATGCGGTCCAGATTGAGCTTGGCCTCGTCCAAATGGCCGCCCAAACGCTGAAGGTATTGATCGATAAATGCTTGAGTCTGAGAGGCACCCATGCCGGCCGCGGCCGCAAGTCCGGCGCCAATGAGCATATCGAGTTTCTGTATAAACCAGTCCAAAGAACAACCTTCCGAAGTGATCGGGCATCATACCGGGTGAGCGTGATTCATTCCAATCCACAGCGCACCGGTCTATAAACCGCCGCATAATGGACAACTGTGGCGGCTGTGTGTCGCCCGGATTGGGACGATAACCCATGCGAGTCGACCAGTTTGATTTTTCGCTACCAGCTGACCGGATCGCTTCCAGGCCGGTAAGCCCGCGGGACGCGGCCCGGCTGCTGCATGTAACGAACGACAAATTCACCGATCTCAAGGTGCACAATTTGCCAGACCTGCTGCTCGATGGCGATGTGTTGGTTTTTAACGATACGAGGGTTATCCCCGCGCGCCTTTTTGGAAAAAGGGGTGGCGCTGACATCGAACTTCTGCTGCACCGCGCTGAGTCGGCGGACATATGGCAAGCGCTGGCGCGCCCGGCAAAACGCCTTAAGCCGAACGACATCGTCACATTCTCCGACTCCTTCTCAGCTGAAGTCCTGGGGCGAACGGACGACGGGTCTGTTCGGTTAAGGTTTGATTTGCAGCCCGACGCCCTGTCGGCGGCTTTGCAAAAACATGGCCATATGCCCCTGCCCCCGTACATGGGGCGGGATGATGATGAGCAGGACCGTGAGGATTATCAAACCACATATGCTGCACAGGATGGCGCGGTGGCAGCGCCGACCGCGGGCTTGCATTTTACTCCGGGTTTGATGGACCGCCTGAACGCAAAAGGCATCGCAACAACCTTTCTGACTCTTCACGTCGGCCTTGGGACATTTCAGCCGATGAAAGTTGATGACACCGATGATCATGTGATGCATCGCGAATGGGGTCACATCAGCGAGGACGTCGCGACATTTCTAACCACTGCTAAGCATGAAGGCCGCCGGATTGTTGCTGTCGGGACCACTAGCCTAAGAACATTGGAGGCCGCATCCACCGACGATGGAACAATTCGCCCCTTCGCGGCGGAGACCGATCTGTTTATTGTGCCAGGGTATCGGTTTAAGGCTGTCGACGTTCTTATGACAAATTTTCACCTACCGCGTTCAACGCTGTACATGCTGGTGTCGGCGTTTGCTGGCACGAATAGGATGAAGGCGGCCTATTCCCAAGCTATTGATACGGGATACCGTTTTTACTCTTACGGCGACGCTTGCTTGCTTGACTGTGCGGATCGGTAATGACGGACGCGGCTTTTTCCTTAGCGATCGAGGCGACCGATGGTCAGGCCCGTGTCGGGCAGCTGCATACAGCCCACGGTGTCATTGATACGCCCGCGTTCATGCCGGTTGGCACCGCGGCGACCGTAAAAGCGATGACCGTGGATACCGTTGCATCTACTGGCGCGCAGATGATTTTGGGCAACACGTATCACCTGATGCTGCGCCCGGGGGCACCCCGCATCGAAGCTCATGGCGGCTTGCGTCGTTTTATGCGTTGGGATGGGCCGGTGTTGACGGATTCCGGCGGCTATCAAGTGATGTCCTTGTCGAAGTTGCGCAAGCTGACCGAAGAAGGTGTGACCTTTCAATCCCACCTCGATGGCAGCAAACATATGCTGACTCCTGAACGGGCGATCGAGATTCAATGTCAGTTGGATTCAACCGTGACCATGGTGCTGGACGAGTGCACACCTTTTCCGGCGACCGAAAAAGAGGCCGCCGACAGCATGCATTTATCGATGCGGTGGGCATCGCGATGCCGCGAGGCATTCAAACAGCGCGATGGATACGCTCTATTCGGAATCGTCCAGGGTGGGGTTTATCCCGATCTACGCGCAGAATCAGCCGCTGCTTTGGTTGAAGCCGACTTCGACGGCTATGCGGTTGGCGGACTAGCAGTAGGTGAAGGCCAAGACCTTATGTTTGAGGTCACTGCTGCGACCACACCGCATCTCCCGGCTGACAAGCCCCGCTATCTGATGGGTGTTGGAAAGCCGCTAGACATTATTGGGGCCGTACAGCGTGGCATTGATATGTTTGACTGTGTGTTACCGACCCGCTCTGGTCGCACAGGGCAGGCCTTCACCCGATATGGCACTGTGAACATGCGCAATGCCAGGCACGCCGATGACCATCGTCCTCTGGATGAGAGTGTCGCGTGCCCCGCCAGCCGAGATTACAGCCGTGCGTATTTACACCATCTTATTCGATCTGATGAGATTCTCGGGATGATGCTGCTGACGTGGCACAACGTCGCGTTCTACCAACAGCTCATGGCGGGGCTTCGCAAAGCGATCCGAACAGGATCCTTAGACAGTTTTGCGGCAGCCTTCAGCGCCGATTGGGCACAGGGCGACATTGAGCCGCTCTAACCCAAATAACGACATCAAGCCTGCGCTCGTTGCCGAAGCGCAGCGCTTGGGTTTTGACGATGTGCGCATTGCCAAGGCGTCCGTTCACGATGACGTATCGAAAAATTTCGACGCATTTATCGTCGGGGAATATTATGGCGATATGGCGTGGATGGCTGAAAAAGCAGATCGCCGCCGCACACCACAGGCGCTATGGCCAGAGGTGCGGTCAGTGATATCAGTTGCGGTTAACTATGGGTCGGCCGTTGATCCCTTAGCGCTCTTGGATCAACCCGATCGTGGTGCCATCAGTGTCTATGCCCGTGGGCGCGACTACCACGACATTTTAAAGAAGCGTCTTAAGAACCTTGCGCGTTGGCTGGTTGAGCGCTCAGACGAAGCGGACGTAAAGGTGTTTGTCGATACCGCACCTGTTCTTGAAAAGCCGTTGGCTGAATCAGCAGGATTGGGGTGGCAGGGCAAGCACACCAACTTGGTATCTCGTAAATTTGGATCTTGGTTGTTTTTGGGCGAAGTGTTCACAACGCTTGATCTGTCGCCCGATGAGCCAGAGCAAGATCACTGCGGATCTTGCACAAAGTGTCTGGATATCTGCCCGACCAATGCTTTTCTAGATGCGCGCCGTCTCGACGCACGGCGCTGTATCTCCTATCTGACCATCGAACATAAGGGCCATATCCCCGTCGAGCTTCGGTCCTTGATGGGCAATCGTATTTATGGCTGTGATGATTGTCTTGCAATTTGCCCGTGGAACAAATTCGCCGAGGTCGCAGCGGCCACCGTGCTAAACCCACGGATCGAATTGGAGGCCCCGCAGCTGGCTGATCTTGTTCAACTCGACGACGCAGCCTTTCGGACCCTTTTCTCGGGCTCGCCGATAAAGCGTATTGGCCGTGATCGGTTCGTGAGAAATGTTTTGATCGCTATCGGCAACAGCGGTGTATCCGATCTTGATCGTTTTGTAGAGCCGCTGTGCGACGATGAGTCACCGTTGGTCCGGGCCATGGCCATATGGGCACTAAGCCGGATATCTTTGGCTCGGGCCGTTAACAGACGAGAGATTGATATGGGGCAGGAAAGCGACCTAGATGTGAGGTGTGAATGGGCCGCCTTTTGATCCTTGTTGCCCTCGCTTGTTCAATCAGCTCGTTAGCGTCGTGCCAAGACGCTTCTGTGTTTGAGGCCGGCGTTTCATTCAAAGACTGTCCTGATTGTCCGACGATGATCACGCTGCCAGCGGGTCGTTTCATCATGGGCGCTGATGATCAACGCGAGACTTACGGTCCCGCCCACGACCATGTGTTGTCAAAGCCATTTGCAATCGCTGTTACTGAAACCACGTTTACCCAGTATGAGGCCTGTATCGCTGATGGTGGGTGCCCTGGAGATAAAAGTGATCACGGCTGGGGCCGGGAAAGGCAACCGGTCATCAACGTTTCGTGGCAGGACGCTGTCGATTACACTGCGTGGCTGAGTCGGCAGACGAGCGCTAAGTATCGGCTGCCGACGGAGATCGAATGGGATTACGCCGTCCGCGCCGGTTCGGTGACCCGATATCCTTGGGGTGATGGCGTTGGAAAGGGGAACGCCAATTGTCGCCGGTGTGGCAGCGCGTGGAGTGGAACAGGCGCGGCGCCGGTGGCTCAGTTTTCGCCCAATGCATTTGGGCTTTATGACATGAATGGCAACGTATCTGAATGGGTCGCAGATTGTTGGACCGAACGTCATCAGGTTAGCCGTGAGATCGAAGACAGTTGCCCAGCTCGGGTAACACGGGGCGGAGATTGGTACTATGTTCCAATCATGTCGACATCAGCGGCGCGCAAGCCCAACGCGCCGAATTTGTGGAGCTATACGATTGGTTTCCGAGTGGTCCGTGAGCTAACGGATTAGGTGGCGGCGGCCAGGGCGCGAGCCATCTGGCTAAGCGCTTCTTGGTGCCGTTCGTTATCAATACTCGAAAAATTACGGGCAAGCTCAAGACACATGCGCTGCCGCGGCGCGACGGCTTGTTCTTCGTTATTCTCAAGTCCATCAAAGAAATAACTCACAGGAACACTCAGAACTTGGGTAATTTCGTATAGTCGGCCCGCCGAAATTCTGTTGATCCCGCGCTCATATTTATGGGCCTGTTGATAGGTCACGCCTATCATGTCGGCCATCTGCTGCTGGCTGAGTCCCATCATGATGCGGCGTTCTCTAATGCGCGCGCCGACATGTTTATCTATATCGCTGGCCCGGTTCGCTGGTTCTGAGCGATCGCGCGGCAGGGCGACGGCTTCATTCTGTTGCGACATGGATAAACCCCTAAGGTTATTTCTATCGGAATTAAATTAACCTGCAGGTTCTCAACCGAGAGCAGCATTCGTCCGCAGGCATTTGACGTAACTTAGGGCCTTGCCCGCACAAACGCGCCAATCATTTTGTAAATAAATGTAAAGCTGGGGGTTCGCTATTAAACCGGGGGTTCTGTCGTCTTATCCGGGTTATAGCGCTTTGACATCTTGCGGATAGGACTAGGTATTCCGGTCCTTGATAAGGCCCTCAAGTTGACTCTGCATCGCGTCTAGCTGTGCTTTGAGGGCATCGACATTTCCGCTCGCGCTGGCTGGCGCTGCCGACTCAGGCGGTTGCTCGGGCTGAGTGGATGATTGACCTGGCGACTGACCTGGCGACTGACCAGGAGCCTGCGACGCAAACGGAGTCATCATTTTCATGGCATTTTCGAACATCGCCATGTTCTGCTTGGCCATGTCTTCGAACTGCTCAACCGGAAAAAAGCCTTTAAAGGCGTGCTGCATCGCGTCCCGCATGCGGCCCTCGTTTTGAGAAAACGCGTCCATGCTTTCTTCGAGATAGCGGGGTAAGACGCCGCCGAGCGAGTCACCGTAGAATCCAATAATCTGGCGTAGGAACTTGATGGGCAGCAGATTCTGACCTTTGCCCTCTTGCTCGACGATAATCTGGGTCAAGACGGATCGGGTGAGGTCTTCTCCGGTCTTTGCATCGACCACGACGAAGTCTTCGTTCTGCTTAATCATCTCGGCGAGATGGTCCAGCGTCACATAGCTCGACGTCTTGGTATTATACAGTCGCCTATTGGCGTACTTCTTGATTGTAATAACGCCTGAATCGGCGGACTTTGCGGCCATCGCCTGGGTCCTTCCTACCGGGTTCCATCTAAGCACTTGGCCCCGTGACTGTGGTTCTATTGTGCTTTGCACAACATGACGAGTCAAAGTGTGCTTTGCACAATTCTGGGTGATCGCGACGCAGTTCTGGCCCCGTGTTCCGGACGTCGATATAGTCCTAAATATGGCGGATTCGGTAGATATGGACGCGCTTGCTAAGCGTTACGTCGAGCTTTGGCAAGACCAAATGGCCCAGATTTCAAGCGATCCGTCTGTCACTGATGCCTGGCGGTCGGTCTTTGAGAACGCTGCTAAGAACTTAGGAATTGCTCCTGACGCATTCGCCGCATACACCGCCGCTTTCTCCGGAGTCAGCCAAGGCGCTGCGTTGGCAGGGTCCGAGGCCGCTGCCCCTGCATCTAGCGATGGAAGGGCTGACCTTGCAGATGTGCTTCGCCGGCTTGACGCCCTGGAGCGTCGGCTCGCCGCTCTCGAAACCGATTGAACAGGCGATAGAGGAAGCGACCGGCGGTTCTCTTGATGGTGAAGCTTGGTCAGAAAAAATTGATCCGACACTCTTTCTGAGCGCTCTAACACGTGCTGGTCAGGACAAGCTCGCGACTTTTGCTGCGGGGGTTGCGGCCTACCAGAGTCATGACCATCATCGCACAGTGCCGACACCCGACCGATGGGCAGAGGCGGCCGCGTTGCCGGTTTTGGATTATGGCGGTGCCCAGGACGGTCGACCGGTGTTGGTTGTGCCCTCCCTCATCAACAAGGCCTATGTCCTCGATTTGTTTGAAGATCGCAGCTTCATGCGCGCCTTGGCCACTCGTGGTTTCAGTCCCTATCTGCTCGATTGGACCAATGCCAAACACTTTGACGCTGAAAATGATATCGACAGCTACATTGAGAGTTTGGTGATACCCGCGCTGGAAAGCATCAAGCGCAGACATGGCCAACCCGCGGTTCTGGTGGGCTACTGCATGGGAGGAACTCTAACAACTGCGCCCGCTGTTCTCCGCCCTGACCTCGTTTCTGCACTGGTGTTGTTGGCCGCGCCATGGGATTTCCATGCGGACAGCGAAGGGCTGCGGCACTGGTTGGCTGTTTCGCGCTCCGGCCTTGAGGCAACAATCGACTCTCTTGGGCAAGCACCTGTCGATCTTGTTCAATCGTTGTTCGCGGGTCTCGACCCGACGTTGGTTGGGCGCAAGTTCCGCTCCTTTGCAGCGATGGACCCCGACAGCGACGGCGCCAAGCGCTTCGTCGTATTAGAAGACTGGCTGAACGATGGCGTTCCGCTGGCCGGGCCCGTAGCGCGCACCTGTTTGCTCGACTGGTATCTTGATAACGCGACCCTCAAACAAGAATGGCGGGTCGGATCGAAAGCCATTCGGCCGCAAGATATTACGTGCCCGACGTTGGCCGTAATCCCTTCTCGGGATCGTATCGTACCACCGCGCTCGGCGGAGTCCTTGGCAGAACTGGTCCCAGGCGCCACCGTTCAGTCTGTGGCCCTTGGCCATATCGGTATGATGGCAGGCGGCCGCGCGGCCAAAGAGGTCTATGAACCGGTCGCTGACTGGATTATTAATGCTGCATCGCAATAATTATTATCGCGCTGCGGCATTCAGTAATGTGCTGTGCCGTAGTGCCCTCTGACAGGACATCGCTATGACTGACATCGTTATCACCTCCGCCGTACGCACGCCTATCGGCTCTTTTTCCGGCAGTCTCTCAGGTCTTCAGGCGTCCGAGCTTGGACAAATCGTTATCCAAGAGGCGCTGTCTCGCACCCAGGTGGATGCGGCTGATGTGTCCGAAGTGGTAATGGGGCAAGTCCTCGCCGCAGGCAACGGTCAGAACCCAGCGCGTCAGGCATCGATCGGCGCCGGCGTGCCGAAGGAAGTCCCGGCGATGACCATCAATCAAGTTTGCGGCTCTGGGCTGAAGGCTGTCGCGCTTGGCGCAAGCGGTATTCTTGCCGGTGACAATGCCGTCGTCGTTGCTGGCGGGCAGGAAAGTATGTCCAACTCGGCGCATTGCACCTATTTGCGCAGTGGCACGAAGATGGGTGACACCCAACTAATCGATACCATGATCAAAGATGGCCTTTGGGATGCCTTCAATGGCTATCACATGGGGACGACAGCCGAGAACATTGCCGAGAAGTGGCAGCTGACCCGTGACGCGCAGGATGAGTTCGCGGCGTACTCTCAACAGAAGGCGGAGACGGCTCTCGCGGATGGCCGCTTCAAAGACGAAATCGTACCGGTGACCATCAAGGTCAAACGGGAGGAAAAGGTTTTTGATACGGATGAGTATCCGCGCGCCGGGGCGACTGCAGAGTCCCTCGGCAAACTTCGTCCGGCGTTTTCTAAGGACGGCACTGTGACCGCCGGCAACGCGTCTGGCATTAACGATGGTGCGGCGGCGGTTGTGCTGATGACCTCTGACGAAGCAGCCAAACGCGGTCTTACCCCAATTGCCCGTGTTGCGTCTTGGGCGCAAGCAGGCGTCGACCCAGCCATTATGGGAACCGGTCCAATCCCGGCGTCACGCAATGCGTTGGAAAAGGCCGGATGGTCCGCCGGTGATCTTGATCTCATTGAAGCCAACGAAGCCTTCGCTGCTCAATCTTTGGCAGTGTGCGGTGATCTCGGATTTGATCCGGAAAAAGTCAACGTCAATGGTGGAGCCATCGCTCTTGGGCATCCCATCGGCGCGTCTGGCTGTCGTGTCCTGGTGACCTTGCTGCACGAAATGCAAAAGCGCGATGCTAAGAAAGGTCTAACAACACTTTGCATCGGCGGCGGCATGGGCATTGCCATGTGCGTGGAGCGGGCGTAACGACTGCCTTCTTGGTTCAAGCAGCATCGTCTGGCGTTGCTGCACTGCTGTCGATAAGCTCTCTGTACATTATGGGAGCTTCACCATGCGTTTTTCTAACCCGTTAATTGCTATCATGATCGTCGGTGCAATGGCGACGCCTCTATCGGCGCAAGATTCAGCGCGCCCAACCGTCGACGAAGACGGCACCATCCGCGGCTCTATCGCAGGTGTGCCGATGTCGAGCTTCCTCAGCGAAGACATCAAAGCGGAATTTACCCGCCGACTCAGGATGGCAAAACCGCCGTCCCTGAAAGACGGTTTAGACGCCGTGAGAAAACGCTCAGACGATATGTCGAAGGAGCAGTTGGATTCTTGGCTGAAAATTTATCCATCAGCCATTGAGGAAACAATGATCGACGGCGTCAAGACTCACATTGTGACGCCAGCAGCCGGTATAGCACCGGGCAACGAGAACCGGGTGATGATCAACGCCCATATGGGTGGGTTCATGTTTGGCAGCGCTTACGGAGGGCAGGTTGAAGCAGTGCCGTTGGCGGGGCGTGCCGGGATAAAGGTGATTGCCGTCGATTACCGCTTAGCACCGGAACATAGTTTTCCTGCGGCCAGTCAAGATATGGAAGGCGTTTATCGCCACGTCCTCAAGACTACGAAGCCTGAGAACGTTGGCATTTATGGCTGTTCTGCAGGCGGTACGCTGACGGCACAGGTCATTCCGTGGTTCCTAGAGAAAGACTTACCGCTGCCGGGGGCGATTGGCATTTTCTGTTCCGGTGCGATGGGAACATTCTGGTTTGGCGGCGATTCTGCTTCCACGAGCTCTTTGTTGAATGCGACACAACCAATCAGCCCCGAAGACTCTGCTGCGCAGTCGCGTACTTACTTTGGTGATCTAGATGTCAATACGCCGCTCATCACACCGGGCTTGTTCCCAGATACGTTGGCTCAGTTTCCACCGACTTTGGTGGTTTCCGGTACGCGCGACATCGCCATGAGCAATGCGTTGGTTACGCATACGGAGCTTCTTAAGGCTGGTGCGGAGGCTGAACTGTTTATCCAAGAGGGCCTTGGTCATGGACACTTCTTTTTGTTTCCCGGCACGGAGGAGGCGATGACGGCCTACTCCGTGATTTGGAACTTCTTCGACCGCCACCTCAGCAACTAGGGTTCACGGCTGCAGGGCTCGCTTGCTGACAATTGCAAAACGTCCGCACAGAAGTATGGCGGCCGTGGCCAACCCAGTTGCCAAGCCCCACCACAATCCTTCCGGCCCAAACCCGAGTGGAAAGGCCAGAGTCCAGGCAACGGTAAAGCCGATGCCCCAATAGCTCACTGTGGCAAGTATCATGGGGATGCGCGTATCTTTGTATCCGCGTAGCACACCAGCCCCAATCGCTTGGGCTCCGTCAACAATTTGGAACAGCACACAGATTGAGAGCAGCTCGACCACCAAAGCAATGACCACCGCATCCTCGGTGTTATTGGGATCCAATTGAAACAACAAAGCGAGTTCGCGCGGAGCCGCCAACATGATCGCTGCAGTCAGCGACATGATTCCGAGTCCGACCCCGAGTGCCACAAAGCCCGCGCGCCGTGCTGCAGCGGGTAGGTTTGCCCCCATGTGATAACCAACCCGCACGTTCGCTGCCTGCCCCACGGCGAGGGGTAACATAAATGCGGTTGCCGCGATCATGATTGTCACCTGATGGGCGGCAAGGGCCGTCGTGCCGATGGTGCCCATCAAGAGTGCCGCGACCATGAACAACAATGTCTCAACACTGAATATTCCTGCGATGGGCCAGCCCAACTTGTTGAGTTCGACGAATATAGTCCAATCAATCGCAGCGATTAGGCGTTTTGGTTTCAGTGCCGGGGACAGGGAAATAGCGATCGCGGTCAATATCATGCTGGTCCACATGACGATGGCCGTTGCGGTCGCGGCGCCAAGGTATCCAAGTTCGGGTAAGCCCCACACGCCGTAAATCAATCCATAGTCCAGCAGCCCATTGGCGAACAACCCAACGATCGAGACGATCAAGATGAGCCGTGGATGATTCATCGCCGACAAATAAAACCGCATCGCCGCCATGATCATGATCGCTGGCGTTCCTAGAATGATGATGCGGATGTACATCGTGACATCCGTAGCGAGGCCCGGTGGTTCGCCGACCCATAAAAGAAACGGCTCGATGTTCCAGAGCATGGCGATCAACGGCCAGGTGCTGATAAACGCCAACACAAGTCCAGCCCTAAAGATTGCGTCAATTTGACTGGTGTCGTCAGCGCCGCGCGCATGGGCAATCAGGATCGCGATGCTAGCGACAACATTTTGGAACATGCCTGAGATCATAAAGAACACAGACCCACCAAGACCGCCTGCGGCCAGCGCGTCACGCCCGACAGACCCGAGCATAATGGTATCAGTTAGGCCCATGCCCATTTGAGCTAAGGTCGCTCCAGCCAGCGGCAAAGCGAGGTGGACCGTAGCTCGCAATTCTTGGCGCGCGGTCGGAGGGCTATGGGGTGATGGTGTTTGGGTCACGGTAGCGGTCTTTCTTTAGGAGCGGCTTGGCAGCGGCTCCGTTTGGGACCGCTAAAATTAGATTGGGGTGCGTTTACCAACCAAAATCTTGGTCGTTTGTGCGTATTGGCACCCTGGCATCGGAACGACGCTGCACATAATTCGTGCGTTGACGTCGAGGGACGCGCCCATTCGCGGGGCGGTCGAAATCTGATTCTGTTTACGCATCAAACGCCCCTCTAGAGGTTGCTGGGAAGGAGACGGTGATAAATTCCAAGTTGTAGAAAGTCAATGGCGGGGCGCGTGGTTGCGCTCTATCATAGCCCTCAGACAGCGTCTGAAAGACAAATACAAGGACGACGAGATGGGCACCAGAACAATGACAGTTATCGCCATACTCGGCGCCATCGTGGTGACCGTGTTGGCCGGCCTCTCGATTTTTCGATCAGATGCTTTTCGGCTGACGTTGGATGAACTGCGCGGCATGTATGCCACCGAACAATCTCGGTACACGAATCTCGCTGGAATCTCTACGCACTACCAGGATGAAGGGCAGGGTTACCCCATTGTTCTTATCCATAGGTCAGAGGGAACGTTGCGCACATGGGATGCCACAGTTGCTGCGCTGAAGAGCCGTTATCGCCTGATCCGCTTGGAGCTACCGGGTCGCGGTCTATCCGAAGCTGGTGCCCCTGAGGTTGTTGGCGACGATGTCACGTTGCACGGCATGGTGATGGAACTTTTAGATCAGCTTGGAGTTGAAGGATCGTTCCATCTTATTGGCCAGTCCAGCGGCGGCACGATTGCGACCCGTGTTGCGGCAAACTACCCGGATCGGGTTGAAAAGCTGGTAGTGATGAACATGCCGTCGTCGCCGGTGAGTGTGCCGCGCAGTGCCCGTCCGATGGATGTCCGTCGTTCGATGATATTGAACGACGATTATTTGCAGTTCCGCACGCGAGGGTTCTGGGACACCTATTACACTTATTTGTGGGGCGAACCCGAACGACTGAGCGAAGACCTTGTTACCTTGATGTACGATCAAAATCGCCGGGTTCGTGCGCCAATGGCTCTGCCGCTGATCCCAGCTAATTTCTCGCCAGAGCAAGCAGACAAAAATCTTGGCGGTGTCACGGCGCCGACGCTGGTGATTTGGGCAATGGCTGATCCGGTATTGCCGCCCAGTCAACTGGAGGCGTTGACCAGCCGGATGACACAAGCGCAATTGACGGTACACAAACTTCCTGAAGTTGGTCACTTTCCCGCCCTAGAGGCGCCTGAACAGATTTTACCACCAATAGAAGCGTTCCTAGAGCGCTGAGCTACTGGGCGGCCACCGCCCTTGCTAGCGCACAGAAGCCAGCCACTGAAACCTGTTCCGGGCGTAGGGTTGGGTCGAGATCAGCTGCAGCGCATAGGGCCTGGGCGTCGCCAAGAGTTTTTAAACTGGAGCGTAGCATTTTGCGGCGTTGGCCAAAGGTGGCGGCTGTGACTTGAGTTAGCGTCGCGGCGTCGGCGTCTGCAACCGGCTGTTCCAATGGTACAGCGTGGATTACCGTCGACTCTACTTTTGGCGGCGGTGTGAACGCCTCGGGTGGGACGTCTAGAGCTCGCGTGACCTTCCATCGCCATCCGGCGAGGACAGACAAACGTCCATAGATTTTTGAACCCGGGCCAGCGGCAATGCGTTCCGCTACTTCCTTTTGGATCATTACCGTTAACGAGGTGAAGGCCTCTGGTTTATTAAGCCAACGGACCAATAGTTCAGTGCCAATATTGTAGGGCAGGTTGGCGATCACCCGCCGCGGTGTTTCGCCAAGGGTCGAGGCATCCAGTTTCAGGGCGTCGCACTTAAGGATCTCTAGTTTGCCGGGCCACGCCGCTGACACGTCGGCAAGGGCATCAAGGCATCGTTCGTCTTTCTCGATAGCGAGAACCGTAGCGCCCTCATCAAGCAACGCCCGGGTTAGGCCGCCTGGCCCCGGCCCGACTTCGATGGTGGTGCCCCCTGATATGTCACCGGCAACGCGGGCAATCCGTGCTGTCAGATTGAGGTCGAGCAAGAAATGCTGCCCCAACCCTTTGCGCGGCGTAAGCCCATGTTCGCGAATGACGTCACGCAACGGCGGTAAGGTGTCTTTCATGACCGGGCTATAGGCGCGCGCGGGTATTGGCGATCTCGGCGGCCATGCGAAGAGCCGCAACAAGACTGTCACACCGGGCTTTGCCTGTGCCTGCTAAATCGAAGGCCGTGCCGTGATCGGGTGACGTGCGGACAAAAGGCAAACCCAAAGTCACGTTGACTCCACCGTAGAAATCTAGCGTCTTAAGCGGGATTAGGGCTTGGTCGTGGTACATGCACAGCACGGCGTCTGCCATCCCACGCGCATCCGTATGAAACAGCGTATCGGCGGGAAGGGGGCCGAAAGCATTGACCCCGATGTCCTGCAGTGCTGCGACGGCAGGCGCGATGACTCTCGCCTCTTCGTCGCCGAACTTTCCGTCTTCCCCGGCGTGCGGGTTGAGCGCGGCCACCGCAATTCGGGGTTCCTCGAGTCCGAAATCTTGTTGCAGTGCCGCTGCGGTGATTGTGCCGTGGGAGATTATGATGTCTGTGGTCAAAGCCGCCGCTGCATCTGTGTGGGCAAGGTGGATCGTGACCGGCACTACGCGTAGCCCGTTGCGCACTTTGGCGCTGGCCAACATCATCACCGGTTGGTTTCCGGGTCCGGCGAGTTGGCCCAAGTATTCCGTGTGGCCTGGGTGGGCGAAACCGGCGTCTTGCATGCTCGCTTTATGGATTGGGTTGGTCACCATCGCGGCGGCCTGGCTGTTCTGAACAAACATCACAGCTTTATCGATGGCGCCGATGACGGCACTCGCATTGTTCGAGTCTGGGGTGCCCAATTCGGCTGGAGCCGATAGGGGTGGATCGACGGGTAAAACAGGAAGCGCCTTTTCGAATTGGGCATGGGCTTCACTAGGGTCGGCAATGGTTTGGATGGAGCAGTCAAGTTTGAGCTTAAGCGCCAGCGCACCAAGACGACCCGGATCATCAATGACAAAGAACGGCGGGAGGGATGCGCGATGCTCGGTCCACGCCTTAAGTAGACAATCCCCGCCGATTCCGGCGGGGTCTCCCATGGTGACGACAACCGGGGCAACCGGCTCAGACATTAGAGACGAACGTCGATCAAGGCTTGCCGGCGCAAATCCCGCAGCCGCTGACGTGAAATCGTATCGAGCTTCTCGCTCTCGAGCCGGGAATAGACCTGGTTCTGCGATGGGAGGCCGCTATCTTCCTGGCGATCACAGACCATAACGAACAAGCGTGCCCCCGCGATGTCGACAGGCTGACTGACCTGACCGACGGGAAGGGTCATCACGGTATCTCGCACTGCTTCGGGAAGACCGCCGACCCGAATCATATCGACTGGCCCAGAGCCTGGGCCGCCAATCTCGTCGGCCCAATCGTTCATCTGTGGACAGCTAAAAATTTGGGTCTGTACTGCACTGGTCAATTGATCGAGTCTGTTCGGTGAAAGTGCAGTCCGTCCAACCGTCGGTAAGTAAATTTGGCTCAACGTCACACCGGCCATCAAAGGCGACGCTTCGGCCGTCGCCCGTTGATCGCGGAGCGCAAGGATGGTGTATCCTGATACGGTTCTAATTGGCTCGGAGGTCTCGCCTGCTTTCATGCGAAGGATAGCGCGCTCAAGTTCAGGTTCTAGATCGCCGCTATGAGTCCATCCAAGGTCACCACCAACAGCAGCGGTCGGGCTCTGAGAAAATTGCTGCGCCAACGCTGGAAAGGGTGTGCCGTCACGGGCGCGCTCAGCCAGTTGCTGCGCGAGACCAAAGACATCGGATTCGCGTGATCCTAATCCGATCGGTAAAAAAATTTCACTAAGCAAGTATTCAGGCTTGCCTTGATTGGCCTTGAGCCGATCAATGACAGCATTCACTTCATCCTCAGAAACTGAAACGTCACGGGCCAGAATTTCTCGGACCACACGCAGCCAAACCACATCCGCTTCGACCTGAGAATAGAACGTGCCGGAGTCGATTCCTTGCTCAGAAAGAATATTAAAAAAAGCACCGGGCGGCATGCCATTGTTCTGTTCGATAATCTGTACCGAAGACAGAACTTCATTCTCCGTCGTTTCAATTTCTTCGCGGCGGGCTTCTTGAAGCTTTAATTTTTCTTCGATAAGTGCGTTCATGACTTGCGGCAGAAGCCGTTGGCGTATTTCGATCGTGTCTTCGAGGCCAGATGTCACGAGGAATAGCTGTATGCGGGACTGCACATCAAACAGGGTAATCACGTCTTCATTGACCACGGCGGCGATACGCACCGCATCTTGTTGGGCGGTCGCTGGTACCGGCGTGAAGACTGCAAGCAGGAAACCCAAGCTTGTGACGGCTGCGGTCTTTAGGATTGAATTGAAAAGAAGGCGGTTCATTGCCGCGTCCAAGCTCCCCGCTGTTCGTCGGTCGTAATCTGAAAAAATTGGCCCGGTTGAGCCCATATGCCGCGTACCATACTCACCTGACCCGTGCCATTCCAGCCCACAATGTATCCTGGCCTTCTTTAGGTTTCCGAAGGGTTGCTGCCGGTTTTTCAGCCCTAGTGTCAAATCCCGGCCATGATATAGTGAAAATCATGGCAACTCGACGGCACTTACGCGGCGTTCTGCTTTTTCTATTGGCCGCTTTTTTAGTTCTTCCGCCTTTGACAAGTGCGGTCGCGGCAGGATTCGGTGTCGATTTAACCCATCATCACTGCGACTCTCATGGCGACGATGCGTCTACGGATGACGTGGATGATGATGACCTTGATCGTCATGGATCGGCCGAAAGTGATCCGTTTCAGTGTGATCAGTGCCATATCGTCTTGGCCGCTCTAAATGACGATGCCTCTGTGCCCGATCGCTTCACAGCCCCTCTGCCGGAACCAGGCGTAATTCCGGAGTTGTTTTCGGTTCGCACCCCACCTGCCTTTAAGCCCCCCATCGCTTAATCCAGCCAGCTGATGCTGGTTCGATATGTCCTGGCCGTCTGCGCTGGGGCTGTATTTGAGAAGCACTATGGGGTGCCCATATGACTAATTGTGTTCAATTAAAAGCTGGACTCCGCGCCGGCTTGCATCTTGCCTGCATTGTGTCCGGGCTTGGGTTGTCGACGATTGCGATGGCGCAGGCGCCGATGTCTCTTTCAGACGTTGTGGCTGACGCGCTTCAGAACAGCACGGATGTAGCCCGGCTCGATCGCGATCTGGCGCTGCGCTTGGCCGATGCGATTGAGGCCGAAACGCGCTCCAATCCGGAAGTTGAAGTGGTGGCCAGAATTTCTGACAAGGGCGAGGGTGCGGGCCTCGAGCTTGAGGTCAGTCAACCCTTGCGGTTCTCAGATTTTACGCTGCGACCTCTCTATGCTGCCGCAATTCGACAGACGGCAACCGTTGAGCAAGAGGCCGGGCTGTTCGATCTCGTCAACCGCGTGACCGAGTTATATCTGGCGCATTGGGCGGCGCAATCCCGTGAGGCTATGGCCCGAAAGGCTGCTGAAGAAGCCACGACGATCACCGATCGCATAGAGCGTATTCGCCGCGAACAAACTCTTCCGACCGTTCAGTTCAACGTGTTTGTGCCAGAGGCGCTGCGTCGTCGTGAGGAAGCAACACTGCATGCGGCAGACCGCGCTGTCCTCGAAGCCCGCCTTGCTTTTGAAACCGGTGGGGATGGGCGCGCATTCCTTTCGACCGCATCTGCGCCGTCACCCTTACCGCCTCTTGAACGGATTTTGGCGTTCGCAGCCGACAGGGATTTTGGTGCCCGATTGGCGCGGGCTCGAATCACCGTCAATGAGGCTCGCCTAAGTGTGGCCGAGAAAGACCGATTGCCGTTGATCTCGCCAAGACTCAACTACGACATTGAACCCGGCGGGGTTGATCGGGTTTGGGGGATCGGAGTCGCTGTTGAAGTCCCGCTTTGGGATCGGAATGGCGCTGAAGTAGCCAGAGCTCAAGCAGCCTTGCAGCAGGCGCGTTTGCATCTCGCCCAGTTGAACAGCGGCGCGCGTGAAGCATTGGTCGTTGGCTTGTATCGTCAAGTGGCGCTCCTAGATGCGCGAGCGACGGCTTACAACACGCGCATCGTTCCGGCCTACCGCAAAACCTATCAGGACATTCGCGTTGTCTACGACCAGGGTCAGACCGATCTTCTCGACCTTTGGCAGGTGCAGGCCTCTCTCCTCGACGCTGAAGAGGACGCGATCGCGACTGTAATTGATGCGCTCACTGCCCGCGTTGCCCTTGAGCGGGCAATTGGCGGCAAGATTGAACAGGTGAACTAAATGACCCAAGTATTTTTCAGAGTCTTTGTCACGGCGCTGTTTTTGTCTTTCACGGCGGGTGTTGTTTCCGTTGTTTCGCCAACAATGGCGCAAGAGAGCGATCACGATCACGACCATGATGATCACGACGATCATGATCATGAGAACGAAACGGATGGCTCGCTCATGTTGTCGGCAACTCAGATGGCAAACCTCGGCATTGCAACTGTGACAGCAGAGATTCGCCCTTTGCAGGATACCGTCGAACTGATCACATCGGTGGAAGTGCTACCGGAACGCCAGGCCCACGTAAGCCCGCGTTTCGAGGGTCAAATTCGTGATGTGCGCGCGACGTTGGGCGATCACGTCAAAACGGGTCAGCGCTTGGTGGTGGTTGAGCCGATCATCGCTGGAGCGAGCACGTTGACGCTGTCGGCGCCGATCTCGGGCGTGGTGTCGGCCCAATCTGCGCGGATCGGGCAAACCGTTGCTGCGACATCTGTATTGTTCGAAATATCGGACCACTCGCGCATGTTGCTACATGGCACCATGATGGAGAGCCCTGACATCACCCGCATTCGTGCTGGTCAGGCGGCAACCGTGCGTTTGGATGCCTTGCCCAACAAGCCATTGGTGGCGGAGGTTGCCCGGTTCTATATGGCCCGTGAAGCTGGGACGGGATTATTCACGGTTCATGCCGAAGCGGATAATCCAGATGAGATGCTCTACCCCGGGATGATGGGCACCATGTCGGTCGCCGTTGGCGATGCTGTTCCTGGACTCGTAATACCCCGTCGCGCAGTGCTTGGTGGTCTGGGTGACCGTTTCGTATTCGTACGTTTCGGCGATGAATTTGAACGCCGCGCCGTCATTGAAGGGCTGGTCGCAGGGGCGGATACGGAAATACTAGAGGGCGTGTTCCCTGGCGAAGATGTTGTCGTTCAAGGGCACTACCAATTGCAATATATGGGCGAGGGGTCAGCAGGTTTGCCGACCGACGCCCACGCCGGTCACAATCATTGAGGCCGGTGCCATGTTAGACTCACTTATATCTCTATCGATCCGCCACCGTCTCTTGGTCGTTGCGGTGATCGCGCTCAGCTTTGTTTATGGCGGCCTCGCGATCCAAAGCTTGCCGATTGATGTGCTGCCCGATCTCAATCGGCCGACGGTGACAATTTTTACCGAGTCTGAAGGGTTGTCCCCTGAGGAAGTCGAGACCCTTGTCACTCGCCCAATTGAAGCAGCGGTATACGGCGCGAATGGTGTGGTTCGTGTTCGATCTGCGTCGTCCATCGGCCTGTCGATCGTCTGGGTCGAGTTCGATTGGGATATGGACATCTATGTCGCGCGCCAGATCGTTTCGGAAAAATTAAGCCAAGCGCGGGAAGCGATCTATGGCCGGGTCAATCCGGTGCTCGGTCCGATCACATCGATTATGGGTAATATCATGGCCATCGGTGTGACGAGCGGGGATGAGACCGATTCCATGACTCTGCGCACCTTGGCCGAGTGGGATATCCGCCAACGGCTGCTTGCGATTCCCGGTATCGCTCAGATAACGGTGGTCGGTGGGGCTTTGCGCCAATTCCAAGTATTGATCGATCCAGACCGCCTGGTGTTCCATCGGGTGCCGTTGTTCGCAGTGTTGGAGGCGCTGGATGAAACCAACCTCAATGCCACCGGTGGCTTTCTTCTGACTGACTATACGGAAGGGTTAATCCGCGTGCTCGGTCGAGCGCAGACGGTCGAGCAGATTGCCGCAACTGTTGTACCGTTGCCCGATCACCCTGATCGCCGGGTTACGATTAAACAGGTTGCTGACGTGAAGCTGGGTGGGCCAATGGCGCCGCGCGGGGATGCGTCCATCAATGCCGATCCCGGTGTTATTTTGTCGATTCAAAAACAGCCTGACGCGGATACGGTTTCTCTGGTTGCAGCGATTCAGTCAGAGTTAGCCGCGATTCAACCGACGCTCCCTTCCGATGTTGCCCTGCATGACGATATTTTTAGCCAGAGCACGTTTATCGAGACGGCGGTCTCGAACGTCGAAGAAGCGTTGCGAGATGGCGCGATCTTGGTGGCCGTGGTCCTGTTTCTGTTCTTGTTGAACCTGCGTACCACCTTCATCACCTTAACGACGATCCCCTTAATCTTTGGTTCTCACGTTAATCGTGTTTCAGGCCCTTGGCCTGTCGATTAACACCATGACACTGGGCGGCATCGCCATTGCAATCGGTCAACTGGTTGATGACGCGATCGTTGGTGTGGAAAATGCCTATCGCCGTCTCCGGCAGAACCGGTTGAAGGGTGAGCCCAAGCCACCGATTGAAGTCGTACGCGATGCCACCCGCGAAGTGCGTGATCCAATCATCTTCGCCACCTTTATCGTGATCTTGGTGTTTCTTCCCTTGTTCGCGCTATCTGGTGTTGAGGGGCGAATCTTCACGCCACTTGGTATCGCCTATGTCACATCGATCGCGGCGTCTTTAATTGTCTTCCTGACGGCAACCCCCGCGCTCTGCGCTTACTTGTTGCCGCGTATGAAGCAAATGGACGACGAGAAAGAAGGCCCCGTGGTGCGGGCAATAAAATGGGGGCAGGCGTTAATCCTGAAGACTCTGTTTCCCGTTCGTTACGTCGTCTTTACCGTATTCGGTGCGCTCTTAGGGCTCGGCGTATGGTTAACCGTTGAGTTTGGCCAAGCGTTCTTGCCAGAGTTCAACGAAGGCGCATTGAATGTGTCTGTGGTTATGGCGCCGGGAACAGCGCTGGCAGAATCAAATCGAATTGCTGCTACAGCCGAGCGGCTGGTGCTCGAATTGCCTGAGGTCATCAAAGTTGGGCGGCGATCGGGCCGGGCAGAAAACGATGAGCATGCAGAAAGCATAAACGTTTCCGAGCTAGAGTTTTTTTTTGCAGCCGTCTGAGCGCGCGCGGGAAGATGTAATCGATGACATTCGTGATCGTGTCGAGCAAATTCCTGGAGTGTTGACTAATATTGGTCAACCTTTGTCTCATCGTATTGACCACGCTTTATCAGGTGTGCGCGCCCAGATCGCGATAAAGATTTTTGGCGACGATATGGCCGAATTGCGTCGCCTGGCGCGACTGGTTGAAGGGCAGGTCGAAGGCGTCGACGGCGTTGTCGACCTGAGTGTTGAACAGCAGGTTCTCACCGGTCAGCTACACATCCGCGTTGACCGTGAGCAAATTCTCAATCGCGGCCTAACCGTTGCCGACGTTGCGTCTTATACGGAGCTGGCGCTTAACGGGCGGACTATGGGTCAAATCATTGATGGAATTCGCACCTATGAATTGATTGCGCGCTTCGACGACGATACGCGGGCCACACCAGAGTCCATTCGCAAGCTGCCCGTGGAAATCGCGGAGGGCGGATACGTGCTGCTCGACCTCCTCGCCTCGGTCGAAGAAGCTTTGGGCGCGAATGTCATCAACCGAGAAAACGGCCAGCGCCGGATCATCGTTCAAGCCAACGTGGCAGGGCGCGATTTGGTTGGCGTCGTACAAGACATTCAACGCCGCATCAATGCCGAGATCGAAATGCCATCCGGATATTTCGTAGTTTATGGTGGTGAGTATGAAAGTCAGTCTGCCGCACTAGACGCCATCGTGTTGCTGGCCGGCGTCGCATTCCTTGGCATGTTCCTGGTGCTTTACGCTCACCTTGGCAGCATCAATTTTGCATTACAGGTGATGCTGTCCGTTCCGCTCGCGTTTGTCGGCGCGGTCTTTGGCGTGTGGATGACCGGGGGCGTGCTGTCCATTGCGACGGTCATCGGATTTATTACGCTGACAGGAATCGCGGCGCGCAACGGCATTTTGATGATCAACCACTACCTCTACCTGATGCGGGAAGAAGGCGCTGGGTTTGATAAAGATATGATCACCCGCGGGACCCAAGAGCGTATTATTCCGGTGCTTATGACTGCGCTTACGGCGATTCTTGCGTTGGTTCCGATCTTGATCACACCAGACGAGCCTGGCCGGGAAATTCTTCATCCTGTCGCTGTGGTCATTTTCTCGGGATTGATTTCTTCAACATTACTAGATCTGACATTGCGCCCGTTGGTGTTCTGGACCTTTGGTCGTCGTGCTACTGCCGACAAAATTCCGAGTAGGCTTCATCCTGAACCTGCCGAATAGAAGGATAGAGACAATGACGAAAATGCTCCTCGCCCTTTTCATCACGTTGTGCCTTAGCGCTCCTGCGAATGCCCAATCCGATCATTCTCGTGATCACAACGATGACCATAGTCATTCGTCTGATTTTGGAACGATGGCTGATGGTTGGGTTGCATTGGAAAACGTGTCTGCCGCAATCCGCGCTGCGGTGAAGGTCGGTAATATGGAGGTTCTGCACGGCCTGTCCGATGAGTTGCGCGCGGTTGCTGATGGCTTGGCCAGTTATGAAGATGATGTCCCCCAGTCCAATCAACTCCGCTTCACGTCCAGTATCAATCAATTGCGCAGCTTAAGTGAGCGTTTGCACGGTGCCCATGATCGCAATGACTTGGCGGCAGCGGAACGTTTAGTGCCGCAGCTCAACGGCATGGTGCAACTACTGATGGTCAGCGCTGAGGGGTAGTAAGGTTACTGATCGACACCAACGCTGGAAGACAACCGTACTTCACCGATGGTCTTGAGCGTAAAGCGCAGTATCACCGAGAACCCGCTTTGGAAGTCACGGTCTTCCGTGTTGTCGTCTGCGATATCCAGCCCAAAGATAAAACACTCGTCTTCGTATTCGATGCCGATGGATGAGCGGATCGACCCGCCGCCGGGTCCTAGGTCTTCGCGATGAGATCCCTTCAGTGACCAGTATTTGGACAGTCGGGTGTCGAAGAACGCGTATAATTCTTCGCGATCGCCAAGTTCAATGATCGAAGCGTCGCTTGGTTTTAGGAAGATGTAGTTCGCGCCGAGGCGGAACATGTTCGTACCCACCGAAGCGCTGAACTCGCTTCTTTCCGTACTGAAGTCTGATTGGTCGAGCCGGAAGCGATAGGAGAGATCAAGATAGCTGGATGGCCTGACGGTCACATGTCCAACGTAGTCTGAGAAATGTCCGTCGAGACCAGATTCCAGAGCGAATGTGTTGTCCTTGTCGAACCGATAGCTCTGCCCGACCATAACGTCGAGAGATTTTCCTGAGTTGCCGTAAGCAGACCAGCGCAAACCGTAGTTGATGCGTGCGCCCCCTTCGACCCGATCGTAACCAGAGAACCGTTGATCTGAGAATAGGTTGGTGTCGTCGAACTCGAAATCGCGGCTATCCTCGTTTGGAATCGTGTCTGGGTTTTGTCCAATCGGACTGATGATGCCCTGGACGATTGGTTCTAATTGTTGCGTGATTGTCGCGCCGGATTTGACCAAGGGGTAGCGCCACTCCATCGAAATTTGTGGAATGGCTCGGCCTTCGAATCCAGTGAAGTTGGCGCCAGACACTGGGTCAACAACATCGCGTACGTAGTAGCCGTCGCCGCGCAATGTAGCGCGCAAGGTATACATACCGCCTCTTGGGCTTATGTAGGGTACGTGCCATCCAAGCTTGGTCGAGAGCCGGGTCTGATCGCTACCATCATTGCGGTAGAGCGCCAGTGCGCTGGCATCGGCGGTGAAGTAACCGCCACCGCGCACCGGTTTGCCAACAAAACTATAATCGACCAGTGGAGCGACAAAAGGGGTTGAGCCTGCCGCCACGGTCCGGCGTTGACGTTGGAAGTAATAGGCGTTGACTGCAAAATAGGATTGCGTTCCGAACCGCTCGACAAAAGCGTTAGAGGTCAGCCAGGTCGGCGCATCGAAATCATAGCGGCGCAAGAACGTGTCATCTGACGCAAGATGGACGTCAGCGCCAGTGCGCCACCGTTCGTCGATATCCCAGCGCGCCCTGGCTTTGACATGTCCACGAAAGTCTTCATTTGGGTTGTCTTGGTCGTCAACAACCAGGCTGCCGAATAAGCTAAACTCGCCTTCGGGAAACAGCTGGCGGTATTCGCCAATCGCGCCTCGTCCGGCCGACGACGTGTACAGAGGCGTGAACGTCGCGTCCTTGTCCGGCGCAATGTTCCAATAATAGGGCTGTGCGTAGGAAAAACCGAGGTTACTGCCGCCACCGACCGACGGCGCCAATAGTCCGGAGCGCCTATCAGCCGTGGGGTCCGGGTGTGCCAGGTAAGGCGTATAAAAAACGGGGATTCCGAGTAGCTCAACCCAGGCATCGTTATAGGTCATCAATTGGTCGTCTTGATCATGAACAACCTTGCGCGCTTTGATCTGCCAGACCGATTCACCCTCGCAATCGAGGTCGCACGCTGTATACACCGCGCGACGGAGTTCATTGATGTTGCCTTCCCGGCGACGGATCAACCGGGCGGCCATGCGGGATTTGTCGGCGAGGAGTATCTGTACTTCGCGAGCGAAACCTTCTTTGAGGTCGCCGGTAATCTCTGCCTCTTCAAAAAAGAGCACGCTGCCATTGGTATCAACCAGCGTGACGTTGCCTTTGGCAGTAACAAGATCTCCGGTCTGATCGTATGTAACGCTATCGGCCAAAAGGATGCGGCCATCCCTTTCGATTTCGACGTTGCCGATCGCGACAACCACATTCGTGTTGTCGTCAAAACGCATCTCATCGGCGAGGATGAGCGTTTGCTCGTCGGTGTCCTGTGCAGAGGCCGAGAAAGCGAAGAAAACGCTGATAATCAGAAGTGCAGTGATCGCCAGAAGTGACGATATTTTGCGCAAAGCGATATGAGGCGTCGGATCGATAACAAAAATCATGGCTACGCTTAGACGGAACCGGGGTGTGGACGCAATGAAAAGGGTGCGTATGACCGCAAGGAACCCGAAGATAAAGCTAGGATGCCAAGCCCTAGCGGCACCAAAGCGACTAGGTAGACCAAGGGTACAAAGAGCAGGTTTTTAGAAGCGAGGCTGGCCGCACCAAGGCCCGCTGCCTCAATTATGATGACGCATAGGATGGCGACGCTGATCCTTTTCGCTTGTCCATGGCGGTCAAAAGTGCCCGTCAAAATAAAGGCCAGGGCGACCGCGGCCAGCGAAAGATTGAGGATCGGATTGGTCAGGCGCTGGTGACCTTCGACCCGCAGGCGCCGGACGTTTCTTGGCTTAATTCCGTCGTCCTCGCTCAACGTGAATAGCTCTGCCGTGGAACGCTCACGATTGTCTGTGAAGCGGGCGTCACCGGTGGCTTCGATCAATCCGAGATCGACCGTATAGCTATCAAAGTACAGGAGCGCGAGATCGCCGCCGCCGTTGTTTAGTTCCTGGCGGCTGCCTTTGGATAGCATGACCCGGGGTCCGTCCGGCCCCGAGACGACTGCGCCAGTCTCCGCCATCATGGTGATGCTTTTTATTTGGTCACGTTTGTCGTGGACCAAGAGGCCGCGCAGCTCACCGTCAGGACTGCGTTCCCGGACGTAGACCGTTAATCCTTTGCCCACTTGGTTAAAGGTCCCTTCACGCAGCATGACCTGCGAGACATCATTTCGGACCGACCACTGCAGTTCTTTGAAAGCGCGTACCGAGATCGGGCCATAATATAATGTCAGCGCGTATCCTGTCGTCATCGCGAAGATAGCGGCCACAGCGGCCGGTGCAGCTAGTCCCCATCGGCTTATGCCCGCCGCTTGGGCAACCACCAGTTCACGATCAATCGTCATTTTGTTGTAGACGAAGAGAACAACAAGAAAGAGCGCGATCGGCAAAATGATAACCATGACATTGGGCAAGAGCAGGAGTGTCAATTCCAGCCAAGTGCCAATGGACAGCCCTTTGTTGATAATGAGCTCGATGTAGCCGAGTGACTGCGTCAGCCACAGGATATAGGCGAGCACCCCAGTAACGATCAAAGTGCCAATGATAAGTTGGCGGAGGATGTAGCGGTTCAAGCCGGTCATGATGGGTGAAGTATAGGATGCATGGTTGGCTCGGCAAACACTGGAAGATGGTTTTTGTTATGAAAGTCCAAGGACTTATGCCGCGTTATCCTCGGCAAGGGTGGTCTTTTTAAGGCAAAACTCCTAGTGTTCGGCGCCTAAAAAGAAGAGGTTTCTGGCGGATGTGGGGACGGGTTAACACCAGCCTGATCGGGTTTATCGCAGTTGCTGCGATCGCCTTGAGTCCGTCGGCTAGAGCGGACGGTGAGGTCTGTGCGCGTGCCGCAGATGTCGAAGCTTTTGTTATCCGCGATTTACAGAGCCAATTGATGGTTGCCGGGTTGGCCTGCGGACAACGCGCCCCGTACAACGCTTTTGCCACACTCTACGAGACAGAGCTCGTTAGCTCCGGCAATCGTCTCGTTGATTATTTTAATTCCCGGTCCACCGGGAAGCCTGCTTTAGACGCCCATGTAACACGTGCCGCCAACGCGGCGTCGCTTCGCCATAGCGAGAACCGCGAAGCTTATTGTGCGCAAACCGCACAGTTTTTTCGTGATTTGCTCGGTGCCACTGAGCGATCTCTGATCCAGGTTGCCGAGACTGCTAAGCTACGGTCCGTGACTAAGCCGGTTCTCTGTAAAGCAAAGGCGCCGACTGTTGCCGACGCCCTTGTTCATCCAGTTCAGAAACTGGCCACCGATTAGCGGCTTCCGATGTGACTCATCTATTCGATGACGATTTCAACGCGCCGGTTTTGCGGTTCGCGCACGCCATCGGCGGTTGGGACCAAGTTTGCGTCTTCTCCATTCCAAACAAATACTATCTCATTCTCAGGAATTCCAAGCCGGATCAGTTCGGCACGAACGGCGCGTGCGCGCCGTTCTGAAAGACTAATATTGTAAGCAGACGACCCTGAACGGTCGGCATGGCCGGTCGCCGTAATTTGTACGGCTCCCTCGCGGTCAGCATATTCTTGGGCGTCTTTCACGATATTTTGCGCCGTAGTGGTGAGGCTAGATTTATCCCAATCAAAAAACACGATGAACTGCTCGGGTAATTTCGATGCCGGTGCGGGCGGCTGTGCCGGTGGCCGTGGAGACGGCACAGGTTGAGCCA
Source organism: Alphaproteobacteria bacterium (assembly GCA_012103295.1). Lineage (GTDB taxonomy): Bacteria > Pseudomonadota > Alphaproteobacteria > Rhodospirillales > Rhodospirillaceae > WLXB01. Next base: position 1,327 of record WLXB01000021.1, on the reverse strand, counting down.
CAGGAGTTGGTGCGGGTGTCGGCTCCCATAGGTTAAATTTAAGGCCAACCATGATGTTATGTGACTGAGGGTTATACCGGTCTGCGGCCGTTCCCCCGGTCGGCAGGGTATCGAAGCGCATTTTTCCAGACTGGACGTAGCGGTAGTCAATTGTCAGATCGACCCGGTCCGTCAACGGCGCCAAAAATCCAGCAATGGCTTGCCATGTGAATTTGGTGTTGGAGCCATCGTAGAGAGGTGTCCCAACGCCACCAACGGCATCCCATTTGGTTTTCCCGAGACCGGCACCGATGCCGATATAAGGTGTAAAGGCGGCATCAATGTCGAGGTCCATGAGAAGGTTGCCGAGTGCGGTCAACTGCTTCTGGCTACCGATGCCCCCAGGGCCGGAAAACTCGTCTACAATTGCACGGCGATAGCCGAGCTCGATTTCGGCACGCATCATGTCACCGAAATCGTAACCAAAGTATCCAATGCCAACGCCGCCGTCGCCGAACTCAACGTCAGATCGGGTGGTGGTGCCATCGAAATAGGACCGGTCATTGGGCTGGTGTAGTCCAATACCGAAGCCGACATATGGGCCTTGCTCATCGGCAACGGCTAAGCTGCTCATTGTCAGGGCTGCGGCGAGAGTAACGGTCCAATTCGAGTGACGTAACATTAAGGCTCTCCTAGCGTGAAATCGGGTGTTTCATTTGCGCAGCGCAAGCCGCGGCAAGCATTTTTTAAACGGGCGGGTGGAGTTTTATCTCAATTGTTTTAGCCTGTCATCTGGCTTTCCCAGCCGTCAGGAAACGCAATACAAACCAAAAGGTTCCATTGACTCGCTCTAATTTTCGGTTTTGGCCTCATGAGGGCTTTTGTCGCGCATCCATGTGGTTGAGCGACCGGACAAAGCCTTCGACTAGGTTTTAGCCAACCACCTTGCCGGGATTCATGGTGCGGTTGGGGTCGAGCGCGGCTTTAAGAGTCTTCATCAAATCCAACTCGACGGAATCTTTGTAGTGCTCCATCTCCTCCACCTTGAGGCGGCCGATGCCGTGTTCGGCTGATATGGAGCCGTTCATTTCCATCACCAGGTCATGAACAATCCGATTCATGGCCTCCCACTCAGACAAATACGTGTCCTTGTCCACGCCGTTCGGTTGCGACACGTTGAAATGCACGTTGCCGTCGCCGACGTGACCAAACGGACAAGGCCGGGCGCCGGGGTAGGCTTTCAAAACAGCATCCATGCCACGGGCAATGAACTCGGGCACCCGTGATACCGGAACCGAGACATCATGTTTGATGCTACCGCCTTCATGCTTCTGAGCCTCGGGCAAAG
>WLXB01000152.1 GCA_012103295.1 Alphaproteobacteria bacterium | reverse complement strand
TATACTGGGCATATGAGACGTTCACCCACAAACCTGCTGCGGCTGACGGCCTATCTTTGGCTCTGGCTCCTGGTGCCACAGCTCGCTTGGGCTGAGAAAACGCTAACCCTCGGCGTCCAATTCCTTCCAGCGACACGCGGAAACCCGCATCAGAACGTTGGCCTCCCCGGCACCCTCCCTTTGAATGCGATCTTCGATACTTTGACACGCATCGGACCCGATGGTGCGGCAGGCCCGGCCTTGGCAACGACATGGGAGGCGACGAATCAAAACACCTGGCTTTTGACGCTGCGCCGGGACGTTGTTTTTTCTAATGGAGAGCCCTTCAACGCAGAGTCTGTTATCGCAGCCTTTGACTACCTGTTGTCCGACCAGGGCAAGAGCGAAACCATCGGGACACATCTCGCGCGAGTCGGAGTCAATGGTGCCCATAAGCGCTCAGAACACGTGGTTGAAATAACGACTTCCGTGCCGAACGCGATTTTGCCGATCCACCTCGATTTCGTTCGAATACCGGCACCAGGACACTTTGCGGATTTGGGGTCCGACGCCTTCGCGCTTGATCCCATAGGCTCCGGCCCGTTTAAGGTTGATGAATGGGAAGATGGGCGGATCGAATTTGTACGCAATGAAACAGCCTGGCGACAGCCAAAGCTTGATCAGGTCAAGCTTATTCAACTTTCCGATCAGGCCTCGAGGCTGCAAGGTTTGCTCTCCGGCACACTGGACGTCGCGTTCAACGTCGCATCAGAGGATCGCGCCGTCGTAGAGGCAGAAGGTGGTCGTCTGATCACCTACGCCAATCCCTCAGTCGCCTACATCCAAGCAGTGAATACCAAGGAGACACCGCTAAGCGATGTACGCGTACGACGCGCTTTAAACTACGCTGTGAATAAAGAGCTGATCGTCGACGTCATGTTCGGCGGCGCGGTCGAACCCGCGGGGCAAATCGCCCACCCACAAGCCTTTGGTTACAACACCGCTCTCAATGCATTTCCTTACGATCCTGAGAGAGCCAAAGTGTTACTTGCCGATGCCGGCCATGCCGACGGCTTCACGATGGTTACCTTAATGGTTGGTGGCGAATCGAACATCGATCAGGCCATACAGCAGGTTGCAGCCGACGTCGCCCGCGTCGGCGTCAACATGGAGATACAGCGCACCACCTTCGCCAAGTATCTTGAATACATGTACCAAACCGGCTGGCCAGACCCGTACAGTGCGTTCCAGATGGTCACCAGCGGCTTCGACCCCATGCACGGCTACCGCACGCGATCCTGCCGATGGTCGCCAGCATACTACTGCGACGAGGCCGTCATGCCGCTGATTGAGAAAGCTGAACGCGCCGTTGACCCCGAAGAACGGCGACGGCTTGTTGGTGAAGTCCTCGCCTACGAACGGGAAAACCCACCGGGGATTCTGATGTGGCAAGCCCCAGCCTTCGATGCGGTCGCGGCACGGGTCACAAATTATAAAGTCGAAGCAGACGTGTTGTCTTTTGATGCGTTAGATGTGGCTGACTAAGGCGCCGAGATGCCCCAATCTTTCGCCCACCCCAGGCCCGCATGAGTTCCCACACGAGGATTATATTCAGTCCCGACCCAACCGGCGTAGCCATGGGCATCCAGAAGATCAAATAAATAAGGCCAGTTGAGTTCGCCGGTGCGGTCGGGCTCGTGTCGGCCGGGCACTCCAGCGATTTGAATGTGGCCGATTTTATCAAGATGATTATCTAAGAAATCAGTGATACCACCCTGCCCGCGCTGGGCATGAAAAATGTCGTAGAGAATTTTTAAGTTCTTGGCACCGACATCCTCCAGTACTTGGAGCGCGTCATCAGGCCGAAAGAGAAAATACCCGTCCATAACAATAGGCTCGATCAGGATATCAATCTCGATCTCACGAGCAAGGTCGGTGGCAACGGCAAGGTTTGCTATGTATACATCCAGCGCCTCATCCCATTTATCTTCGGGCACAATACCGGCAAGCACATGGATGCGTTTGCATTCGAGCAGATCGGCAAAGTTGAGCGCAACCTCTATCGAATCGCGAAATTCTTGCTGGCGACCGGGTAATGCAGCTAGGCCGCGTTCCCCTGCTGCATAGTCACCCGGAGGCGCATTGAACAGCGTCATACTCAGGCCAGCCGTTGCTACAGCATCTCCGACTCTGTCCGCCGGTTCTGCGTAAGGGAACAAGCACTCCGCGCCCTTGAACCCACAAGCCGTCGCCGCAGCAAAGCGTTCTAGAAATGGCACCTCGGTGAAGAGGTGCGAAACGTTGGCGGAAAAGCGCGGCATGAACTCTAACTATCCTTTGGTCGATTCTGCGGACAAGACACGGCGCAGGGCTACGGCGATATCCTCGGCTGGGTTGAGAGACGGCCGAGACCAGCCCTCTAGCGTCTTGCCCAAGGGTCTAGCATACCCTTTGTCATACAGCTCTTGATGAAAGCGTGCATGCTTGGCACTGACGGACTGTGCGGGCGCATATATGTAGACAGGCGTTTTAGTCGCACAGGCCTCAGCGCACATGCTCACGGAATCTCCGGTAACGACAATGGCGTCGGCCAAGGCAAGAAAAGCCCGATAGGGGTTCTCCCCATCTTGCCCCCATAAAAACGTTTGGCACGGTTCTGGGATGGTCTGGATCAAGGCCGCTTCAGAGCTCTTACCCGTGCGTCGCGATGTCGTGAGCAGCACACTGCCTCCAGACACCTTTGCCAGCGCGGCAACCTGACCGCCTAGATCGAACGCGTCGACCGGTGAGAAATTCTTCCGTCGTGTTGCGCCGCCGACAATGACAGCGATCAACGGACGCGGCAGAGAGTCAAAATTGCCTTTCCATTGCACGGCTTCCTCAGAAAGCAATTCTGATGTGATCAAACTGGGTGCACCGGTGATGGTGATCACGTTCGGCCACAGCGACACTTTCAGTTTGGCGTCATGAGCAGGCATCGCGATGATGTCGAAATCTTTAGCCCCGGCATGACCAGGGAACATGATCTGAACCAGCTTCGTTTTGCCTTGGGACTGCCGTTTGATCCAGCGAGCGACCGGTGCCACCCGCCGCCCTGCGGCAATCACCACGTCAGGCCAGGGTGCTGAAAGGTGGGCTCTGGTCTCATCATCGACACCAATCAAACTTGCCCCACGCAGGAGATTTGGCAGCCGGGCGAGCGCCGAATAGCGAATCGCCTTCTCCTCAATCGGTCCTCCAAACGCCTGCGCGACACCGAGAACCTGGGCGTTATTGCCCGGCCGGTCATCGGTGAGCGCCCATACGGTGGCGGAAGTCTGGGGGGAGTCGGTCATACTATGGGCACGGGAAAAGCGGTTGGTCCGAAGGCGTTGAGAGATGGCGCACAACTCAGTAAACAGGGGGAACAGCAATCCGTAAAGCCAACCGAAAGACTTTCATCGACATGACAGCTCGCACCCCGCGCCAGCAGGCCGCCGCCCGCACCATCGCTAATATCCTGCTCGAAACCAAGGCCGTCAATTTCCGACCGGAGGAGCCCTACACTTTGACAGCAGGATGGGCGAGCCCGGTGTATATCGACTGCCGCTGGTTAATTTCGTTCCCCCGGGCGCGACGGACGATCACCCTTCTGGCGCGTGAAGAGATCGAGCAAACCATCGGTTATGAACATTTGGATGCCGTTGCTGGTGGCGAGACGGCCGGCATTCCCTATGCAGCCTGGATTTCCGATGCCTTGATGCTCCCGATGCAGTACGTCCGCAAAAAAGCAAAGGGCTTTGGTCGTATGGCGCAGATTGAAGGCAATTTGGACGAAGGCTCGAACGTGCTGTTGGTCGAAGACCTCGCGACAGACGGCGGCAGTAAACTGGCATTCGTCAAAGCCTTGCGCGACGCAGGTGCGAAATGCAGTCACACTTTTGTTGTGTTCTTTTACGACGCGTTTCCCGGCGCCCTCAACAGTTTGGATAAAGAAGGTGTGTCTCTGCTGTATCTGTGCACCTGGGCTGATGTGATTGAAACTGCCGAAGAAGGCGGCTACTTCGATGCCGATAAAATCAGTGGTGTGCGCGACTTCCTCAAAGACCCCATCGGCTGGTCACAAGCTCATGGCGGTCGCGGCGCCGACTAAACACAGCCAATGAATTGAATGATGGGGCATGGAGTGGCCTCTCACTTAGGAGATCACCATGTCAGAGTTCGTTCCTCCACAAGCGCCGTCCCTGGGATGGGCCAGCGATGTGGCTGCGGAAATGCTCCGGCGCAGTGGCCTCAAGTACATCAGTCTTGTACCCGGGGCGAGCTACCGAGGCCTGCATGATTCTATCGTCAATTACCTCGGTAACACGGACCCGGAAATGGTCTTGTGTCTGACCGAGCAAGCGGCGGTCGGCATTGCTCACGGCTACGCGAAAGTCACCGGCAAGCCGATGGCTGTCGCATTGCATGCCAACATCGGTGTCATGCACGCGGCGATCAATATCTTCGATGCCTACGCTGACCGCATGCCGATGGTCATCATGGGTGCGACCGGGCCCGTCGATGCCGCAAAGCGCCGACCTTGGATCGACTGGATACACACGGCGGCAGATCAAGCCGCGATGGTGCGCGACTATCTCAAATGGGATGACCAACCTGGTTCAGCGGATGCCATAGCAGAATCCGTATTGCGGGCGACATTGATGGCATCGACTGCCCCGATGGGGCCGACCTATGTGTGTCTCGATGCCGCCCTACAGGAAGCACCGCTTGATGAGCCTGTGGCCTTACCCGATCCAAAACACTTTCCTGTCGGCTTGCCGCCAGGACCGGATGCCGAGGGCTTAGCTCAAGCCGCCGAAGCGCTAAAGACAGCGAAGAACGTTGTTATTCTGGCAGGCCGGGTGTCTCGCGACGAAAAAGACTGGTCGCGGCGAATTCAATTAGCCGAAGCCCTAAATGCCAAAGTGTATACGGCGCTAAAACTGGCGGCTTCGTTTCCAAACTCTCATCCTTCACATGAAAGCGTCCTGCCCCTGTTCCAGAGCAAAGATGATCTGTCGGCGCTAAACGAGGCCGATGTAGTTCTGAGCTTGGACTGGCTCGACGTGAAAGCGCTGTTGGATACCGCCGGTCGTGCCGACGATGAGTCCCTGACGGTCATTCATGCGTCGCTGGATCGCTACGCGCATACCGGTGCGGTGATGGATTATCTCGGCCTGCCCCGCACCGACATCATGCTGCTGGCAGATCCCGACACAACAACGCGGGCGCTGGTCGATGCGCTAGGCATCGACAAAGAACCGTCAGCTGTTGCGACTAAGCCCGGAGTCATAGAGCCGCCGGAGACGCCGACGATTTCAATGGCGCACCTCGCCGAAGCGACAACCCGAGCCCTCAAAGATCTCAAACACTGTTACGCCTGCCTGCCCTTTGGCTGGCCGTCAGATGCATCCCCCTTTGATCATCCGCTGGATTATTTGGGTGCCGACGCCGGCGGTGTAATTGGTGCAGCACCCCCATTTGCGATCGGCGCTGCCCTTGCGATGCAAGAGACTGATCCGGACCGGCTTGTGGTTCTCGCCACTGGCGATGGTGATCTGCTATCGGGAATGGCGAGCCTGTGGACCGCAGCACAACGTGGCTTGCCGATCCTGGCCGTGATCAACAACAACCGCTCGTTTTATAACGACGAGCGCCACCAAGACCGCGTCGCTGAAGCACGCGGACGGCCTCGGGAAAACAAATGGGTGGGACAACGGCTGGACGATCCGCCGCCTGATCTGTGCGGGTTAGCTAAAGCGCAAGGCTGGGCCGCGGTTGGGCCAGTTGCCTTGCCGGAGGACCTGCCCGCTGCCTTCGATCGGGCGATGGCCTCAATCGCTCGAGGCCGGCCGACACTGATAGACGTTCTGGTTGATCCAGACGCTTAAGCGTCAAATTCTAGACACAAAAAAACCAACAGGCCTAAGCGCTCTGCTGGTTAATCTGTACCCCCTAAAAGAACGCCGCGCCCACACAAGGTGGACGCGGTGTACTCAACTGAGATCGCCGATTATTCGACGACCAAGTTTTCGGCAGAGGTCTTGCCGTTTTGGCCTTGCACGAGTTCGAATTGAACTTTTTGGCCTTCATTGAGGCCTGACAATCCAGCGCGCTCAACGGCTGAGATATGGACAAAGGCGTCCTTCGAGCCGTCGTCGGGTTCAATAAACCCGTAGCCCTTGGTCGCATTGAACCACTTTACGGTTCCGCTCGGCATAGTATTTCTCCAGTAGTACACACGTGTGGCCTCTCCCACAGCGGGCGTGAGGCCGGATACCGACCACACTGTTTGGAGTAATTCAGGCGAACGAGAAACGTCGTAGGCGCAAAAACATCGGTAGCAGTGCGAATCGTACCTTGCGTGGTACCCGGAGATAGGGGGCGAGTCAACTGGCCGAGGGCGCGACTCCCAGGGATTTCAAGGATTTGGCGCATCCTTGCAACACCAAAAAACTAGGTTTTTGAGGCCCTCAAAAAAAGAATTCCCGATTTAGCGAGGAACGAGCCCATGCATCACTGGTTCCCGGGATCGAGCCCATACCCGTGTGATCGGAGAAACGAGCCCATGCACCACAAAAATACAAACGAGCCCACGCACCGCTGAAAATGGCGCGAAATAAGGTTTCAAGGACGCAAGAACATCCGTCAACGTCGGGCGCCTTAAATATATTGTTGAGAATAACAATATATATTGTTATACTGCGCTGCCTCAGTTGTTCAGGAGGAACACATGATGCCCCACCC
>WLXB01000020.1 GCA_012103295.1 Alphaproteobacteria bacterium | reverse complement strand
ACCAATAGGCCCAGGAACACGCCAATAGTCGACATGAGGACAGCACTTAGGATGAGAAAGGCCGAATAAAAACTGTTGAATTGAGTGACAAGTATTACGCCCATGAGAAATAACGCGACGATGAACGCACGTTGTAGGAACGCGGCGGACTCTTGTTGTTCCTCATCCTCACCTTTGAATTCCCATTTCACGTTGGGGTCCCAGGTCTCAGTCTGCTTGAGCCACTGTTCGACCAACCGAACTTTCTGATCAGGTAAGATTCCGTCTTCAACACTCGCAATAACTGAGATCACGCGCCGGCCATCAATGCGGTTAATTTCACCTGAGTCCTGCTTGGCGACCCGTTTAACAAAACTCGACACAGGCACCTGTCCAGCGGGGGTCGTAACCCGAATTTCATCCAACTCATCCAAGGTTCGATATTCTTCAGGAAAACGTACGACGATATCGATTTCATCGTCTGCATCGTCGGGTCGATAATCCGATAACTTTAGGCCTTCAGTGACGAGCTGTACCATGTCGCCAATACCGCCGATATCGACGCCAAATTTAGCCGCTTGCGCACGGTCGACCTCTAATTCCCATTCGATGCCAGGCAGAGGAAGAGTGTCCTCAATATCAACAAATCCACCGAGGCGGTCCAACTCGGCGCGGACCATTGCGACATGGTCTGCCAAGACGTCGAAGTCTTGTGCCATGAGATTGAGGTGGAACTGCTTACCCGTAGGCGGGCCCATCATTTCTTCCCAGACCTCTACTTTGACACCGGCGAGGTCTGCCAGTCGTTCTCGCATATCTGCTACGACTTCTGTGGAGGGGCGACGATCCTCCCAGTTTTTGTATTCAAATTGCACAGCTCCGACAATGTCGGCAGAACCACCGTCACGATAGCGGGCTCCCGCAGCGGATCGGGCATATACTGTGCTGAACTCTGGTAGGTCAAAAATGCGTTCTTCAACTTGGCGTGTCAGCCGGTCTTTGTCGTCGACGGAAAGGTTGCCTCGAGCATGGACATAAACCGCACCGCGTTCTGGTTCGGACTCGGGCATGAATTCTACGCCCTTACCAAAGCTCCAATAGAGAACTTGCGCCGATACGAGTAATGCCAGCGCGCCAATGAGTACTGTGCTGGAGTTGGCTAAGGCACGTTTTAGTATCCTCGCATAAGCGCCGGTTAATCCAGGGAGTGCTGTCATATCAGCGCCATGGCCCGCGGCCATAGCGCGCATGATTTCTGGATTTCCAATACCCGGGCGTCCAAAGCGAGAGCCCAGTGTCGGCACGAAAATGAGTGCCATCAGTAGCGATGCTGACAAGGTCGCGATCAGAGTAATCGGCAAGTACTTCATGTATTCGCCAAATAGGCCGGTCCAAAACAGTAGGGGTGTGAAGGCCGCTAAGGTTGTCGCCGTTGACGCCGTCACTGGCCAAGCCATTCGCTTCGCGGCAAGGCCGTATGCTTCCTTGCGATCTATGCCCTCGGTCATTTTCCTGTCAGCGTATTCCGTAACGACGATAGCGCCGTCAACTAGCATCCCGACGGATAGTATGAGGCCAAATAAGACAACCATGTTGATGGTCATGCCAGCGCTATACAGGACAAGAATCCCTATCAAGAAGGAGCCGGGAATGGCGATACCAACAAGAAGGCCGGTTCGCACACCGAGAGCGGCAACGACAACGATCATCACTAGCAAAACAGCTGTTACCACGTTGTTTTGCAGTTCGGACAACATGTCTCGGATCATTTTTGATTTGTCTTGGAAATAATTGACCTGAATTCCGGGAGGCCAAGATTTCCGGTCTTCTTCAACGATGGCACGCACAATGTCGACCGTCTGAAGAATGTTCTCTCCGACGCGTTTAGAGATCTCTAAGGTTAGAGAGGACTGGCCGTTCACTCGCGCATAGCCATCGGCATCCTTAAAGGCCCTGCGACCCTGCGCGACATCGCCTACCGTTATGGACGCGTCGCGATTGACGACCACAGGCAGTTTTAAAACGTCTTCTACCCCCTCAATCAAGCCCGGGACATTGATGGCAAAACGTCCGGTTCCCGTGTCCAGCTCGCCGGCGGCGACGACGGTATTGTTGCGCTTGAGGAAATTAGTGAACTCGTTGGCATCGATCCCGTATGACTTTAACAATGCTGGGTCAATGATGACCTCCATTTGCTCGTCACGATCTCCAGCAATATCAGCCTCAAGAACGCTGGGGACGTCCTCAATCTTGTCCTTCAAGCGCTTTGCGACTGTAAATAGCGTGCGTTCAGGTACGTCGCCGGAAAGGCTAACGGCAAGTATCGGCAGAAGGCTCATATTAACTTCGTTGACCGTTGGTTCTTCTGCTCCTGCCGGGAGTTCCGCTTTGGCGACGCTTACTGCTTCACGAACGTCTTGTACCGCTTTGTCGACATCAAACCCTGCTTCAAACTCAAGTGTGACGTTGGCGCCATTGGGATAGGATTGTCCTTTGATCTCCTTAACGCCCTCGACAGACCGCATTTCCCGTTCCATCGGTCGGACGAGCAACCGCTCTCCGTCTTCAGGTGAAATTCCGCGATAAACCATGCTGACGTATATCGTCGGCACCGGGATGTCTGGCTCAGCCTCTTTGGGAATATCGACAAACGCTATGATTCCGGAGATAAGAATCATCGCGAGGAGAGACAAGACCGTGCGTGAGCGACCGAGTGCCGCTTCAATAAGGGCGGTCATTCTTGCTCTCCTTCGCTTTGCGCCAGCCATGTTTGATCTGCACCTGCTATTGGTGCGTTACCTACCGGACCGACGACGCTGGGGTCGATCAAGACGGGGTCAACTTTCTGATCGATAGTGACGAATTCCTGGCCGACGGTAATGATGTCTACGATTGGCGGCAGGCCTGTTAGCCAAACGCTATCCGTCGACGCTGACGACGTGGTTACCTCTGCGAAGAGGACCTTTCGATCGGCATTAACAAGTTTTACGCCTACAGCACCACCGTCGTTTAGAGTTAAGGCAGCCGGCGGTACGCTGTGTGCCATGACTTCCTGTGCGGGCAAACGCAAAGTGGCGGTCATGCCATCGATAATGGTGCCGTCTGGATTTGGGACTGAAATCTCGACGGAGAACGTCCGCGTCTCCGGCGAGGCCTTGCTGGAAACGAAGGAAATTTCACCTTGTATACTGCGGCCATCGATTAGATCTGCGCCGGCTACTGTTCCTGGACTGACTTCTCCAACGGCAAGCTCTGCCAATTCCCCTATGACTAGGATGGGATCGAGATCGACCATTTCGGCAACTTCATCACCGAGGCGGAGGTAATCGCCGACTTCAGCGTGATTGCGATTAAAGATCCCGTCAAATGGCGCCCGAACTGTCGTGCGGGCGAGTTCTAACTCGGCTGCTTCAAGATCTGCGCGCGCCGATTCCAACTCAGCTTTGGCATTGGCCAAAGATACTTCCGACGTGAAGGATTTTTTGGACAGATTCTCGGCAGCGCTGAATTCCATCTTCCTTTTGGCTACCAACGCCTGAGATTTGGTCAGCAACGCCTTGCGATCGTTGATCGAGAATCGAATCAGCGGATCTCCTTGTTTCACGATAGTGCCGCGAGGCACAACGAGTTCGATGACTGTACCCTCGATTTCTGAGCGCATTGTGATCTGGCGGGATGCTTCCGTCCGGCCAGCGACCCTAATCTCTCGGATGCGGGGAACAGCACGCGAGCGAATGACTTGAACCCTTTGAAGGCCTTCTGGCTTGTTTAAGCTCGCCTGCTCAGCCGCAGACAGTTCAACTTCTTCGTTAGCCGTAAATATGACCCCGGAAGCAACCCATAGGGTCGCTGACGCAGCTATAGCCCCTGCAATGATGTACGACTTGTTCATTGTACGCCTCCAGCTGTCACGACGTGCTCATCTGACTGGCGTGCGTTGCTTTGTGCAGGTGCTGTCTCTTCAGTAAGGACCGTGCGATGGGTTCGTAGGTACTCAAGTGCTGTTTCGTACATTGTAATTCCAAAATTATGAACAAAGCGCCTCACAGGCGGTAGTTCGTGGTCGTCGTCACGGTCATGAATGTCAGACAGTCTGTCTTCGTAATCCGCGATATAGCGATCGACTAAGGCTAAGACATCCGCGCGCGGAAGATGGTCACCAAAGGACAATATAAAGAGCATCTCAGACCGCATTTTGTCCGGAGCCGGTGTTGTAGAAAGCGCCTCTAGGAACGCGGCTCGGCCAGCTTGCGTTATGCTGTAGACTTTCTTGTCCGGACGCCCGTTTTGTTCGGCTACGCAGCAGGTCGCCCATTCGCGATCCAGCAATACCGTCAGGGCCGGATAGATAGAGCCAAAGCTGACATCGTAGATGGCGCTGAACGGCCCACCCTCGAAGAGCTTGCGAATTTCATAGCCCGACGCCTCGTTGTGCATGAGCGCGCCTAGGCAGAGTGTTTTTGCGTCCACGTCTGACCTCTTTTTGGTTGCGAGGTGCTTTTAAGCGCAACCGGTGATGAGCTCGGTTTGTATCGGTCTGATATATGTCAGGTCAACATACAATAGGCCGATATCTGCCATGCAGAGAGTGAATGGCAGTTAATAATAAATATTAAAAACAATGAGTTAGGTGGGTATGGAGGACCTTATCGTCGGCGCGATTTCTGTCGCTTTCTCACGGCCCGGCCTTTCGCTTTGGGGCCGGGTTCAGGTACCCGGCTGCGCTTTTCCTCAGCCTCAATCTGTGGCTCGGACAGGGCATCCGGCGCCATTTCAAGTTCTAAATCTTCGAGCCGTCTAATTTCATCTCGCAATCTAGCCGCCTCCTCGAACTCTAAGTCCGCAGCGGCATTCTGCATTTTCTTATCGAGATCGAGGATAACGGTCCGCAGATTATGTCCAAGAAGCTCTGTTTCCTCGGCGAGACCGGTGTCGACGGTAACCCGATCTTGCTCGTAAACGCTTTCTAATAAGTCAGCGATATCCTTGCGAATCCCCTCTGGTGTTATGTCATTCGCAACGTTGAAGGCCTGTTGCCGTTCGCGCCGACGGTTGGTTTCACTGATCGCCTTTTCCAAGCTTGCGGTCATATTGTTGGCATAGAGGATAACTTTGCCATCGATATTGCGTGCTGCGCGACCAATAGTCTGGATCAAAGAGCGTGCAGATCGCAGGAAGCCTTCTTTGTCAGCGTCAAGGATAGCGACCAAACTACATTCAGGGATATCAAGCCCTTCGCGCAGCAGATTGATTCCGACCAGGACATCAAACGCACCGAGCCGGAGATCGCGAATAATCTCGATGCGTTCGAGGGTGTCCACATCTGAGTGCATGTAGCGCACGCGCACTCCCTGTTCAGTCAGGTACTCGGTCAGGTCTTCCGCCATGCGTTTAGTAAGTGTGGTGACCAGGGCGCGCATGCCTTTAGCGGCGACATCGCGCACTTCGGCCAAAAGGTCGTCGACCTGACTATCCGCAGGTCTGATGTGGCACACGGGATCAATCAAGCCAGTTGGGCGAATGATCTGCTCGACAAACGCGCCACCGGTGCGCTCCATTTCCCAATCGCCCGGTGTGGCAGAAACAAAAATGGTTTGAGGTCGCATGGATTCCCATTCCTCAAACTTTAGGGGGCGGTTGTCGCAGCAGGAGGGTAGCCGGAAGCCGAAGTTCGACAGCGTTGATTTTCGAACAAAGTCGCCGCGGTACATACCGCCGATTTGCGGAACTGCGACGTGGCTCTCGTCAACAAAGAGCAGTGCATCGTCGGGAATGTACTCGAACAGTGTTGGTGGAGGTTCGCCGGGGGCGCGGCCGGTCAGGAATCGAGAATAATTTTCGATTCCTTTGCAGTGGCCCGTGGTCTCCATCATTTCCAAGTCGAACATAGTGCGCTGTTCGAGGCGCTGGGCTTCAAGTAGCTTGCCCTGTTCATGGAATACGTTCAGTTGCGATTTAAGTTCCGTTTTTATGCTCTTAACGGCTTGGGACAGTGCGGGGCGCGGTGTTACGTAGTGGCTACTGGGATAGATCGTAATCCTTTGCAGCGCCGCCGTTTTTTCGCCGGTTAAGGGGTCAAATTCATGAATAGACTCGACTTCATCACCGAATAGGGACAGCCGCCAAGCCCGGTCAGCGTAGTGGGCCGGGAATATTTCAATCGCATCTCCGCGAACACGAAAGGTGCCTCGTGTAAAAGACATGTCATTGCGTTTGTATTGCAATGCGACCAGCTGCTTAATTAAATCGGCTCTGGGAAACGCTTTGCCTTCTTCGATTATGAAAGTCATCCGGGAGTATGATTCAACGGACCCGAGGCCGTAGAGACAGGACACCGATGACACGATAATGACGTCGCGGCGCTCTAGGATCGAACGTGTTGCCGAATGCCGCATCCGGTCAATCTGCTCGTTGATGCTGGCGTCTTTCTCGATATAGGTGTCCGTCCGAGGGACATAGGCTTCTGGCTGGTAGTAATCGTAATAAGACACGAAGTATTCGACCGCGTTGTCAGGAAAGAACGCTTTGAATTCTCCGTACAGTTGAGCCGCGAGAGTCTTGTTTGGGGCTAGGATTAGAGCCGGCCGGCCAGTGCGTGCGATAATCTGCGCCATCGTGAAGGTCTTGCCGGAGCCCGTAACGCCAAGAAGGACTTGGTCACGCTCCTCAGCAAGAAGCCCCTTTTCGAGCTCTGCGATGGCGGTGGGTTGATCGCCGGCGGGCTCAAATTCGCTGACCAGCCGAAAATCAGCGGTCTCGCCTGTGTCTGGCTTTGCAATGAGGGGGAGGGCGGTCGACATGAGGCTAACATAGAGCCAGTTTCAGGTGATCTCTAGTCGTGAAAAATGACGATAACGTCACTCCTGACATGTGAACGCGGTTGCGCCCCGACGCCCATAGCAGTATTTTTCGCGCCGCTCATCACTTTTATTTTAACCGCTTCCCGGAGAAGACCTGTGTCTATTATTGCCGACCGCATGTCAGCCATTAAACCGTCCCCGACCATGGCTGTTACCGCCAAGGCTGGGGAGCTCAAGGCTCAGGGCGTGGACGTCATTGGTCTCGGCGCAGGCGAGCCAGATTTTGATACTCCAGATCATATCAAGGAAGCCGGAAAGGCCGCGATAGATGCCGGTAAAACGAAATATACACCGACCAACGGCATCCCCGAGTTGCGTCAAGCTGTGGTCGATAAGTTTAAGCGCGAGAACGAACTGACGTATGACATCAGCCAGGTCCACATTGGCGTGGGCGGCAAGCAAGTTCTGTTCAACGCGATTATGGCTACGTTGAACGATGGTGATGAGGTGATCATCCCCGCGCCCTATTGGGTCAGCTATCCAGACATGGTGCTCATCGCCGGCGGTACTCCCGTTTTCGTTGAATGCACTGAGGGCGACGAGTTCAAGCTCTCGCCAGAAAAACTTGAGGCGGCGATCACGGAGAAGACCAAGTGGCTCATTCTAAACTCGCCATCAAACCCAACTGGCGCAGCCTATACAGCGGCTGATTTGCAGGCTGTGGCCGATGTACTGCTTAAGCACCCACAAGTCTGGGTGATGACTGACGACATGTACGAGCACCTCGTTTACGACGATTTTGAGTTTAAGACGATCGCGCAGGTCGAGCCGAAGCTCTTTGATCGGACTCTGACCATCAATGGAGTGAGCAAGGCTTTTGCGATGACGGGATGGCGTATGGGCTATGCATGCGGCCCGCTCGATCTCATTAAAGCGATGAACAACATTCAGTCACAGAGTGCTTCTCACACCAGTTCGATGACTCAACATGCGAGTCTAGCCGCATTAAATGGGCCGCTTGATTTTTTGCCGGAGCGCAATGCTGTGTACAAGGAGCGCAGAGATATCGTCGTTGAGATGCTGAATCAGGCGGAAGGTATCAATTGTCTCACGCCCGAAGGCGCATTCTACGTTTACCCTTCGATTGCGGGCTGTATTGGCAAGACGTCAAAAGGTGGCCGTAAAATCGCGACTGACTCTGACTTTGTGACCGCGCTTCTTGAAGAAGAGGCTGTGGCTTCGGTTCAGGGGGAGGCTTTTGGCTTGTCACCGCATTTTCGAATTTCGTATGCGACGTCAACCGAGGCACTAAAGGAAGCCTGTACGCGCATCCAGCGGTTCTGTGCGGGTCTTAGCTAGGCACCATAATCGACCCTGTGTCACACTGCTCTGATCAAATAAGGGAGTGGTTATGAAACAAGGTCTCGTTATCGGTCTGGTGCTCATCTGTGTGGTGCTGGGAGGCTGGATACTGGCTGTTAGGTCCGGCGCCTTCAATCCATCCGATGAAGCGCTCAGGGCGCGCTATACAGATGAGCGCTCGCGATTCATAACAATTGATGACGTGCCAATGCATGTGGTTGAGGATGGAGAGGGGCCGGTCCTCGTTCTGATCCATGGTCATCTGGGCAGCAACAGGCAATGGGACGGGTGGGTCGAAGACCTCAAGAGAGATTATCGGATCGTTCGATTCGATTACCCACCGTTTGGCTTATCGGGTCCGATTCCAGGCGACCAGTATAGCTCCTCTCTAGCTTACCCGTTAGTTGAGGGTCTATTGGACGAGCTTGGCCATGAGAACTTTCACATTGGCGGCACGTCCTCGGGCAGCATTCTTGCTTTGAGATATGCAGCAGATCACCCTGAGCGCGTCGGTAAGCTTTTGCTGTCAACCGTACCTGCCTATACGCCCGGCGACCGGCTTCCTCCACCATGGGGCTTTCGCGTCATGATGTGGATTAGCGACACCGTATTCGAGGTTTGGCGGCCTCAGCTCTATTGGCGTCTGTTCATGGAAAATATCTTCGGGAATGACGATAGGATCACGGTAGCGAAAGTTCGTGAATATACTGATCTCAACAATCGTATGGGTTCAATTTCTAATGTTCGGAATTTTATAATCGCCAACTCGCAAAGCACGTTTGATCTCAAAGAAGCGGCCGCCCGAATTTCGATGCCCACACTGATACAGTGGGCTGGAAAATCCCCGGTTCTAACGGCTGATGGCCTCAACAATGTTGCCCCCTTGTTTACCGGCACTGACGTTAAAATTATTCGCTATCCGACTCTGGGTCACAAATTGATGATGGAAGACCCGCAGACAACGGTAGCGGATGCCAGGGCTTTTCTCGAAGCGCCATAAAAAAAGCCCCGGGACCAAGCCCGGGGCAAGTCAAAACAGGGAGGTTTTCCATCCGCAAGGCATAGGGCCTTCCGGATAGACGGGCCGGAATACCGGCCCGCAGAGGCTGGCACGACATGCCATCTCTTACTGCAATGCAGATGAGTAAAAAATAATGTGGCTACAGGCGTTCAGCCAGCGACAAGATCGCGGGGCCGACATGCGCAGTGTGCATATCTCATGGGCGCCGCCCGCGAACGCGCTAACTTGCTGTCTTAAGTTCGTCTGCTTGGCGCGGCACAATAGTGAGCTGTGTTCTGGCCCGCGTGATCTCCTTGAGTAGAAAATCGCGGAACACACTGACTCTCATAGTGTTACGTAGCTCTTCGGGGTAAACGAAGTATGCGTCAATTGGCGGGCTACTAAGCTCCGGGAGGATTTGAACCAGCCCCCGGCCTTCGCGGTAGAAATACTCAGGAAGGGCACCAATCCCGATCCCACTTTTGACGGCGCGATAGACGCCGTAGAGATTGTTGACCTGCAAGGCTGGCTTAATTGCGCCGACGGTCTTTTCGACTTGCTCAAAGTGCCAGTTGACCTCCTCGAATGGCAATGCGCTGCCACCGAAAACGACCAGTTTATGATCTTTCAGATCCTCAACGCATGTCGGAGTTCCATGTTCTTTGAGGTAATCAGCAGATGCGAAGACATGACCGAACAGGCTACCCAAATGACGCTGAATCAAGTCGGGTTGTTTTGGCTCGTTAAATCGAATGGCGACGTCACCTTCACGCATCGCCAAATCAAGTTCGCGATCATCGAGTCTCAGGGTCACATCGATATCTGGATAATCGCTGATAAACTGACGCAAACGTCCCGTCAGAAAAACAGATCCGAATGCGACAGTCGTTGTTACCGTCAGTGGACCTTCAGCAATGTCTTTGGTTTCGGTCAGTTGGCTTTCGACCGTTGTTAATTTTGCAAACACGTCGTGCACAGTTTTGTAGAGCAAATCCCCCTGCTCAGTCAGAATTAGGCCGCGCGCGTGCCGGTGAAACAACATGACACCCAATGAGGCCTCAAGAGCACTAATTTGACGGCTCACCGCCGATTGGCTCAGATTGAGTGTCTCGCTGGCATGGGTAAAGCTGCCCGCTTCTGCAACGGCGTGGAATACGCGCAGTTTATCCCAGTCGAGTTTGCTGCTGCCACGGGATGGCATTGGTCTATCCTCCGGTTGACACACTCACGTGTCATGAATTGCGAAACTATGCCCCTGTTGCCGCAAGGAACCGGTCGGCCTCTAGGGCGGCCATGCATCCAGTACCAGCGGCTGTAACTGCTTGTCTGTAAGTATGATCCTGCACGTCGCCGGAGGCAAAGACCCCGTCGATATTTGTGCCGGTGGAATCAGGCTTGGTGATGAGGTATCCGCCGTCTTTCATGTCGAGAACGCCTTTGAATAGCTCAGTATTTGGGGTATGGCCGATGGCGACAAAGACCCCGTCGACGGCAAGGTTTGACACGACATCGGTCTTGATATTGCGCAGTTTTACGCCGGTTACGCCAAGGGGGTCTGTATCACCTAAGACTTCTTCCAGCACGGTATCCCATACGACCTCGACTTTTTCGTGCGCGAACAATCGATCCTGGAGAATTTTCTCTGCGCGGAAAGAATCGCGGCGATGAACCAAGGTCACCTTGCTGGCATGGTTGGTCAGGTATAGTGCTTCTTCGACAGCTGTATTGCCGCCGCCGATGACGCAAACCTCTTTGCCTCGGAAGAAAAATCCGTCACAGGTGGCGCAGGCCGAAACCCCGAATCCCATGAATTTCTCTTCAGTTTCCAGGCCAAGCCAGCGCGCCGAGGCGCCGGTTGAAATGATAACGGAGTCCCCAGTGTAGATGTCGCCGCTGTCACCAACGCAAGAGAAAGGGCGCGTCGATAAGTCAACGGACAAGATCGTGTCTTGTATAATTTGCGTTCCCACGTGCTCAGCCTGTTTCTGCATTTGCTCCATAAGCCAGGGGCCTTGGATGACATCAGCGAAACCAGGGTAGTTCTCGACGTCGGTCGTTATCGTCATCTGTCCACCAGGCTGCATGCCGGCCACCAACATCGGCTCCAGGCTGGCGCGCGCGGCATAGATGGCTGCGGTGAGGCCAGCGGGGCCGGAACCGAGAATCAAGACTTTAGAGTGGTGTGTGGCCATTGGTATAACGTGCTTTCCGTGAGGGTTTCTTTACCTTTTGAGCCGGTAACATAGGTCTCGGCCCAGGGCGTTACAACACGCATTCGCACCCTTTTTGTCAGGCTTAGAGGATATCAAGACCGTATTCCTGTCTGACAATTTCGGTCGCATTTTCTCATAAACGTGTAATATTATTGCGTCTATGGGGAATGGAACCGGACTCGATAACCGGTGGAGAGATCATGCAGCGCGTTAAACTTGACCGTATCGATCGTCAGATTCTGAGTGATTTGCAGAATGATGGCCGGATGACCAATGTTGATCTGGCAAAGCGAGCCGGGATATCAGCACCACCTTGCCTTCGCAGGGTTCGGGCGCTGGAGGAAGCGGGTTTCATCAAGGGGTATCACGCAGACCTGGACTCAGTGGCTCTGGGTTTCAATGTGTCTGTCTTTGCTCACGTTGGGCTCAACAGTCAGGCTGAGGTCGACCTTCTTGCCTTTGAGCAAATGGTAGATGAATGGCCTGAAGTGCGTGAATGCCACATGCTAGCTGGTGAAACGGATTTTCTTTTGAAGATCGTGGCACGTGATTGGGACGAATATCAAAAATTCATCACATCCAAACTGACGGCGGCCCCAAACGTCGCGCAGGTTAAGTCCGCGCTCGCCATTCGAAGCTCAAAGCGGCTTTCAGGTGTACCGATTACGGTTAGGCCGGAAGAGGAAGAAGCTTAGAAACTCGGTTTGTGACACCGCTTATTTGAACTTAACCTTAAGGACCTCATAGCTCTTAATGCCGCCAGGGGCCTTCACCTCTACGGTATCTCCGACAGTCTTGCCGATCAGCGCCCGCGAAATGGGGGATTGAACGGAAATTAGTTTCTTGGCTAAGTCGGCCTCATATGGACCCACAATCTGATAGGTCGTTTCTTCATCCGTGTCCTCGTCCACGACCGATACGGTGGCGCCAAACTTCACTGTTGACCCGGATAGCTTGGAGACATCAATGACATCAGCACGGCTGATAACATCCTCAAGTTCCTGAATCCGTCCTTCAATAAAACCTTGGCGTTCTTTCGCAGCGTGGTACTCGGCGTTTTCCGATAGGTCGCCATGCTCACGGGCTTCGGATATCGCCTTGATGACTTCGCGGCGGTCCTTAGTCTTGAGTTGCTTTAATTCATCTTCCAGCGGGGTCAATCCCCCAGCCGTCATCGGAACTTTTTCCATGACGTAACCTCTTATTCTGTCCTTAAATGAAAAACGCTGTGCTCTTACTCAAGCACAGCAGGGCTCTCAAGTCAGGCTTAATTCAATTATTTAAAATAGGATTGCAGAGGGGCGACATCAAGAGCGCCGTCCCTAAGAGCTGCAATTGCGTCCACCGCAGCCTCTGCACCGGATAGGGTCGTGTAATGACAAATTTGGCGTGTTAGCGCGGTCCGCCGGATATCGTAGCTGTCTTTCAGAGACTGAGCGCCTTCCGTGGTGTTGATCACCAGTTGGATGTCGCCGGATATCATCGCGTCCACACAGTGCGGGCGGCCCTCTAGAACCTTGTTTATCGCTTTAACTTCAAGGCCTTGCTCCTTAAGGAACGATTGTGTTCCGCCGGTGGCGACGAGGCTAAAACCAAGGGCCGTCAGTTTATGAGCAACCGCAAGTGCACCGGCTTTATCCTCATTCTTGAGAGACAGAAATGCAGTCCCTGAAGACGGAAGACGTGTGCCGGCCCCCATTTGTGATTTGGCAAACGCGCGCGGAAAATCAACGTCCAGCCCCATGACCTCACCAGTGGATTTCATCTCGGGGCCGAGAACAATGTCGACACCTGGGAACCGTGCAAACGGGAACACCGCTTCTTTGACAGCAATATGTTTGACGCTGTCAGCGTGGTCGTCGAAGTCATGACCCGATAAGCCGAAGTCCTTCAACGTCTCACCAGCCATAATGCGTGCGGCTATCTTGGCAACTTGGATGCCGGTGGCTTTTGCGACAAAGGGTACGGTCCGGCTGGCGCGTGGGTTCACTTCGAGAATGTAAATGTCAGCGTCTTTGACAGCGAATTGGACGTTCATAAGGCCTACGACGTTGAGGCCTTTTGCCAGTGCGCGACTCTGAACTTTGAGTTCTTGAACAATATCTGGCGACAGCGAGTAGGGCGGCAATGAACAGGCTGAGTCCCCTGAGTGAATTCCCGCTTCCTCGATGTGCTCCATGATTCCAGCGATGTAAACGTCGGTCCCGTCACACAGGGCGTCCACGTCAACTTCGATGGCGCCTGACAAATACGAGTCGATCAACAGCGGGTTACCGCCAGTCACGTTAACGGCATCTCGAATGTAAGACCGTAAGCCGTCCTCATCGTGAACGATCTGCATGGCTCGGCCACCCAGGACATAAGAGGGGCGAATAACGACAGGATAGCCGATCCGATTGGCGCTGTTGACCGCATCTTCTTCGGTCAGCGCTGTACCATTTTCGGGTTGGCGAAGTTTGAGGTCGTTCAGCAATTGCTGAAAGCGCTCGCGATCTTCAGCAAGATCGATGGCGTCAGGTGAGGTGCCCAGAATGGGAATCCCTGCCGCAAGAAGAGCATGAGATAACTTCAGAGGCGTTTGCCCGCCAAGCTGCACAATCACACCTTTGACGGCGCCGTTGCGCTGCTCGACACGGATGAGCTCGATAACGTCTTCAGGAGTCAGCGGCTCAAAGTAGAGGCGGTCTGACGTGTCGTAATCGGTGGACACTGTTTCGGGGTTGCAGTTGACCATAATGGTCTCGTACCCGGCATCGGATAAGGCGAACGCTGCATGGCAACAGCAGTAGTCAAACTCGATACCCTGACCGATCCGATTCGGTCCGCCGCCAAGGATCACCACCTTGTTTTTGTCGGTAGGATCCGACTCGCAATGCGGAGCCACATACCCATCGCCCTCATAGCACGAGTACATATACGGCGTTTTCGCTGGGAATTCCGCGGCGCAGGTGTCTATCCGTTTGTACACTGGACTGACATCGAGCGCGCGACGCTGTGCCGCAACCACGTCGGATTCTAGTTCTAGTACTTCGCCGATGCGCTCGTCCGAGAAGCCCATACGTTTTAACTGGGCCATGGTCGGCGCGTCAGATGGCAGGCCATTTGCCTTGAGGGTTTTCTCAGCCTCAACAATGGCCTTGATTTGCTCAAGGAACCACGGATCAAATTTACAGGCGTTCTGAATCTCTTCTAGTGACATGCCTTCGCGGAAGGCCTGGGCCACAACCAAAAGACGGTCGGGCCGCGGTGTCAGAAGGGCAGCTTTGAGAGCGCCCGGGTCATTTACAGGCTCACCCGTTTCACCCACATAGACTTCATTAAGTCCTGTGAGCCCAGTCTCCATGGACCGCAGACCCTTCTGCAAACTCTCTGCAAAGCAGCGGCCCACAGACATAGCTTCCCCAACTGACTTCATCGACGTGGTTAACAACGCGTCTGTGTCAGGGAACTTCTCAAAGGTGAAGCGCGGGATTTTGGTAACGACGTAATCAATCGTCGGCTCAAAGGACGCGGGCGTGACGCCGGTTATATCGTTGTCCAGTTCGTCCAACGTGTATCCAACGGCAAGTTTCGCCGCGATTTTAGCAATCGGGAAGCCAGTTGCCTTAGAGGCAAGCGCTGATGATCGCGAAACCCGGGGATTCATTTCAATGACAACCATACGGCCGTCGTCCGGGTTAATCGCGAACTGTACGTTCGACCCGCCGGTATCAACACCGATCTCTCGTAGGCAGGAAATCGAGGCGTTGCGTAAGAGTTGATACTCTTTGTCTGTCAGGGTGAGGGCCGGGGCCACGGTGATGGAGTCACCGGTATGAATGCCCATTGGGTCGACGTTCTCAATAGAGCAAATAATGATGCAGTTGTCCGCGTTATCGCGGACGACTTCCATCTCATACTCTTTCCAACCAAGAACAGACTCTTCCACGAGAACTTCGGTAACAGGTGACGCAGCTAGGCCTGTACCGACAATTTTTTCGAACTCTTCTGTGTTGTAGGCGATGCCACCGCCTTCACCACCAAGGGTAAAGGATGGGCGGATAATCGACGGCAAGCCCGTCATCTTGACGGCTTCACGGGCTTCCTCGAGAGAGTGAACGACCTGGCTACGCGGACTCTCCAAGCCAATGACTTCCATCGCCTCGCGGAATTGGAGCCGGTCTTCTGCTTTTGCGATCACGTCGCGCTGTGCGCCGATCAGTTCGATGCCGAGGCGCTCTAATACGCCTTCGTCGGCAAGGCTCATGGCCGTGTTGAGTCCCGTTTGCCCACCCATTGTCGGCAAAATCGCATCGGGGCGCTCTTTCTCAAGAATCTTCGTGACCGTTTCGATGGTGATGGGCTCGATATACGTTGCGTCGGCCATCTCAGGATCGGTCATTATTGTAGCGGGGTTCGAGTTCACGAGAATGACCCGATACCCTTCTTCACGCAGCGCTTTGCAAGCTTGCGCGCCGGAGTAATCAAACTCACAGGCTTGACCGATGATGATCGGCCCCGCGCCGATAATGAGAATGCTCTCGATGTCAGTCCGTCTGGGCATGAGCTAGGCTGTCTCCGACTGACTAGTCTTTGCGCCGCGGATTAAATCTGTGAACCGCTCAAACAAATAGTAGCTGTCTTGGGGGCCGGGGGAGGCTTCAGGGTGGTACTGCACTGAAAATACGGGTCTCCCTTCAACCCGTAGTCCTTCGACAATGCCATCGAATAAGGAGCGATGGGTCTCAATCACACCTGTCGGCAGGCTATCCCGATCAACGCAGAAGCCGTGGTTCTGAGATGTGATTTCAACTTTGCCGGTTTCCAGGTCTTGCACCGGCTGGTTACCGCCCCGATGACCAAGCTTCAGCTTGTAAGTCTTAGCGCCAAGGGCAAGCGCAAGAATTTGGTGACCGAGGCAAATGCCGAACATTGGTTTGCCGCTCTCTAGGAGAGCCTGAACGGTTTCGACGGCGTAGACGCCGGTCGCGGCTGGGTCGCCAGGACCGTTGGACAGAAAAATGCCATCGGGGTTGTGCTGAAGAATGTCATCCGCTGACGCGGTCGCCGGGACGACGGTGACTTTGCAGCCAGTATCGGCCAGGCATCTTAGGATGTTCCGTTTAGCACCAAAATCAACGGCAACGACATGATGGTCTGGCTTGTTTTCGCCAGCATCCAAGTCGCCGAATCCTGCACCCAGGGTCCATTGCGTCTCAGTCCAGGTATACGTCTGGCGGCAGGTGACTTCTTTTGCCAAGTCCATGCCTTCCAGCCCGGGCCAGGCGTTTGCTTGCGCGCGCAGGTCGTCGAGGTCGAATTGACCGTCGGTGGCGTGGGCGATGACCCCCGTCGGGGCGCCACCGTCACGGATATGTGCAGTTAGGCGCCGCGTGTCGACGCCGGCAATCCCGACAAAGTCGTTACTCTTGAGCCAGTCATTAAGGTGCTGCGTCGCGCGCCAGTTCGCGGGGTCGGTGATATCCATCCGCAACACGCAGCCGCGGGCTGAGGGTGTGGTGCTTTCCATATCTTCGGGATTGGTGCCCACATTTCCGATGTGAGGGAAGGTGAATGTGATGATCTGGGCGGCGTAGGACGGATCAGTGAGGACTTCTTGGTATCCGGTCAGAGACGTGTTGAAGACGACTTCGCCCGTTTTACTGCCGGTTGCGCCTAAGCCCTTGCCCCAAAAAACGGTACCATCGTTGAGAACCAATACCCCCGTCGCGCCTTGCGGCTGAGGAGGAAATTCGTTGGCGCTCGCCTCCGGCATAAGGGTCCGTATGTTTGGGGCCGTGGAGGCCCTGGTTAATCACCGTCTGCTCGCTCAGGGTACCCGTCTTAAGGCTCGCCACTCTCCCTCTGTCGTGGCACGGCCATGAGCAGTTGAAGTCTTTAAATTGGCGGGGATCAACCCGGGCTTGCGGAGCGACGAAAGTCGCCCTATCTGAGTGTCGTGTAACGGCAAATTTGGCGGTTGATAAGCAATCGCCAGAAGCAAGTCAAGCCTCTGTATGCCGCAGTTTACATGAAAAAAATAGAGGTTTGATCTCACTCGAGAAGGCTTTGCGTTGGCCATCAGAATGAGTTAGTTTTATCGCTTAACTTCTCCTTTGGAAGTTCCTTTTCCATGTTGCGTACTGAACTATCCGACGCGCTGAAAAACGCGCTTCGCGGCAAAGACCAACGGTCTGTCGCTACTGTCCGTCTCATTCTTGCAGCCCTTAAAGACAGGGACATCTGTGCGCGTGGTCGGGGCACGTCTGACGGCATTGATGAGGCCGAGATTCTCGACATGCTTCAGTCAATGGTCAAGCAGCGTCGCGATAGCATCGCCATGTATGAGCAAGGTGGTCGTTGTGAATTGGCGGAGCGCGAACAGGAAGAGATCGAAATCATCACACGCTTTATGCCCGAGCAGCTTGGCGATGATGAGATTCGAGGAGCCGTTACGGATATTATTGCTGAGCTTGAAGCCTCTAGCCTAAAAGACATGGGCCGCGTTATGGCGTCCTTAAAAGAACGCTTCTCAGGCCGTATGGATTTCGGCCGCGCCAGCTCAGTCGTTAAAGAAAACCTTGCCTAACCGGTCGCCAAGCTGGCGGCCACATCCAGCAGGGCAGGGGGCGTCTTGTGTCCTTTCCGCCTGATTTCCTTGATGAAATAAGGACTCGAGTGCCGGTTTCCTCCGTAGTGGCCCGGTCCGTCAAGTTGCAACGCCGTGGCCGCGAGTTCATTGGCCTCAGCCCCTTCACCAGCGAAAAGACTCCATCCTTCACGGTCAATGACCAGAAGGGTTTTTATCACTGCTTTTCATCCGGTGAGCATGGTGACGTTTTTACTTTTCTGATGAAGACTCAAAGTCTGCCGTTTCCGGAAGCGGTGGAACAGTTGGCGGAAGAAGCTGGGCTTGAAGTTCCAAAGGCAACACCGGAAGAGGCGCAACGGGCAGAGCGACGCACCACGTTGCAAGATGCGGTGGAAATGGCGTGCCAGTTTTACGAACAGAAACTTAGGTCGCCAGAAGGTAGGGTTGCCTATGAGTATTTGCGCGACCGTGGGCTAAGCGATGAGATCATCAAGAAATATCGCCTCGGCTACGCGCCGAACGGAAACGCCTTGAAAAGTATGTTGTCGCGCGACTCCATTCCAGAGGACGTCGCGATCGAAGCCCGGATGCTTAGCCCGGGGCAGGATGGGCGTTCATCCTTTGATTTTTTCCGTGATCGCGTGATGTTCCCGATCTGCGACGCCCGTGGCCGGCCTGTGGCGTTTGGCGGCCGCGTGTTGGGTGACGGTGGCCCAAAGTACTTGAACTCGCCTGAGACCCCTTTGTTTCACAAGGGGCATCTGGTTTACGCCTTTTCCCAGGCCCGCAAGGAGGCGTCGGATAAGGCTGAGATCATCGTTGCTGAAGGCTATATGGATGTTATCGCGCTCTCCCAGGCTGGCATAAATAATGCGGTTGCTCCGTTGGGCACGGCTCTGACGGAAACCCAAATCGCGCTTTTGTGGCGCATCGCGCCCGAGCCCATTCTTTGCTTTGATGGTGATGCCGCCGGTCGCCAAGCGGCCTTAAGGGCAGCGGACCGGTGTCTCCCCCTATTGGAGCCTGGCCGGTCCTTGCGGTTTGCCTTGTTGCCGGCGGGGCAAGACCCTGATGATCTGATCAAGTCAGACGGACGTGAGGCCATGCGGGACGTCTTGGATGCCGCTATTCCCCTCTCTGAGATTGTCTGGCGTCGTCTTCTTGAAGGCCGCCGAATCGATACACCTGAACGTCGCGCCGCTTTGGAAAAGGACGCTGATGACCTGGCACGGATGATTAATGAGAGCTCTGTCCAGAGCCAGTATCGGCGGCATATGCGCGATAGAGTTTATGACCTTTTTCGCAGCCAGGCCGGTCCTGCGGTATCCCGCAATGTGCAGGGGCGCTATAAGGCGCCGGTGACCGCTCAGCCGGAGGCAAAACCGCGACAGCTGGACGCCACTGGTGTGCGCCAACGGATACTTTTGGCCACACTTATTAGTCATCCAGACCTTCTGGACCACGTAGAAGAGCGCCTCGGTGCCATGCCTTTTGCCGATTCGCGCCTTGACTCACTTAGGCAATCGGCCTTAATGCACCTCTCGCAATCGCCGAATCTTGAATTTGAAGGCCTAAAGGCCCATTTAGCCGGATTAGGGTTCGCGGACGAGCTAAAGAAGCTAATGAGTTCAGAGGTTTACGTTCACGCCGGGTTCGCGCGTCCAGATGCTGAGTTACAGGACGCAACGATTGGGTGGGATCACACGTTTTCGTTGTGCCAACGCGCCGACCTAGAGGCCGATGTCCGGCGTGCGGCTGACGACCTGATTAATGAGCCGACCGATTCTGCTTTTGCAGTGTTTCGGTCGTTGAGGACTGAGGGGCAGGCCTCTGACGAGAACGGCGGAGTTTGATCTTCGCCCACGCGGGCTCCGGCAAGGAGCCCGAAAGGGGAGCGGCAAACTAAAACTGCCGTTGAGATGGTTTAACGAAGGGAGAGCGACGCTCCATGGCGACAAAAGCCGCAACTAAGACTGACCAGAAAGAAGAGCGTGAAGAGGGCGATAGCCCACTCTTGGACTCTACAAATGCGTCGGTCAAGAAGCTGATTCAGAAAGCCAAAGAAAAGGGCTACATCACCTACGAGGAACTGAACAGCGCACTGCCTTCTGAAGAGATGTCTTCGGAGCAGATTGAAGACACCATGTCGATGCTTTCTGAGATGGGCATCAATGTTGTTGAAGAAGACGAGCAGGAAGAAGATAACGCTGAAACTGAAGCCGAAAAGAAGGCGACAGAGGTTGTTGCTAGCGGCAACGTTGGTGACAGTGATATCGGTCGCACCGATGACCCGGTTCGCATGTACTTGCGTGAGATGGGTTCGGTCGAGTTGCTCTCGCGTGAAGGCGAAATCGCGATTGCCAAGCGCATCGAAGCCGGTCGACAGATGATGATTGGCGGGATCTGTGAGAGTCCGATGACGATTAGGGCTCTGCTGTCGTGGCATGACGCTTTGGTCGACAGCAAAATGTTGCTGCGCGACATTATTGACCTGGATGCGACTTACGGCATCGCCAATCCGGGCGCCAATCAAAATCAGAACAACACCAATCCGAATGCAATTCCTGGGACGCCGGTTGGATCCGGTGCGACGCCAGGCGTTATTCCGGCGTCCAATAATGACAACGCTAAAAAGGACGATGATAAAAAATCATCCGCTGATGGAGATGACTCTAAATCTGAGTCGACGACTGAGAACTCGGATGACGACGACGATATGGATGAAGGTGCTGTATCGCTCGCGGCGATGGAAGCGGAGTTGATGCCAAAGGTTATTGAAGCCTTTGAAAAAATTTCCAGCGTGTATACCAAAATGAAGCGTGCCCAAGATCAGCGTTTAACGGCGCTGAGCAATGGCGAGGAAATTCCTAAGCCGACAGAAAAACGCTATCAAAAATACAAGCTGGAACTCATCCAGCTGATGGAAGACGTGCACCTCAACAATGCGCGGATCGACTATCTGGTCGAACAGAAGAATGACTTGAATCGCTCGCTCATGATCATGGAAGGCCAGCTGATGCAGTTGGCCACCAAGTGCAAGATCAAGCGTGACGCCTATATCGAGCAGTATTACGGCAGTGAACTTGATCCGAAGTGGTTGGCGCGGGTGCGTCGTCTAACCGGCAAGGGCTGGAAAGATTTCGGGGCTAAGTACAAGTCGGAAATCCAAGATTTGCGCACCGGCATTGCTGAGGTGTCTGAAATTGCCGGCTTATCCATATCCGAATTGCGCCGGGTGGTATCCACCGTGCAGAAGGGTGAGCGGGAAGCCTCTAAGGCTAAGAAGGAAATGATCGAGGCCAACCTGCGTCTCGTGATTTCTATCGCCAAGAAATACACCAACCGCGGCTTGCAGTTCCTCGATCTTATCCAAGAAGGTAATATTGGCCTGATGAAGGCGGTCGATAAATTCGAGTATCGCCGGGGGTACAAGTTCTCGACCTATGCAACGTGGTGGATTCGTCAGGCCATCACTCGGTCTATTGCGGACCAGGCGCGGACCATTCGTATTCCGGTTCACATGATCGAGACAATTAATAAATTGGTCCGGACGTCGCGTCAGATGTTGCACGAAATTGGCCGCGAACCGACACCAGAAGAGTTGGCTGAGAAGCTGCAAATGCCGCTTGAGAAAGTGCGTAAGGTTCTGAAGATCGCCAAAGAGCCAATTTCTCTAGAGACACCAATCGGTGATGAAGAAGACAGTCATCTTGGTGATTTTATCGAAGACAAGAACGCGATTCAGCCTATTGATGCCGCGATCCAGGGTAACTTGCGGGAAACGACGACGCGCGTGCTAGCCAGTCTCACGCCTCGCGAAGAGCGCGTGTTGCGTATGCGGTTTGGCATCGGCATGAACACCGACCATACCCTCGAAGAGGTTGGTCAGCAGTTCTCGGTAACACGCGAACGTATCCGTCAAATTGAGGCGAAGGCGTTGCGTAAATTGAAACACCCGAGCCGGTCACGGAAGCTTAGAAGTTTCCTCGACAACTAGATGTTCGAGACGGCCAGATTGAAAAAGGGACGCTTTTTGGAGCGTCCCTTTTTTCTTTGGTGCTTCTTTTAATTGGAGGGTGTTGCTCACTCAGAGGGTGTTGCTCACTCAGCAAGAAACGCGCGCACAATTTCAGCCATTTCTTCCGTATGCATATCCAGGTGTCCATGGGTCCAGCCTGGCAGATCATGTATGCGCCCGTTTTTAAGAAACGGCTTGGCCCGTGGCGTTTGTTCCCATAGATCGTCTTCAGGATTAAGAATCAAGATCGGTTGTTCGACTTCTTGAAGGGCTTCGGTCAAGTCATAGGCGAAGGCAGCGCGGAAACCCCAGTTGCCGGTTCTAAAGTGGCGCAACCGCTCAATACTCACGTCTTCATAGCGTTCGTTGGTCATGTCGCGGAACATGCCCCGACCGGTTTTGCGCAGGTTTTCGCCTGTCGAGATCAGCAGATCAGCGAATTGCGGCGGCGGGTCGTAAATGCGTCCGCTGTATTCGTCGATGATCGCTTGGTCAAAAATAGGGGCGGATATCATCACAACTTTGCGGATGCGATCCGGGTAGCGCATTGCTAGGTCTGCGGAGGTAAACGAGCCGGTGTGATATCCCATGACATCCACCGTTTGCAGGCCGATAGAATCCATAAAACCGATCATCGCGTCGGCTAAGTCGCCAATCAGTGGAGGCTCGACTGGGGTATCCGATCCGCCATAGCCAGGCGTATCCGGTGCCACCGTAAAACGGTCCTTACCCATCTCAGCGAGCCAATAGTCATACACGATGCCTGACAGCGGGCTCGCGTGTAGACACATCAGCGGGACCTCCGTTGACTCCTTATTTCCTGAATACCGATAGTGTATTTGGCCGAACGGGCCGTCCGCATAAGCTTTGCGGACACCAGGATGGGGCGCGTCGATGGGCGTCATTGTATCTCCTTGTTCGGCGCCTAGAGCCGGAATGGACAGTGCGGCTCCGGCGCCGACTGCGGACCCAGTAAGAAGCGTGGCGGCATACCGGCGGCTCATTTTTTGCTTGATAGCTGGATGAAGAGGCTGTGGCATTGGGCTCTCACTTTTGTTGGTGGCTCAAGGGTATCCTAGACCCATGACCAATTCGACGGCTGAATGTGCGTTTCAAGGATCACTGGCAGGTTTTTGCCGTCAGTCCATCTGGATGCTTGACCTGAAGGAGGGCGACGCTACTTTGGCGCTCGCTCAGGTATGTTTTGACCAGGGCAGGTGGGGCCCGTAGCTCAACTGGTTAGAGCCGGCCGCTCATAACGGTCTGGTTGCAGGTTCGAGTCCTGCCGGGCCCACCATTCCTTTTTTTGCTCGAACGTTCACCCTGAGAAGTCTAGCCGCGGTGTGGTGCGCAACTGCGCGCCGGGTACCGCCGACCTTCAATGTTGCAATTTGACTTGGTATAGCGGCACACTAACGCTCATTGAGACGCAGTTTTAATTCGAATATAGAGGCTCTCTTATGCGCACATTTCTCGCCCTAGCTTTCAGCATCATGTTTTTGCCCATGTCCGCTTTCGCGGAGACCCCGATGGGAAATGACGTCTATGTGGTGGCTGACTCAAATTTGCCTTCAATCGCTATGGCGGCATGGAACGAGAGTGGTGACGTCAAAACTGCCACCCGCGCTGACACTGCCAATGTTCCGAGCAACGCTGTTAAATATGTCGCCAAGCAGGAGATGTTGTTAGCTTCCCGTCTGGGGCGCTACGTAATTCCGGTGGGCCGTCGGATGCAACGATCGTGACGTGGAACGTACCCAGTCTGACCGGGGAAAATACGCCGACCCACGTAAAAGGTGCGGATGTACAAGAAGGTGGCGGCGGAGCAATCACGCTGAAACGGTATTCATTTCCTGGCAACTCCGTGCGCGCTGTCAAACTGGCAGCGGGTGGAGGCACCAATCCAAATAGTGCGAAAACCGATTCCATGATCTACGTCACGGGCGGTCCGATGACGTTTTACCAGAATGGACTGAATTTGTGGTCAATGAAGGGGATTTCATTCGTGAAGTCGCCGGGGCGATGCACAATTGGAGCATTCAGGAGGATTCGGGTTTCGTCACAACAAGCGGCCTACCTCTTGATATGTCTGACATCAATCCAGATGAAGCGACTGATATTCCGCCTCAGCGCTGATTGCCGAGGCAAGATATAGGGTCAGCGATTTCGCTTTAACGCGCCAGATTCTGGATCAGTGTTTCTTCAAGGATCGCGACCCATCCGCCACGGATATCCGACCCAGTGCCGAACTTGTCGCCGTAAGTGTCTCCTGGCATGCGGTCACCTTTAAAGGTGGACACCGGTCGTCCAAGGTATGTGCACTGTAGTTGACCGTCCGGCAAGGGCTGTGTCGCCCAATTGCCAATCGAGCTGCTTCCTTCTGGCGCGACCATCGGATCCCAGTTGGCGTCAACGCAGGCTTCATCGCAGGTCGTTAACCGGATTTTCTCCCAGTCGCCGAAAATATAGTAGAGAGTCATGCGATCCGGCGTGGTCATAACTGGGCCGATATCCGTTTCTTGGAAAGCGACCCACTCTGGAACCGCTGGTGCGTCTTGAAGAACGACAGCAGTCCAACCACCGTCCGCGTCTAAACCGTTGCGGTCATCCCCGTTAAAATCCTCGTCGTATGTGAACAGCTGTTGCTCCCTGTAGGCCCATTGTGGCAAGCCATCAGCATTTTGAGAAATCGTCCAATCATCACTAACACGCCCGGCGAGCCACGGCGCCTCAACTGGTCTCCATGAATCGAGACAAGGGTCGTCGCATTCCGATGTGGGGCCGGTGTAGATGGCATGACCGTTTAGATCTGAGAGCATTTGCCCAAGAATCGTAGGCTTAATCACAACGTTGGGCGGAGTATCAATCGCTTCGAAAAGCACATCCCAAGACCCCGATGCTTTTTCACCAACCATCGTGCCAGGGCTTGTATCTTTGACATATGTGTAGACGGGCTCGCCACGATAAGCCCACTGTGGTGCGCCATCTGGCCGGCGAATTACATCCCACGAGCCCCGTGGATTGGTATCAGCACTTGCAATAACGGGGGGCCAAACACTTGCGCACTCGTCGACGCAAGTCGATGTGCCCGGTTGTTCACGATCCCGTTTATAGGTGTAAAGGGTCAAGCCTTCGGCAGTTATGAAAAGACGGCCACCACCCATGTCGCGCGCACTAATATCCGATGGAAGTGGCTCATCCGCA
The DNA here is from genome assembly GCA_012103295.1 of Alphaproteobacteria bacterium. Classification (GTDB taxonomy): domain Bacteria; phylum Pseudomonadota; class Alphaproteobacteria; order Rhodospirillales; family Rhodospirillaceae; genus WLXB01. The sequence continues at coordinate 13,500 of WLXB01000020.1, read as the reverse complement.
GCAGTTGCCAACATCGGCGCGAGCACAAATGAACCAATCAAACTGAGGAGTATGCGGTGTGTCATAGATGAGCTAAACGAGAACTTCAGAAATGGACTTGGTGGTTTCCAAGGATCTAGTGCCCCAGCGTTCTATGGGAATGCCCATCACCTGAAGTGCTGTAAGGCCGATGCGAGTGATTGGGTCGCCATTGCCTGTAATATGCATGCCCGTTTTGAGGCGGCCGCCAGCATTACCGATCATCATGATTGGGATGTTGTCAACTGAGTGAACGCGAGAATTACCCGTGTCTGAGTTGGCGAAGATCAGGGTGTTGTCGAGCAAAGTTCCGTCGCCTTCGCGAATATCTTTGAATGCCTGGATAAAGGTCGCGAGGGCCCTCATGCTGGTAACGTGTAGTTCAGCAACCTCACGCTGGTATCCTAGGCTGGCGTCGATCGGTTCTTCGTGGGTCAACGTATGGTGCGTAAAGGACTCTCCGCGCCGGCGTAACAGGGACAACGCCTGTGAATACAACATATTGAATACGCGAGTCTGATTGCAGGCCAGCGCCATGACCAGTATGTCCGTCAGCAGTTTGTGATTACGTTGAGCGACGTCGATCTCGATACCCAGGGCTTCATCTTCCGGTGGCGGTGTCGGTATCCCACAGGCTTCGGATATGTCTGGTTTTTCCATCTGGAGGGCTAATTGATGCTCGAGCTGGCGGATAGAGGTGAAGTATTCGTCCATCCGCGCCCGGTCGCTTGCACCCAATGTGCGCAGAAAGTCTTTGCTTTCCTCGTGCACGGCCGAGAGCACGCTACTGCGGACCATAACACTTGGCGCAGGGGTGAAGTCAGTTTGGTTGGGATCGACAAACCCTGGCCCAAACACACGCTGATAAAAAGCCAGTGGAGAAACATCGGCAGCATTTCGGCTGGTGGAGTTGCGGAACGTGTAGCTGTCCCGCGCGCTGCCCGTGCTTGAGAGGTCGAGAGAGCGAAAGCGCGTGTCGCTGCCGATTTGATCGGCAATAATAACGTCCAGCGTCGGTTCTGGTGTGTCACCAAAGGTGCGCGGCACGTTGCCAGTCTTGGCGGCAACCCACCCGGTGAAGTGTACGGCGCTGGGTCGGCCATCGAGCGGCGTGTTAAAGGCGTTAAAATAATTGAGGTCTTTCGCGTGGGGCACTAGTGGCTGGGTTTCTTCGAGGAACGTAATTTCAGACTTGCCATCCATGGCAATGCCACGACCGGGGGTGTGGCCCAATCCCCAGAACCAAGAGCCGAAACGCACTGGGATTGGCGCGCCTGAAGCCAGGGCGGTGCCGTTCGCGTTGAGAAAACAGTCAAGAAAAGGCAGTCCAACAGCGACAGCGGAACCGCTAACGGTGCCTCGCAGGAATGAGCGGCGACTTAAGGTCATAACTGAGTCTCCTCGGCAGATACTGAGCCTGCGTCTGCAGTGTTCGTGTCTAGGGCCGGTGGAATAACGCGATAGAAGGCGTCGCTTAACACCATCTCTTGCAGCAAATCAGAGACTTTATACCCTGTTTCGGCGAATTTTTCTTCGAGATAAGCCATCCATTGCCGTTCAGCGGGCACCGGTGAGCGACCGGTACCATAGGCATATAGTCTGTGGGTGACACAGGCCGGAGCAGAAGGGTTCTGATGCAACGCTTCACCCAAGCCGACCGCGTCGGAGTAGGAAATACCGTCTAATTCGCCTGACGTGTCGATGACGACACCATTTTCCATAGTCCGCAGTTGACCTGCACCGTCAAAAGTTTCCATGGCTAAGCCAATAGGATCCATCAATTTATGACAGCCGGCGCAGCTGGCTTCCTCGTTGTGGGCGACAAGGCGCTGGCGCGCCGTCCGGTTGACCGCATTGGTGTCATTGTTGAAATCGGAAAAGTCGACATCGCCGGGCGGTTCGGGAATTTTTTGACATAGAAGGTGTTCACGCACGGCCTGTCCCCGCAATGTCGGAGAGCTCTTTCCTGGGTGAGAAAACAAAGCCTGAAAACTCAAATGCGTGTGGATACCAGCCCAGGGGCTTCCCTCAGGAAATTCGTACGGCATCCATCCTTCAGGGTTGTCTACAGGAACGCGATAAACGGGCCCAAGCGAACCGCTAATGAAGGTTTTGCGAGAGGTGAAGATGTCGCGGTAATCCACCTCCTCTTCCAACAGCAGGTGGGTCAACGTGCGCAGTGTCTGTTCCTTGGCATCTTCCGTCACATCAAGGATGAACGCGGGGTAGATAACAGGGTCCTTTTCGAGGATGTCAAAGCGCTCAAATTCCAACATGTCTTCGAAGAATGAAGCGAGCCCATGGTCAGCACGCGACGACGCCATCATCCGGTTGAATTGTTCTTCCAGGCCATCCTCAGTATCCAGATCACCGGCCTCAGCTGCATCCAGCAGGACAGCGTCGGGGGTCGTGTTCCACAATAGAAAACTGAGACGCGTTGCCTTGGAATAACCATCGAGCCGGTGCAGGCCGTCTTGGTCAGGTTCGGCGATTTCATTGACGTACAAGAACTTGGGCGACACCATCATACCGGTTAGACCGTAGGCTAGGCCTTGGTAAAAATCACCGAGCGCTTCGGCCCCAGAGCCTGAGATTGTCGTGTAAAGCGCCTGTTCAGCGTTCGTAAGCGGCCTTCGGAATAAGAACCGACCGACCGAAGATATAAATGTTTCAGCGCAAGAATCATCACGCGCACCAGCAGAGGTTGGTGTGCATGACAGAAGGACTTTGCGGTTGTTCTCATCCACCACTTGCAGCGCAATAGACCGGGCTAAGCTTTCGTAGCGTTCTAGTGCTGCGGGTGTGATCGTCGCACTGCTTGCACCCAAAGCCAGCAGGCCATCAATCCGCTCTAGGGGGTCGAACCGGCCAGCAACGATGATGTTGCCGCCAAAAACGTCTCGAATGGTGTTGCGGTACTGTTGCTCGGTTAGGCGCCGCAACTGCGGTTCACTGCCTTCGGTCAGAGGCTCGCTCTCGCCGCACGCACTCAAAGTCAGGGCGATTGCGGCCAGAAGGGTGGTGCGTAGTATTGTGGTCAATTGAATCATTATTGCTCTAATTCTCTATTCGCCGCGCGCGGCAAGCTGAGTCGCACGGGGCTCTGTTGTTGCTTCTGACGTCTTTGAATCGTCGTCTTCAGGCCGGACGATAAAAGCGGGGATTGTCTCGATGGTATAAGACGACGATAACGCTGTGCACTCCCCGGTGTTTGGGTCGGGATAACCGTCTGCGAGTTCATGTGCTGCGACATACATTGACGGACAACTGAACTGTCCAGTCACGGCCAAATAGCCACCTTTTCTAAAATAGCTCCAGAAATTTTCAATGTCGCGATAGCCGGCGATGATACCCTTGGCGCGATCTTCAGTCGCTTCCAAATCCAATTCCATACGCATATCTCTTAGATGGATCTCGGAGTGGGCAAGATTGCCGTAGTACGGCAAGAAGGCTTCAATCGGGTCCGTCGACAAAACGCCATCGACAATGCGGCCTTTGGCGGCGTTGCCATAACCGGGAATATCATGCACCCGATAACTGGCGTATGGCAAAACGTTGCCCTGCGCATCTTTCGGAAAAATGTCGTTGGCCCGATACATGCGAACGGTAACCTCGTCATCATTGCGCCTGTCGTCTACTTCACTCACCTCAATAAGAATGATTCCCTGGGACGTGTCGATAAGTTCGCCGTTTGCATTGGTCTCGACATAACCACTGTCGCGCCAGCCGAAGGTGCAGCCCAGCAGTCGATACATTTGATTGTCGATCCCCGGTTGACCGTCAGGTGTCGTGAAGTTCTTGTGGCTGCACGTCTTAGGGGTTGTGGCCTCATCCAAAAGTCCGTCTAGATTCATGCCATATGATATGCTGCCCTCGACGGTCTTATGGGGCGGGTCTTCTACGATTGTTGGAACAGCGCAGACATCCTCGCCATTTGGGCCACGCTTCGCGGACATGGCGCGGCGGGTGCCGGTCACGGGTTCGATCTCGCCGCCGTTTGTGAGTTCGTCACGAATCCCTGGCTCTAAGCTCTTCCACCAGATTTCATCATTGCCGATGGCCAGCCCACGAGGGCACTCCTCCATGTATTTGGTCTCGTATACTGATGTGTAAAACGACACCACAACCAGGCCAATGGTACGCTCTGTGTCCACATCTGCAGCCGTGGGTGTGGCTGCGGCAGTGCTAAGCGCTAGCGCACCGATTGCTGATAAGTTTTTTAATTTCATATCTTTTCTCATGGCTTCCCAAATTGGTGCTGGCTGGTAGCACGCACGGCCCGTCCATATAAAAGAGCCTGCTGAATAGAGGCGCATCATGCTCAACTGGCCTCCGAATTCAAAACCCGTTTCGCGACCATGGCCACCAGTCGCACTTAACTAGACCTGCAGTCCGAGACATCAGTCTTTATGGTCAATAAGCGAACGTGACAGCCCAAACTATCCCAGATTACCGCCAATATTCGGTCAACCCGAAGAGCCTTGCTGGACATCGAGAAGGCCTGTCGTCTATGTCCGTGACAGTGCATAACCCGCGATATCGTCCGGAGAGCTTTTTCTATGGTTTTTAAGTGCCTTATCGCCTCGATCGTCCTGTTTGGCGCACTGCTGCCAAATCTTTCTGATGCGGCACCTGATTATGCCGGTACCGAAGGGCCGCCGATCAAGTTCCGCACAGTCCTGTCCGCTGACGAGCAGAGTGCGCCGACAGAAAGCCCGGGTATTGGCCACGCAGAGTTTATTCTGGACCGCCCGTCCCAGCGGCTTGATTGGACAATCACTTACAGCAAACTAACTTCAGGGGCAGTCGCGGCGCACATTCATGGCCCGCAAACGCCCGGTGGAAATGCTGGAGTCCTCTTCGATTTGGCCCCAGATGGTATGGCAAGCCCGGTGCTTGGCTCCGTCATTTTGAACGACGGCGAGCTTGAATATCTGCTTACCGGGCGCTTGTACGTGAATATCCACTCCACACGGTACCCGGCAGGTGAGCTTAGGGGCCAAATCATGAGGGTGCGACCAGAGTAAAAGCGCATCAAAAGTGGCCGTTATCATTGGGTCGCCGGTGTTCGCACGGCGCTCACCGGAGGATAACAAAGTGGCTGTCAGGCAAAGAAAAGAGTACGAATAATCTTAAGAAAAGCCTGAAATTAAAAGGGCTTGGCCGCCATTTGGGCGGGGTAGATATAATGGAAACACGGCAGAACCAGATGATAAAACAGTTTCTCCCAGCATTGGCCGCCGCCGCCATTCTGACCACCGTGGTGACTGGCGTCGCAGCTGAGGATGCGCCACCCAATCGGACCCTTGGTTTCGTCGTCAAAGATTGGATGCCAGCGGTCTATGAATCCAAGTTCATTGACGAGTGCCCGGCCGGACTGAATATAAGTAATGATGAAATTTGGTGGCGTGGTTTAACCAAGGAAGAGCGAAGCGAAAAGACATTAGACGGTTTGATCACGACTCTGGATCGCTGGTTTGTTGCCAAGAACCGCGGCCCCAACGGCGAGGACGTCTGCATCAATCCAGAAGTTATCGATGACGACCCACCATTGTTGACGGTTGAAGGTGCGACATCGTTCGGCGTTAACCTTGACGGCAATGTTGACGGCAGTGCAACGCTCAAGTCGTGCAAGCATGAAAACTTTACTAGCCCGGCTGGTGTCCCCGGTATCGACAATCAGCTCTATCGACTAATTGGCTGTATCTACGGCTTCCGCGACCAGGGCGTCATTGAAATCAACGCGAATGAAATGCGTCGCACTAGCGGCCTAGCGATGATCCTCATTGAAATTACGGATGTCGACGACGCCCGTAATGATGAAGACGTTACCGTGACTTTTTATCGCTCCGTTGATCAATTCCCTCTAGATAGTTCAGGACAGGTTCTTCCGTTCTCCAGTTATCGCATCGACTATAAGGATGATGGACCGCGCTATGGCGACAGCATTAAAGGCTCTATTGTTGACGGCGTCCTGCAGGCTGGCTCAGGTGACGTACGTTTGCCTTACTACGGCAACTACAACTATTTGCATCCGGTCATCCGGGATATGCAAATCCGGCTAGAGATAACTGAAGATGGCACTAACGCGCAGGGGTCGGTGGCAGGATACTATGACCTAGAGCAGTATCTGTATCACACCGGCGGCCTGGGTCCGGTCATTACGACTGGGAATTTTAGTTGCCCCGCATTCTTCGAAGCGGCCAAGCGGATGGCTGACGGTTACCCGGACCCAGAAACGGGTGAGTGCACCCACATATCGTCGGCTTTTGAAGTTAATGCCTTCGCAGCTTTTATCGTGCACCCCGACCAAACGAGTGAAATGGAAACTGCCGAACGCTGAGCCTGTCAAATAACAGGTATCGCGGATAATTCAGGTGATAAATGTTGATATCTAAAGTGAAACGTTATCTTGGACAGGCCACGTGCGTTGCGTTCGTCACAATCGCATTGACGGCCTGTGGTGAAAGCGAGCCGCAAACAGGTGGCGCGCCTCCGGATATGCGGCGCTTAACTGTCGAGCAATATCGCAATGTCGTGCACGATGTGTTCGGCGAACACATAGAAATAGCCAGTCGGTTTGAGCCATTGATTCGGACGGATGGTCTTTTTGCTGTCGGCGCTAGCAATGCCCTGATCACTCCGTCTGGCTTCGAGAAATTTTATAACGTTGCACGATCCGTGGCTGGTCAGGTTGTGGATGAGGACAATCGTGCCGTACTCGTGCCCTGCGCGCCTGTAGATATGGCTCGCGCGGATGACGCTTGCAGCCGGCAATTCTTCGCGGAGGTCGGTCGATATCTTTATCGCCGGCCGCTATCTGAATCAGAGATGGAAACGGCAGTTTCTGCCGCCAATGAGGTCGCTGACCAGTTTGATGATTTTTACGCTGGAATTGAATTCGGTCTAACAGGGCTTTTGGTCACACCGAGTTTCCTCTTCATCATCGACGAGACGGAAGCAGACTCTTCTTCTTCGAGTGGATTGCGGCTAACAGGATACGCTAAGGCCGCTCGATTAAGCTTTCTACTTTGGAACTCTGCACCAGACGACATGCTGCTCAAGGCTGCGGCGGCAGGAGACCTGCACACGGATAAGGGCGTGGAGCGGCAGGTAGAACGCATGATTCAATCGCACTTGTTGGCGAGAGGGGTCCGCGCGTTCTTTGAGGACTTCCTCGATCTCGAAAAATTCGAGACTCTTGAGAAAGACACCATCATTTATCCGGCCTACACCATAAATGCCGCGAACAGCGCGAAAGAACAGCTGCTGCGTACCATCGTTGACCATACGGTCAACCAAGATGCGCCTTATCCCGAAATCTTCACGACGCGAAGCACATTTATAGATGCTCAGCTTGGACGCATATATCGAGTGCCGGTTACAAGGCCGGACGGTGGTTGGGAAGCGTACGAATTCCCGGAAGATGACGTTCGCGCAGGCATTTTAACGCAGATGGGCTTTCTCTCGCTATTCTCCCATCCGGGGCGTAGCTCAGCGACCCTTCGTGGCAAGGCCGTGCGTGAACTGTTGCTTTGTCAGAAGGTGCCCGACCCACCGGGCGACGTAGATTTTTCATTGTTCAACGATCCAGACGCACCGAGCAGGACAGCCCGTGAACGCCTTACCGCCCATTCAACGGTTCCGTCATGTGCTGGCTGTCACAAACTGACAGATCCCATCGGACTCGGGTTCGAACAATTTGACGGTATTGGCCAATTCCGTGTCGCAGAACAGGGCGCGATGATCGACGTTTCGGGTAATCTCGATGGCAATGAATTTGGAGACGCCAAATCGTTGGCCCAAGCCATGCACGATAGCCCATCTGTGCCAGCCTGTTTGACGAACCAGTTGTATTCCTATGCCGCCGGTCGTGCGCCGGAGCGCGACGAGCGGGAATTCGTTCGTTATCTAGAATCCGAATTCGCTGAATCGGGATATAGTTTGAAAGTTCTGTTACGCGACATTGCCACCAGCGATGCCTTTTATGCAGTTACTCAGCCCAAGAACAAGACTGAAGATGTGAGGGCTGCTTCCCTTAATAGTAAGACCAAACAGGAGCGCGGATCATGAGTGTCCTCCTTCCCAGCAACAAATCTCGCCGGCAAATGCTACGCTCTATGATGGGTGGTGGCGTTGTTTCTCTGACATTGCCGTTTCTCGATTGTTTACTGAACGCCAACGGTACGGCTCTAGCTAGTGGGGCGCCAATCCCAACGCGGTTCGGCACTTGGTATTGGGGCATGGGACACACGCCTGATCGGGCGGTTAAACCTAAAACCGCGACTGGCCCAGGCATCGAATTCCTCGATGAGACCAAGGCGCTGATCCCGCATAAGGACAAATTGAATTACTTCGGTAACTTCAACATGCCTCTCGATGGACGATCCAACTACACCCACTTCACCGGGTGGGTGGCAAATCGCACCGGTAGTGCGCCTGAAGCAGGCGGAGATATTCCGGCGCCGACTTTAGATTTGCTTATTGCCGACGAGATCGGCAAAGGCACACGTTTCCGGACTCTCGATGTCAGTAGTGTTGGCATATCTCGTGAAAACTATAGCGCGCGCAACACATATAACCGCGCCGCTGCTGAGGTTGATCCCGTTGCGTTGTATGACCGCATCTACGGACCAGAGTTTGCCGATCCCAACAAGGCTGATTTCAAGCCGGACCCAGAAGTTCAGCTGCGCAAGAGCGTGCTATCGGCATTCACCGAAGAGACCAAGGATTACATGAAGACCTTGGGCGCGGCCGATAAGCAACGAATGGACCAGTACTACACATCGATCCGCGAGATCGAGAATCAATTGGCCCTGCAATTGACGAAACCAGAGCCTAACGAAGCCTGTGTGGTGCCGACGCGGCCGGGCGAGCTAGGGTCCCAAGCTGTGGCTAAAGTCCGGGAGATGGATTCGGTCGTCGAAACCCACAAGGTCATGACTAAGATTCTGGCCATGGCCGTTGCTTGCAACCAGACCAACGTGTTCAACATGGTATTCACCGACAACTTCGCGAACGTGCGCCGGGTCGGCGAAACTTACACCCATCACTTGCTGACTCACGAAGAAGTTGTCGATGCCGAAAAGGGCTATCAGCCATTGACCTACTGGTTCAATGAAAAATCCATGGAGGGCATGGCAACCTTCATTGACATCATCGATAGCATCCCAGAGGGCGAAGGAACATTGCTCGACAACTGCTTGATCTTCGCCTCGACAGAGACAAACTATGCCCGACTACACACCATCGACGGCGTGCCGGTTTACCTGATCGGTGGCGCGGGCGGCCGTATGAAGCAGGGCATGTATGTGGTTGGTGGTGGTGATCCAATTACGCGAATTGGCCTAACGACCATGCAGATTATGGGCGTGCCTGTGCAGACATGGGGTACGAAGTCTCTTCAGACGTCGAAGCCAGTCTCAGAAATATTAGTTTAGATTGAGCAGCGACAATGACTAGGCGAATGACGTTTCGAGCTATCACTTTGATCGGTGGTCTTGCGCTGATTCCTGCTCTCAGTTTGGCAGAAGTTCCTGCGCCTAAGGTTCCTGCCGGTTTTGTCCTGGTCGAGAAAGGCCACGGCTGGGCAATCACAACGTCCGATACGATGACTTTGTACACGTCGAAGCGTGATATTAAGCCCGGCAAGTCGAGTTGTGTTGAGGATTGTGTGGTTTCATGGCCGCCCTATCTTGCGGCGGAAGATGCAATGACCGGCGACGGTTGGTCGGTGATCAATCGCGAAGAAGGTACCAGACAGTGGGCGTACAACGACAAACCGCTATACCGATATAGTGTCGACCAGGGCCCCGGAGACACCTACGGCGAGGGCATTGGCCTGCTGTGGGATATCTCCTTCATCGGCAAGCCAACACCACCAGGGATCAGCGCCAAGAAGACTTTGATAGGGCACGTTGCTGCAGATCAACACCAGAAGACGTTGTATACGCCTCAGGTGGAGGTCGATGTCGCGTCATTGTGCGTAGAAAAGTCCTGCTTGGACTCATGGAAGCCCGTTATGGCTCCCCACATGGCTCGCTCCATTGGTGATTGGGATGTCATAACGCGCGAAGACGGTCTGAAGCAGTGGGCGTACAAAGGTCAGTCTTTGTTCAGATATTCCGGCGATGTCTTGTTCGAGGACGTTGAGGGGGGCGATGTTGCGTTTGATAAAAACGGAAACATCATGGAAGCCATGGTTCTTGAGCCAAGGCCACCCTATCCAGACTGGGTGAGGGTCCACGATACCGATGCTGGCGAAATGCTCTCCGACGAAAATTTCAACACCATTTATACCTGGGACCCTAGCAAGCTATTTTCAAGGCTAGCCGCACCTGCAAAGGCATGTGGAGCAGAGTGTTTGGATGAAGAGTGGGTTCCTAGGTATGCCGACGACGATGAAGTCTCTCCCGGCGGCAACTGGGCAATATTGCCTCTGTCTGATGGTCGCTTGCAGTGGGCCTATAAGGGGCGGCATCTTTTCACCAACACACGAGATAAAACTCAAGGCTCGTTCTTGGGATATCGCCACGGTGGCAACCGAGCATTCAACGTGGTGATGCACTCTGGGGATGCTTTGCAGGGCACCCTAAGGCGGCCTTAAGTAAAAGCAGTCTGCTATACGCCTATACAATTCTTTACCTAGCGTCTCAGTGATATCAGATTTTATCCAATTGTCGCCAAGAAAATTGTGCAGAGGTTTATCATGAGTAAAAACATGACGTTGAGTCGACGTTCATTCGTCAAGATGGGAATTCAGGTGCCGTTCGTTGCTACTGCGGCAGGAATGCTGGCAGCCTGTGGTGACGGTGAAGAGATTGCGTTGTGCGCCGATCCCAATAGCTTGAGCTTCGGAGAGAACAGCATCCGTCAGGCCAACAACTACACGGAAGTGTCAGAGGAACCTGAAAATAATTGCCTCAACTGCGCATTTTTCACACCGGAACCTGCGGGGCCCGATGGTGTAGTTCCGAACTGCGGTGATTGCAGCATTTTCGAAGGCTTGGCGAGCAAAAACGGCTACTGTGATTCTTGGAGCACCAAAGATACGGGGCAGGGCTAGATCAACATCAGCGCTGTTTATCGACGTCGGCTTCGGTTACGGGGCCGCCACGGTTGCCCCAGTTAGATCGTAGATAAGTGCTCAAGAGAGCGATTTCATCGTCATCCAACTTATCGCCGAACGCTTCCATGGTTTTCCATGCGCCAGCCGGTGAGGGTGCCGGTACTTCTGCCCCATAAATAATAACGTTGATCAGGGATGCCGGGTCTTCAGCCTGGACAACAGCACTTCCCACCACCGCCGGGCCAATGCTTGGGTCGCCAAGCCCAGTTGGCAGGTGGCACGTTCCGCAGTGGATCGTGTACACCAGTTCACCAGCCCTAAAATCCGCATCACTCATCTTGTGCTGCGGCGAACGTTCTACAGGTTGCATACCCTTCAGATAAACAGCCATCGCCCGGACATCGCTGTCACTAAGTTGTGACGTGCTTAGAGTGATGACCTCGTTCATTGGGCCGAATGTCCCGCCCATACCGCCATGACCGGTCTTCAAATATGACGCGACATCATCTTCCGACCATGCGGCGAGGCCATCTGGCGCTGACGTCAGGTTGACCGCCGACCAGGGGCGAATTTCTTCACCGTCTACTTTGTCATTGTACGTACCACCGCTGAGTGCTTGATCTGTTTGTAGACCGCCAAGGGCGTTGCGCGGTGTGTGGCAAGTTCCACAATGGCCCAGCCCCTGGACTAAATAGGCGCCGCGGTTCCATTGCTCCGATTGAGAGTCGTCGGTCTCGAAGCGCTCGTTCTCAAGATAGAGGGCGTTCCAAACACCCATGAGACTGCGCTGGTTGAATGGGAATCCCATATCATTGTCCGGAGGCGAATAGGATGACGGTGCCACCGTTTTCAGGAACGTAAATAGATCTTTCAAATCCTGCTCTGAAACCTTGGTGAATGATGGGTAAGGGAACGCTGGATAGAGATTTGACCCGTCGGCCGACTTGCCTTCGTGCATTGCGCGGACGAACTGATCTTCGGTCCATGCACCGATGCCAGTCGTTTCGTCGGCCGTAATATTGGTCGAATAAATCACCCCAAAGTCAGTGTGGAACGAAACCCCTCCGGAGAACGGCTCACCGCCCTCCCGCGTGTGGCAGGCCATGCAATTCCCAGCGGTCGCGAGGTACAACCCGCGTTGAACCGGACTGTCACTGTCAGCCATTGCGCTGGTGGATACTGGGTCTTGCGCTGATGCGGAGGCTGTCAGTATGAGCGCGGAGACGGCTAACGATACGTAAAATGAGTGCACAGCGTTGGTCACACGTAATCCTTTGGTTTTAATTGCGGTACCCTCTCAAAGGGCGATTCAAGGACTATATATTAGTTGCGTGGCCCGACGTCCACTTGGCCGCGAATTTCGCCATAAGGCCAGCGGTCGGTGGTGATATTCACATAGGTCCACCCGGCAAGGAGGTATTGGACTTCGGCTTCTGTGACGACGGCGGATCCTTTTAGAGGGCTGATGATTCCGTTGGGCGCTAAATCGATAAACGCCAGCCCGTTGGCCCCGGGTTGGGACGGTCCATGCAGGCTGGCGGCAATTGGACGGGACTCTAAACCATTGAAATGAACTTCCCAGGTTAATGTCAAAGTGGTTAGGTCAAGCGCTAGGTCAGCTGACCCAATCGCCCCGCTTTCTGTCAGTCGCGTTTGATTCCAGGCAGACAGATCAGTGTGAAAGTCTCGCGTTGTCATTTGAGCGTGGGCTGGGAGGCACGCAAAAAGCATGGCGGACAGTGCTGTTATTAAAGTGACTCGACGATTCATTTAGTACCTTCTCAAACGATGAGTGCTTGTTTTCCTAGTCGGTAAATTCCCTTGGCTTACCTAAGCCGCCGATAACGGCGGCGCCAAATAGCAAGATTACGACAGCCGCATACAAGACTTGCGAATAGCTACCGGACATATCGAACGACATCCCGACCGCGAGGGGACCAACCGCAGCACCAAGATAAAAAACCGAAAGCTGGCTTCCGTAAATCTTGCCGTACGCCTTCAAGCCAAAAAAGCGGCTAACTAGAAATGCGACCAAATCAATTTCAGCCGCAGCCGACAAGCCGAGGGTAATAACGGCGACCAGGAAGACCCACGTCGGAGCGGAGTCCAGTGTCAGCAATAAACACCCTATTGCAGTGGCCGAGAACATGACGGCTGCGACGAGGGGGGCTCTGAAGCGGTCGATCAAGTATCCAACTCCGATGCGACCAAATAACACTGCAAATCCGAGTACACCTGCAATCCGTGCCGCATCCATCGCGGTCATGTCCCGATCAATCAAGAGCGGGACCAGATTGATGAGCAATCCAGCTATGATCGCTGAAATAAAGAAGAACCCAATCGCGATCTTCCAAAACACAACTGTTTTGTAACTTTCTTGGAAAGTAAGACCGGCATGTGTTTGCGGTTCATCA
>WLXB01000151.1 GCA_012103295.1 Alphaproteobacteria bacterium | reverse complement strand
TACCTGATCTGTCATCATATTCTTTAGAATAATTTGAAAGACAATCAATTAATCGCTGGCATTCGCCTTTATCGATATAAGTTACATGTAGCGCCTGACGCATGACTTCAATGCCAAACTGCATTGTATAGCCGGGCAGCTGGCCCCGGATGAGGTATGCCCCTGCATGCCACCGATATAATGGAGAAAAGCGTCCGTATCGTAGTAGCCGGTGACGAGTCCTGTGGCCGATGCCCCATCTCGGGCGATCTCTAAACGCAGGTCCATGTCCTTAATGATCGGATGCATAAAGGTGTAGTTGGCATAGAAGGGTAGGCTCACATCACCTCGATCCGTGGTCAGCACGCCATTCGTAATTTGCCCTTTCAGGGAATCGCCGTAGCGCGGTTTAGCGCCGGCCATGTCGATGGTGTAGCTGGAAAAGGGCAGGGGTTGGCCGTCGCCGGCCATGGCGAATGGATCGACGGACCGGTAAAAAGCGACTGTGACATCGTCGTCGTTGCGCGCATCCTCGACCCCCGTGATCTCGATTAGGATCATGCCCAGGCCGTTTTGGGCCCGGCGTTCATTGGCGATCATTTCTGTCAGGCCGCCTTTGCGCCAGCCGGGCACGCAACCGACCAACCTGTACATTTGATTGTCGATCCCCGTCGTGCCGTCCGGATGGTTGAAGTTTTCATGGGCGCAGGTCTTGGGCATCGCGCGGCCATCACTGTTGCCGTCTAGATTGGCGCCGTAGGAATATATGCCTTCGATCACGCGCATGGGCGGGTCGGTAACGACGGTGGGGTTGAGGCACACATTTTCGCCATCGGGACCGCGGCGCATGGCGGTGGGGTAGCGTTCCAGTTTGGACCGCTGCCCATTGTTTGTTAGTTGTGCCCGTTCGTCTTTTGCAAGGCTCCGCCACCACAGCTCATCATTACTAATGGCTAGGCCCTCGGGGCACTCGTCAATGAACTGGCTGTTGTAGACGGCCGTGACCCAATCCCGCACCACGAAGCCGATGGTTTCGTTTTCAGTGGCATGTGTCGGGGCGGCGAAGAACGAAATAAGCATCAGGCCAACACTGGCGGCAGTGCGCAATCGCAATGACCGCTGTGTTACCCGTTCCACCTTATTCTGGCACTTCCGAACTTGGCACATTGAACTGGGTCAAATTCACCAGGATGCCGTCGCGATCGAAGAACAGGCTTTCGTAGGCCTGGGTGTCTGCCCCTTCCTGGGGGAACAACACGATGGGCTCTGAAACGATGGGATAGCCCGCCGCTTTGACCTTCTCGTTGATAGCAAAAATATCATTGGTGACGAACACAAGGGCTGCATCGCCGGTCTTAACAAAGGTGCGCGGTTCCGGCGCGGGAGGCTGTGTGTCGCCTAAGAACTGAAAGAACGCCACATTGGCAAACACATAATCGCCGGATTGCAGGTGGACCACTCGAGTGGTCTTGTCTCCAATGCCGAGAATGTCGTCCCACTCGTCGCTCTTGAACGTTTGCTCGAAGCGAATGCGAAGACCGAGGATATCGCGATAAAGTTTGAGGGACTCATCCACATCGCGCACGAAGTGAGTAGACCGCATTAGGGGTGTGACTACAAAGCCATCGGGTATGTCTGTCGTTTGTGCGCTGGTAGGAGATGCGCTCCAAAGAGAAAACAGAAGACAGGTGAGGAAAACGCGTTTCATGGTCGAGTTCCTAACGTTAGCGGTTTAGGTAAAATTCAGGAGCTTAATGAATTCAGGACATACTATCGAATATACCCGATTATTCATGTATCCAATTTCCGCGTTGGTTCAAAAGCGGGCCTTCAATAGGTTTGGCGCGGCCCGAAAGACATGATTTAACAGTGACATGAACGTAGACACTTCACCCAATCAAGCCATCAGCGCTTCGCAAACGTCCGCGAAGCCGGGCCTCCTGTTCTTGGTCACTGAGTCCGCCTATTTTGCGTCACACAAGTTGGAGCTGGCGGCCGCTGCAGCTGAAGCGGGCTTTGATGTGACCGTTGCTGCGCGATGCGATGGTCCAGAGAAATTTTCTGGCGCGAATTTTAAAGTCGTTCCCCTGGAGTGGAAGAGAACCGGCTCGATCTTGGGTGCGATGGGCGCGCTGCTCCCTGATCTGTGGTGTGTCCGGTCGGTGCTTGCTCAAGTAAAACCTGACGTTGTTCACAACATCTCTCTCAAGCCAGCGATTATTGGATCAATCGCAGCGTTTGGCCGTACAACCAAGGTCATCAACTCCATCAACGGGTTTGGCTACGTCTTCTATGCCCGGTCGCTGTTGGCGAAAGCTGTTCAACTGGGTTGCCGGGTAATTTTACGCCAGGCAGCGAAAGGAAACGCCGCGCGTATCGTTCTGCAAAACAGTGAAGATGCGACCTATGCTCGCGAGACAATGAAAGTTGAGGATCGGTTTGTGCGACTGATCCGCGGGTCGGGAATTGAGCTGTCGTCTTTTATACCGCAGCCGGAGCCGCACAGTCCGCCCATGCGGTTTCTCATTCTTGCGCGACTTCTACAAATGAAAGGTATCGAGGTTGCTGTCGCGGCATTTAATCTCCTGCGAAAGAAGGGCGTCGAAGCCGAACTTGTGGGCTGTGGCCAGTCTGATCCCGGCAATCCGTCGT
This sequence comes from Alphaproteobacteria bacterium, assembly GCA_012103295.1. Classification (GTDB taxonomy): domain Bacteria; phylum Pseudomonadota; class Alphaproteobacteria; order Rhodospirillales; family Rhodospirillaceae; genus WLXB01. The sequence continues at coordinate 4,589 of WLXB01000151.1, read as the reverse complement.
CGATCCCAGACTCGCGCATAGAGCAATTGTCGAGCATGCCTGGGGTCACCTTTAAGGGTCAGGTCGATGACGTCAGGCCCGAGATTGCGGAAAGCCATGCCGTTTTGTTGCCAGCGCTGGGCGGCGAGGGGCTGCCGCGGGCGTTGCTTGAAGCGGCGGCGATGGAAAAGCCACTGCTTGCCACAGATATCGGCGGCAACCGGGAAATTGTGGTGCCCTGGGAAACCGGCATGGTGGTCCCGCCCAATGATCCGGAGGCCTTATCTGGGGCTATGGCGTGGATGGCCAGTCATCCCGAGGACCGCGTGCGCTGGGGAAAAGCAGCGAGAATAAAGGTGGAGAACGAGTTCTCGTCCGAACTGATCCGGTCTCAACATGTGGCGCTCTATCAAGAGTTTCTCGCTTGACCTGAAGTAGGGTTACTGGGATTGGGGCGTAAATTGCCATAGTTTTAGGCTGAGAATGGCTTATAACCCTGGTTTCCAGCCGATTTGATAAGATTTATGACACCAGACACCACAGCCGCCGCGGAGGCATCGGACACGGGGATCGCTTCGACCGCGGCTGGCCAGTTGCGTTTGAGCGAATACCTTTCGCCGCTCTCTTTTTGGTCGCCCCAATACATTGAACAATCGGCGTGGCTGGATCACGGGCCTTTCGCGTTCTGGCTTATCGAAGCGCTGAAGCCGCGCAGCTTGGTCGAGCTTGGCACCCACGGCGGCTACTCCTACTTCGCGTTTTGCCAGGCCGTGAAAGCGCTGAATTTGGACACCCGTTGCTACGCGGTTGACCATTGGAAGGGAGATGAGCACGCCGGTTTATACGACGAAGACATATTCAAACGCGTTTCCAGCCATAACGACGCCCATTACTCCGCCTTCTCCCGATTGGTGCGGACCAGCTTCGACAAAGCCGTCGAGCATTTCGAAGATGGATCCGTTGACCTTCTGCACATCGATGGCCGCCATTTTTATGATGACGTCGTGCACGATTTTGAAACATGGCGGCCGAAGTTATCGGACCGCGCGATTGTCCTTTTTCATGACACCAATGTGCGGGAACAGGGTTTCGGTGTTTTCCGCTTGTGGGAAGATCTCAAAGATAAGTTTCCGTCCTTTGAGTTTGTTCATGGTCACGGACTCGGTGTGCTGGGGATTGGCCCCAATTTGCCGGTGGCCATGACGACGTTCTTGGACGCGGGTAAAGACAACGCCGCCGCTATCGAAATCAGACAGAGCTACGCGAGATTGGGCGCCGCCTTCAAAGCGGCCTACGAGGCCACCAGAACTCAATCACACATGGCGGACCAGCTCGCCGCTCAGCTTGAAGAAGCGAAGTCAGCGGCGGCGCGGGCCTACAACATTGAGGTCGAACTGACCGAGAAAGTGGCTGCAGCGGAGCGCCGGTCTGAGCGACGGTATGAAGAAGCCATGGAAAAGCTTGAAGCGCAAAAAGCTTGGCGCGTTGCCCTAGAAGTGGAACTTCAAGCCCGCGAACGCACGATCAAAGGCCTCAAGACCTCGACCAGCTGGCGCGTCACCGCGCCCATCCGCTCTTTCCGGCGTATTCCAAATATTGTGTTTGGCGCGTTGGGATACGGCCTCGAGAACAGCGTCAGGGCGCTTTACCACCTGGCCCCCATTTCAGATAAAAACAAACGGCGCATTGCGGATCGCATATTCTTGTTGGCGAAACCCGTCTTCGGTCGTACCGCCATGTATGAAGATTGGGCTGCAACGCGGATCAAAAAGAAATCCAACTCCAAACGACGGCGCCAGCGCTTGCCCGAAAAGGTCACGCCGTGGGAAGTCGCCCGTCCGATTGAGAGTGACTACAGCGTAGCGGTGCCGTTTAGTTTTAGTCCGGTTCCGGCTCCCCCGCGCTTGGCGGTCATCGTGCATATGTACTACGAGCACATGACGCCGGAATTTCAGCGCTACTTCAGAAATATCCCGTTTCCGTTTGATGTTTACATTTCGACGGATACACCGGCAAAAAAATCAATCATCGAGAGGTTCTTTCAGGATTGGAAAGTCGGTGAGGTCGACGTTCGCGTCACCGAAAACCGTGGCCGCGATATCGCACCGAAGTTGATCGGTTTTAGTGACGTATACGATAAGTACGATTTTGCACTTCATCTCCATTCCAAATGGTCGGACCACGCAGGCGTTCTCGCCAATTGGCGCGGCTATCTGTTGGAAACGCTGATTGGCTCCAAGGAGATTGTGTACAGCGTTTTTGAAGCCTTCGGCCGGACGCCCGATCTTGGGTTTGTCGCCGCTCAGCATTTTGAGCCGGTGCGCCACTGGATCAATTGGGGCGGCGATTTCAAGATGGCCAAAGCCCTTGGCAAACGGATGGGTCTTAACCTGACATCGGATAAGAAGGTTCTCGATTTTCCATCCGGCTCCATGTTTTGGGCGCGCACGGCAGCGCTGAAGCCGTTGCTTGATCTAAACCTAACGTTTGACGATTTCGCGGAAGAGCGCAATCAGATCGACAAGACGTTGGCCCATGCCATTGAGCGTCTGTACTTCTATGTGTGCGAACATGCGGGCTTCAAATGGTTGAAGATTTCCCATCACCCATTGATGGAAAATACACCGGCGATCATTCCGATTGATCACCATGAGTCGCTTAATCTGTTTTTCCATGAGCACAACTTGTCGCTCACAGGCCCAGACTTGCCGGCACCTAGAGTCAGTCATCCCGAGGCGGTTCCTGCGCCCGCTGCCGGCTTGGTGTCGCGGTTGCAAGAGAAGGCGTTGGGGTCCGGTATCGAGATTGACCCGGCCACCAGCGTGTTCGTCGGCGTTGTGACCTACAACAACTCGGAGCGACAGGTCGACCGCATCGTAAAGAGTGCGCACCGGGCCCTTGAGCAAGCTGGCTTGAAATCTGCGGGCCGAATTCTGTTGATCGACAATGGCGCGTCTACAGAAACCGGAACGCAAAGCAACGACGCGGTTGTTCATTTGCCTGGTGAGGGCAACATCGGGTTTGGCGCTGGACATAACAGGTTAATGAAAGCTGCCTTTGATAAAGGTGCGGACGTTTATATCGCGGCCAATCCGGATGGCGCATTTCATCATGACGCGATTGCGTCGATCTTGCAGATGGTTGAGGCGCATGATCAACGTGCTCTGGTCGAAGCCATTCAGTTTCCGTCGGAACATCCCAAACAGTACGATCCGTTTACGTTTGAGACCCCATGGGTGTCGGGGGCCTGCCTGGCGATACCGCGTTGTGCCTATGACGAGCTGGGCGGTTTTGACGACGCATTCTTTATGTATTGCGAAGATGTGGATTTATCTTGGCGGGCCCGTGCCAATGGCTTTGTCCTGCGCCTTTGCCCGCGCGCCCTGTTCCTCCACGAGGTTAGCAACCGCCAACAGGACGCAGCGGTTTTGCGCATGATTTACACATCCGGTGTTCGTCTGGCGCAGCGGTGGGGCAACGAGACGTTCGAAGCGGCTCTGGTCAACAAATTAAGGGAGAGAGGCTTCCCCCCGCCGGAGGAAGATTTGGTCTGTGTCCCCGATGACTGGAAACGGCACGCTGATTTCGACCATGACTTCAGTTTCTCTGAGACACGCTGGTAACGCCATGTCAGAGCAAATGGATACGATCGTTCGCTATCATGACGTCAGCCGCACCATGGAATTGGAGCGGTGTGTTTTCTCAATTGTTGGTCAAAGTTACAGGCCTCTCAATATCATTCTCACGACACAAAGATTCTCAGAAGACGAAATCGAAGCGACCCGCTCCGTATTGGCCCCGATGATTGATAGTGACGATGAAGTCATGTTGACTATTCTGAACTGGGATCAAGCAGAACCGGCGGATGCGCGATCTGAACTCTTGAACCTTGGCTTGAGAGGGGCGACGGGCCGCTACCTGGCGTTTCTCGACTACGACGACGTGTTGTATCCGGAGGCTTATGAGTTGCTCGTGTCGCAACTCAAAGAGAGTCGCGCAGCGATTGCCTTCGCGGCTGTCAGGATTATGCAATTGGATGTGTATGACCAATATCTGTACACCACAGAAGAAATTATCCCGGGATACCGAGGAACCGGCTTAATCGATTTGTTTCGCAATAATTTCTGTCCTCTACACAGTTATGCAATAGACCGCGAGCAGATGTCAGGTGATCCGCTCTTCTTCGAGACTACGATGACCATGCAAGAGGATTACGATTGGCTTCTTCGTCTTTGTGCGCAGTACCAATCTGACTTCACCCTGATCAACACGCGCATTGGCGATTATTATTATAAAACAGATGGCAGTAATACGGTGCCGACGACCGGGGGCCTAAAAGGCGAAGCGCAAGCCAGGCTTGATGCTGTCATTACGACAATGGAGGTGAGACGGCGCACGACCGTCGTCTCCAAAGAGGTGCAGCGGTCATTCGGTATATCTGATCCGAACGATATGGCGACCGTCCGCGAAGTTGTTGATCGCGTTGCCAAGGGCGGGTGATCGGGTGCGAATAGACCTATGACCTCTAACAACACCCGTTCATCAATCGCTGGCCGTGCGTATGACATTATGTTGCCGACGCTGGTCGTCTTTCGCCACCGTCTCGTATT
>WLXB01000150.1 GCA_012103295.1 Alphaproteobacteria bacterium | reverse complement strand
GCAAGATTGGAAGATAGATTGTTTGAAGGTATGAAAAACGCAGATTCTAAGGAATTTCCATCACGTCTAATCAAGGCAATTCCAGTAGGATTTTCAAACTGGCAACATGTATACCATCAATTATATACCCCAGGCAACTATGCGAGCTTCCGACTAGACGCATGACCGTTGAGTCAGGCGCGACACACGGCCCACTTGCCTAAGGAGAGGCCCGCAATGAAGAACCGGCTGGTCACAGTTTTTGGAGGCTCTGGTTTTGTCGGACGCAATATTGTGCGCCGCCTCGCCGAAGGTGGTGCACGTGTTCGCGTTGCTGTCCGGGATACGGAAAAAGCGTATTTCCTTAAGACCTGTGGCGATCTCGGCCAAGTGAGTTTATTCCCCGCGTCTCTCACCTCGGACGAAGAAGTCGCGCGCGCGGTCGTAGAGAACGCCGACACAGTAGTGAATTGTGTCGGCGTTCTCTACGAACGCGGCAGCCGAACGTTTGATGCCATTCACGTGCAAGGCGCAGAGCGCATCGCCAAGGCAGCGGCGCACGCTGGTGCAAAATCTCTGGTCCACTGTTCCGCATTAGGTGCGAGCCCTGACGCAACATCCGCTTACGCACGATCAAAAGCGGCGGGCGAGGCAGCCGTCTTGGCCGCTTTTCCGAATGCCGTACTGCTCCGTCCGAGCGTCATTTTTGGAACCGAGGATGGCTTCTTCAACATGTTCGCCGACCTGGCCCGCATTACTCATGTGTTGCCCTACTTCACGCGGATCGTGCCTCATGCCGAAGGTGGCGGCGGCACGAAATTTCAGCCCGTCTACGTCGGTGACGTCGCAGATGTTGCCGTCAAAGTCCTTCAAGAAGACGGTCATGCAGGGAAAACTTATGAGTTGGCTGGCCCAACTGTTTATAACATGCGCGAAATTCTGGAGATGGTCTGCCGCTACACAGATCGCGCCACATGGATTTGCGGGCTGCCATTTTGGGTGGGCCGCATTCAGGCCCAATTCCTTCAATACCTGCCAACACCCTTGTTAACGCCGGATCAGGTCAAATTGCTGGAAGTCGACAATGTGGCGGACGGGTCCAAGCCGGGCTTCTCTGACTTAGGTATTTCAGCCGTGACAGCGGAAACCATTGTGCCGACATACCTGCGCCGGTTCCGCCCTTATCAGCAGCGTAAGAAACTGAGGCTGACCGCGCATTAGAGGCTTAGGGCAGCCTCTAGGAGCGGCAAGCGGTCGTTACCCCAGAATACCTGTTCCCCAAGAACGAATGACGGCACGCCGAAAAGGCCAGCATTCTTGGCGCTAACAACCCATCCATCATGAATTTTAGCGGCCTCGCCGGACTCGACAAGCGATGTGAGTTCATCGGGATCCAAGTTAGAATCACTGGCAATAGACCGACAAATAGTTTCGTCCGTTGGTCGTCCTTGATCATAAATCGTGTCGAACAATCGCCGGCAGTAGGTCGGTCCAGAACCAAGCGATGATGCTGCAACCGCATATAGCGTCCGGCTCGCAGCATCCATAGCTGGAGGTTCGGGTTCGCGATAAGAAACACCGTATAGAGTCGCCCATCGTGCCAAGTCTCTGCGCCTATAGGCCTCGTGGTACTGGCCAGACATTGTCGCCCCTGACCATTCTTGTTTCTTGTCATCCCACTGAAAGGGGTTCTGGTCTCGTGCCGCGATGAGCTCGGAACTGATGATTGGAAACCACTCAAAATTGGTGCCGGTTGCTTCGCTAAGCCGTTCTAGTTGAGTCGCTGCAAGATAGGAATATCGGCTTCCTATTCCGCAATAGAAGGCAACCGTGAGTTCAGACCCAGCCATAGGCAAACGCCAGCAAAGCGACGCCGAGAATGACCCGGTAGATAACAAACGGGGTGAACGAGGACCGCTGTAGCCAAGCCATCAAAGCTGCGATGGAAACGATTGCCGTCACAAAAGACAATCCGGCAGCAGCCAGAACACCGCGCGTCAACGTGACGTCATTGGCTTCGTAGATATTCAAACCCAGCCAAAGGCCGGATGCTGCGATTGTCGGTATCGAAAGCAACATAGAGAACCGGGCCGCCTCGGCACGTTCAAAACCAAGGAACCGGGCTGCCGTCATCGTAATGCCCGACCGACTTGTCCCCGGAATAAGCGCGAGAATCTGTGCAACACCTATGACCAGCACATCCAGATAGGATGAATGATCAAGCTTTTTGACCGTCATCGACATGTGATCAGCTGCGTACAGCAGCAACCCAAAACACAAAGTCGCCCAGCCAATAACTTCGATTGAGCGCAAGCCATCACCAACGTAGGCGTCAAACAGATAGCCAGCACCGAGGACAGGGATGGTGGCGACGACGACCTGACCGGCGAGCCTTGCACCCGGATCACGACGCCCCTTGAACAGCCGGAAGACCCCCGTCACCATTGCAAACAGATCTTGCCAAAAATAGATCATCACTGCGCCTAAGGTGCCGATGTGAACGGCAACATCGAGCATGAGGCCTTGATCCGGCCAATCGACCAAAATCGGCACCATGATCAAATGGCCCGATGAGCTAATCGGTAAGAATTCAGTGATGCCCTGGACGACGGCCAACACGATAATTTGGGTCAAAGCCACGGCGTACCCCAGATAACGGCTGCAGCCGTTTTATATCACGTGGCCGATTCTTCAGACAGCGACAGTTTAGTACACATATGTTAACTAAAATGGCCATTTAATCCCGCAGCTTGGGCGAGAAAAACCGCAGCACCCCGCAACTTTATAGATAATAAGTCAGTATTAATGTCCTATAAGGTCCTTTTCCGTGGCCAGGCGGGCATTGGCACCGTATAATAGACGTAATCAAAAGCACGATGGCCCGAACGAACGGGCCCCGGGGATGCGGACACGGCCGAGAAACGGCCATTTTTCGATCCAAATAGCATTTATCCACCGCAGCACGGGCTGGGGTGGGCAGCCGACGCCCCAACTCAAAACGGCGCCGACAGGAGGAACCGACCCATGAGCCAAAAAAAATCACGGCCCATGCTTCAATTTACCCAGTTGGATCAGGATTGGCCTGACAAGCGGCCAGCTGAACAGCGCCGCCGAGATTTTGGCGAGATTTATGATCAATACTCCGATGATAAAGCCGGAGATCAAGCATCCCGCTGTGAGCAATGCGGCATTCCGTTCTGCCAAGTTCATTGCCCGGTCCAGAACAACATTCCTGATTGGCTTAAATTGACCGCCGAAGGGCGCTTAGAGGAGGCCTATGCAGTTTCCTCCGCAACCAACAACATGCCTGAAATCTGCGGCAGAATTTGTCCGCAAGATCGGCTGTGTGAAGGCTCCTGTGTTCTCGAACAATCAACCCACGGCACCGTGACAATCGGGTCTGTGGAAAAATACATTACGGATACGGCATGGGAAAACGGATGGGTTAAACCCGTTAAACCGCTCCAGGAACTGGACCATTCAATCGGCATCATCGGTGCCGGACCGGGTGGCATGGCTGCCGCAGAAGAACTCCGCAAGTTAGGCTACGCGGTCCACGTCTACGATCGATACGACCGGATTGGTGGTCTACTCACTTATGGAATTCCCAATTTCAAATTAGAAAAAGAGGTCGTGCAAAGGCGCGCCACATTACTCGAAGACTCAGGCGTTGTGTTTCACCTCAATGTAAACATCGGCGAAGACATTAGCTTCTCTGATTTGCGTAAAAAACATGATGCGCTGTTGGTCACGACAGGTGTGTATAAGGCGCGCGGTCTCAACAGCCCTGGTGTTGGCGCATCGGGTGTGTTTCCAGCCATGACCTATCTCACGGCATCAAACCGCAAAGGATTGGGAGATGCAGTCCCGGCATTTGACGATGGAACCCTGGATGCCGCTGGTAAAAATATTGTCGTTGTCGGCGGCGGAGACACAGCAATGGATTGCGTCCGCTCGGCAGTCCGACAAGGCGCAAAATCGGTTAAGTGCCTTTATCGCCGCGACCGTGACAACATGCCGGGCTCTCAGCGGGAAGTAACCAACGCCATAGAAGAGGGCGTTGAATTTGTCTGGCTGTCCTCACCAGAAGCCGTGTTGCATGATGAAGACAACGTCGCTACGGGCGTCCGCGCGGTGCGTATGCGGCTCGGTACACCAGACGCTTCCGGCCGGGCCAAACCCGAAGTCATAGATGGCTCTCAATTTGTTGTGCCGGCTGACCTTGTTATTGAGGCGCTTGGTTTCGACCCAGAAGACCTCCCCGGTCTGTTTGGCGAACCTGAACTGGGTGTCACCCGTTGGGGTACTCTCAAAATCGATTACCGCACTCTGATGACCAATATGGATGGCGTGTTTGCAGCTGGCGATATTGTTCGTGGCGCCTCCTTGGTGGTCTGGGCGATCCGCGACGGTCGTGATGCAGCAGCCAGCATCAAAAAATATTTATCTGCCAAGGCAAAACGTAACGTCACGCCTTTGCGTAAAGCCAGTTAAGGACGACTGATATGGCACCGAAAGATATTGCATCTCCGCTGACAGAAGAATCAGGGGAAGACTTCGTCCGCAATTGGAAAGCGAACGCTGCGCTTTTACAGACGGCGTCGAGCTACGACCCTGCCTGGGAGCATGACAATTGCGGCGTAGGCATGGTTGTTGCGATCGATGGCAAACCAAGACGGGATGTTGTTGTAGCCGGAATTGAGGCTCTCAAAGTTCTGTACCACCGTGGCGCGGTTGATGCCGATGGAAAGACGGGCGATGGCGCCGGCATCCATGTGGAAGTTCCACAGGACTTCTTTCGTGAACATATTCTGCGCACTGGACATGAGTTGGCGGAAAGTGAACCCCTCGCCGTCGGCATGGTCTTCCTTCCCAAGTCTGATCTAGGCGCCCAAGAAACCTGTCGCACCATTGTCGAAAGCGAAGTGCTGGCCGCAGGCTATACCATTTACGGCTGGCGCCAGGTGCCCGTCGATATTTCTGTTATCGGTGAGAAAGCCAACGCCACCCGCCCTGAAATTGAGCAGATCATGCTGTCCAACCCTCGGGGCTTGGACACTGAAGCTCTAGAGCGCGATCTTTACGTAGTACGCCGCCGGATTGAGAAGCGGGTCATCGAAGAAGCAATCAATGACTTCTATTTCTGCTCATTGTCCTGCCGCTCAATTATTTACAAAGGTATGTTTCTCGCGGAACAGCTGACGACGTTTTATCCGGATTTGCTTGATGAGCGGTTCGTGTCGTCTTTCGCGATTTATCACCAGCGTTATTCGACCAACACATTCCCAACGTGGCGGTTGGCACAGCCCTTTCGCATGCTCGCCCATAATGGTGAAATCAATACACTGCTGGGCAATGTCAATTGGATGAAGGCCCACGAATGCCGCCTCGCCTCCGATTTGTTCGGCGACAATATTGAAGACCTCAAACCGATCATTCAGAAAGGCAGTTCAGATTCAGCTGCCTTGGACTCCGTGTACGAATTGATATGCCGGGCTGGCCGGGATGCGGCCATGGCCAAATCGCTGATGATCCCAGAAAGCATCAGCCAAAACGCTATCATGCCCGACAATCACCGCGCGCTGTTCGCCTATTGCAACGCCGTTATGGAACCTTGGGATGGACCGGCCGCCATCTGTGCCACTGACGGCCGTTGGATCATCGCGGGCATGGATCGCAACGGTCTCCGCCCCATGCGCTACACCCTCACGAAAACAGGTCTTCTAATCGTCGGCTCAGAGACCGGTATGGTGCGCGTCCCCAATGCAGATATCGATGAGAAGGGCCGTGTCGGCCCCGGCGAAATGATTGCCATAGATATGCAAGACGGCGTGTTTCATCGCGATTCAGAGCTCAAAGATCTGCTCGCCAGCGCGAACCCTTACCAAGAGTGGGTCAAGAATACGACGCACCTGGACACAAAAGTGTCTGACGACGCCCCAGAAACGGGCACACTTTCGAATGAAGATCTACGCCGGCGACAAGTCGCCTACGGCATGACCATGGAAGATTTAGAACTTATTCTGCATCCCATGGTCGTTGATGCCAAGGAAGCAACAGGCTCCATGGGTGATGACGCGCCCCTGGCCGTACTGTCTGATTGCTACAGAGGCTTACATAATTTCTTCCGGCAAAATTTCAGCCAAGTCACCAATCCGCCGATCGATAGCCTTCGCGAATCAAGGGTCATGACTCTCAATACGCGTCTCGGCAACCTTGGCAATATCCTCGATGCTGACGCAAACCAATGTGATGTGCTGCAACTCCAAAGCCCTGTTCTGACGAACGCGCAGTACCATATGTTGCGGGATCACATGGGCGAAAAGGCCGTTGATATCGACTGTACCTTTGATTCCACTGGCAAAACAAAAAATGCTCTTCGCAAAGCGGTCTCCCGCATTCAAAAAGAAGCGGAAGATGCGGTCCGGGGCGGCTGCACATACGTGGTATTGACGGATCACAACATCGGAAACGATCGCGCACCGATGCCAATGATCCTAGCAACCGGCGCTGTCCACACGCATTTGACACGGCAAAAGCTGCGAACGTTCACCTCTCTCAATGTTCGCTCGGGGGAGTGCCTCGATACTCATTACTTCGCCGTTCTCATCGGCGTAGGCGCAACGACGGTTAATGCCTATCTGGCTCAAGAGGCGATTGCCGACCGCCACAACAAAGGCTTGTTCGGCGAGATGTCACTCGGCGACACCATGGCCCGGTACAAAAAAGCAATCGACGAGGGTCTCCGCAAAATTATGTCCAAGATGGGCATCTCGGTGCTGAACAGTTACCAGGGGGCACAAATCTTTGAGGCTATCGGGCTTAGTGAGAACTTTATTGGCGAATGCTTCGACGGGACGCCTTCGCAGATTGACGGCATCGACTTTGCAGACGTCGCCATGGAGACGCTAGCTCGCCATCAGGCTGCCTACGGTGCTGCTGTTCCTGAAGACGTTTCCAAGCTTAAGCTTGGTGATCCCGGGAATTACCGCTGGCGTCGGAATGGTGAGATTCATGCGATTGCCAATCCCATGCTCAAGAACTTCCACACCTTTGTGAGGGAGAATGATCCTGACAAATACGAAAAGTATTTAGAGGATGTGCTCGCGAATCGACCTATTTCTCTCCACGACATGTGGGAATTCGTGCCTTCCGGAAACGCAATTCCTGTGGAGGATGTGGAGCCGATTGAGGACATTCGCGTGCGCTTCACGACGGCAGCGATGTCGCTTGGTGCGCTCAGCCCCGAGGCCCACGAGACACTGGCTATTG